>CANETX010000019.1 GCA_947441435.1 Planctomycetaceae bacterium
ACCCCACCCCTGCCCTTCTTGTCGCTGCGGGCGGTTTCCAGAAGGACTGCGGGGTCAAGTCGGCGCGGAAGGGCCGTCGGGAGACCAATCGAACCGACCCGCTGCCGGACGGCGGCTGCCTCTTCCGCGGTCAGTCGCCCGGAGGCCCGTGAGGCAGCGGCTGCCGCGATCAACCCGAGGGCGACCGCCTCTCCGTGGTTGAGTTCCTCATGGAGATGCGCTTCGATCGCGTGGGCAAATGTGTGGCCGAGGTTGAGATGGCGCCGCACCCCACCCTCGCGTTCGTCGGCCTCGACGATGTCCAGCTTGACCTTTGCGCTGCGAGCGACGAGTTCGATCAACTTCCACTGATCGGCGGCATCGAGGCTGTGCGCTGCGGCGACTGCGGTGTCGAGGAGCGACGCGAGCCCCGGGTCGGCGATCATCGCGTGCTTGAGGCACTCGGCGAGTCCCGCGCGAATCTGGCGCGGCGACAGCGTCGAGAGCACGCGCACATCAGAGATCACCGCCGACGGTGGCCAGAACGCTCCCGCAAGATTCTTGCCGAGCCCCCCACGGGGCAGCGCGAGATTCACGGCAGTCTTCCCACCGAGGGCTCCATCGACCATCCCTAGGAGCGTCGTAGGAATCGCGACCCACGCCAGGCCACGCATGTACGTCGCCGCCACGAATCCCGCGAGGTCGGTGACGATTCCTCCACCGACGGCAACAATGAGCCCATGGCGATCGAGCTTCGCCGCGACCGCGCGCTCGAGGATCGCCTGCCACTGCGTGATGCTCTTGTTCGCCTCCGTCGCCCGCACGGCGAAACTCGTGAGCGGCACCTTGGCGAACGTCGGCTCCGCATGAAGCGAGGCGACGACCGCTTCCGCCCACGAGTGAGACCCCGCGAGCGCCTCATCGGCAATGACGAGGACGCCAGAGGGTTGCATCGGCGCGACTGCGCGCGCGATGATCGCGCCTGCGGTCGCAAGAAGTCCGCTGCCGATCTCGACCGGCGCCGATCCCCGTGCCGTGCGCTGCGTGAGCGTTCGCGTCATCGCGCGCGCTCCGCCACTTGGTGGATCCTTGAGAGAGCAGGACTCGTCGATCTCCGCATGAAGAGCCGTGCGGCGATCCAGCCGCCCGCCACAATGACTCCAAGCGCCGCGAGCAGAGCAGCGGATCCCACTCCACTTCCAGAGGCGAGCAGGCCGGCAGCTTCGCCACCGCGATGACCGATCCACGCGGCTCCTGCCGCATCGACGGTGCGCGCAACAATGGCCTGATACTCGCGGATTTCCCCCTCACGATCCGCCAGCCGCAGCACCCCGAGTTCGCGCCCGACAACCACGACCTGACTCCCGACCGCCGCCGATGGAGCATTGACGTAGGCCGCGATCGGAGCGGCATCGTGTGGACGAATGAACCACTCCTCGCCATCGGGGTGAACTTCGCCGAGTGGCGTCTTCTGTTCCAGTCGCCCCTGCACGACGGCCCATGCGCCATCGGCCATCGATCCCCATGTCGGCTTCAGCACGATGGGAAGCGCGGCGAGGTCGTCCTTCGTGAGCGCACCCGAGCCACCGACCGAGCCAACCGCAGTCCACAGCGACTCGAATCGTTCCCCCGGCCAGTCTCTCATTGTGTGGAGCGCGTTCTGCTCGTCCATGGATCGCCTGAGGCGATGCTATCCCCCTCGGCACTGACTCAGCAGGGACCCCACCCCGCGAGCACCGAGGAGAGGTCGATGCCATCCGTGATGCCGTCGCCATTGATGTCAGCGCCGGGGCCTCCCCAGTTCGAGAGGATCTCGGTCATGTCGAGACCATCGACGGTGCCGTCCGCATTGAGATCGGGAGGACACGGTGGTGGTGGCGGCGGCTGAACTTCAAATGCGCCGCGATCGACGATCGGCGCGGTGCCGACCCCGGTATCGGGGACTGTCGTGATGTCCACCTGCCGCGCGTTGCCATCGCGGTCGGTGGTCACGCCGGCGGGGATCATCGTGTTGCTGCCGGCGTCGATCGCCGATGAAGTGATCTGCAAGTGCAAGTCACCAGCCGATTGGCTGACGAACAGTGGATCAACCGATGTGTTTCCCGTCCCCGTCAATCCATTCTGCACGACGCTGTAGGTGACCGTGTTCGTCCCCCCAGCCGCGGTGACTTGATTGTTGGTCGTCGCGCTGCCGGAACCGTAGTTCCCCCAGAAAATACAGTTGGCGAGGGTGCTCGTGCCGCTCGTGTTGTAGAAGCCGCCACCCGTGGTCGCGGTCGTCGAGTTCTGCACGAAGGTCGAGTTGCGCACGGTGACCGTCGAAGTGGTCCCCGCCCACACAGCGCCACCCGAGTTCGCACTCGTCGCCTTGTTGAGCCGGAAGACGCAGTTGGTGATCTTCGTCTGGGAACTTCCGTAGGACTCGATCGCACCTGCGCGCGCCGCCTGATTGTTCGTGAACGTGCACCGCTCCCAGGTCACGGTCGTCGCGTTGGTGTCGAAGGCCCCGCCGTAGCTGCCGCCGACATTGTCGGTGAACTCGCAGTTCGTGAAGGTCGCTTGCGCCTGATAGATGTAGCCCGCGCCTCCGCCGAAGGTGCAGCGATTCCCGACGAAGTTGCAGTTGCGCACCGTCGGGCTGCCGCTCGTCAGGATGATGATCCCTCCGCCCTTGTCGTAGTTCGATGCAGTCGCGCCGTTGGCGTACCCGCCGACGATCCGGAATCCATCGAGGATCGCCGTCGCTGGCACGCTGCTCCCGACGACGACGTGATAGGAGTTTTCCGCCATGTTGGTGACGGTGCCGTTGTCGTTGCCAGTCAAGTCACCCGTGAGGGTCGTCACATTGGCCGTCACATTTCGGTCGGCCAGCGCCGTCTCCGTTCCCGCGAATCCGCCGTACACACCGACGCCACTCTTGAGCGTGTGGGTCAGCGTGCGGCTCGTGGTGAGCGTTGGCTTGTAGGAACCGGCCTTCACCCAGATCTGATCTCCCGACGCGCTTCCCGCGAGCGCGGTCGCGACCGCAGCAGAACCCTGGAAGGCATCCGCCCAACTCGTGCCGTTGTTGGCACCGGTCGCAAGCGCGGCATCCACATATCGGATGGCGGCATCTGCCGAGCCGGAAAGCGAGGCGACCACCATCCCGACCACGACCGTTGAAGAGTGCGATTTCATGAGACCCCTCAACCTACTCCACGCAGGGGGAAATGCAACCGAACTCCGAGCCCCCCACCCCCGCTTCCCCCCGGAATTCGCGCTGAGAATGACCCCAATGGGATTCGAACCCATGTGTCCTCCTTGAAAGGGAGGTGTCCTGGACCAGGCTAGACGATGGGGCCAAGATCGAGAGCCGTGCAGGCTCCGTTTCGTTGAGTGACCCCAAGGGGATTCGAACCCCTGTTCCATCCGTGAGAGGGATGTGTCCTAGCCGGGCTAGACGATGAGGCCAAGGGGGGGGATGATAGCGGCTTCGCACCCCCGAGGGAACAGGCGAGTCGATGGTCACGCGTCCCCCGCTCATCCTCTGCCCGACGAGCCACGAGCTGGCCGTGATCCACGAGGCGGTCGCCTCGCGCGGCATCGTCGCGGAGTATTCGCAGTGCGGCGTCGGCCCCGCGGGAATTCGCCGCTGGGCTGCGCGGGACGCGACGGCGTCGCCCGAGCGATCTCCTCCAGAGCGAACGGTGATTCTCGCGGGACTTGCGGGGGGGCTCGATCCGGCGCTGAAACTCGGGTTTGCCGCGACCGCATCCTGCATCGTCGCGGCGGGAGATGACGAAGCAAACCCGAAGCCCAGATTCGTCCCGCCTTTGCACGGCGATCATGGCGTTGTCATTGCGGGAGTCGATCGGCTGATTCCGACAGCGAGGGAAAAGCGTGCGCTCCACGAAGCGAGCGGCGCGGCGCTGGTCGACATGGAGTCCGCGGCGTTCGCAGGGGTCGCCGGCGCGCGCGGCTGGCGATGGGGAGTCGTGCGCGCCGTGAGCGACGACGCGCACTCCGACATTCCGAAGTGGATCGTCGACATCCTGCACATCAACGGCTCGGTCAACGTGCCCGCGCTCGCGCGGACCATCCTCGGGGATCCGCGGCGGCTCAAGCTCCTGTGCAAGATCGGCTCGATCACGCGCGGACCGCTCCACGCGGCGGGAGCGGAGGTCGCTGCGCTCCTCTCAAGCGTTCACTCGCTGCCGCCACCCAAGGGAGGCACGCTCGTCTTTGGCGGCTCGTTCGATCCGCCGCATCTTCGCCACGCCGAGATCGCTGTCGCGGCGGCGCGCCATCTTCACTGCGAGAACATCGTCATCGTGCCGTCGGCGACGAGTCCCTTGAAAGAGTCGCCGTCGTCGGCTTCGGAAGAGGATCGCCTGGAGATGGCCCGGCTCGCATTCGCCTCAGTGCCGGGGGCGATGGTCGACTCGCGCGAGATCGATCGAGGCGGCGTTTCCTACACCGTCGACACGCTGCGCGAACTCCTTGAGGAGCGCCGACTGCCGCGCGAGAAACTGTTCCTCCTCATCGGCGCCGATCAGGCGATGGCCTTCGACCATTGGCGCGAGTGGCGCGAGATCGACGAGCGCCTCGCGACAATCGCCATCGTGGCCCGTCCTCCGAATCGGCCCGACGACCTGCGCAAGCAATTGCGCGCCAAGTTCGCGGGACTCGGCTGCGACGGCGACCGCTGGGCTCGTGCCGTCCTCCCCATCGAGCCCGTGGACCTCAGTTCGACTCGCGTGCGCGAGATGGCCGAAGCAGGCGCCACCGATGCCCTCGCGCCCGCACTCCATCCGAGCGTCCTTCAGTGGATTCGCGATCGCGGGCTGTACGGGCGTTGATCGGTCCGCGCGCGACCGCTCAGGGGTTGCCCCCCTCCAACAGGTGATTTCGGTGACCGAATCGGGCACATAAATCACCTGTTCGGGGGGGTCGCGTGGTGTCGGGGGTGTAGGGAGGGACGATGCCGGTGCCTAGACTTGGCGAGTGCCTGCGGAATCGATCCAGAAAGTCGCGTTTGTCAGCCTTGGCTGCCCGAAGAATCTCGTCGACAGCGAGAAGATGCTCGGGCTCTTGAAGCGCGACGGCCTCACGCTCGTCAACGAGGACAACTCGCCTGACGCGATCGTCGTGAACACCTGCGGGTTCCTCGAAGCCTCGAAGGAAGAGTCGCTCTCGGTCATCACCGAGGCAATCACGAAGAAGGCGCGCGGCGAACTCAAGCGGGTCGTCGTCGCCGGCTGTCTCGTGCAGCGCCATCGCGCGAAGATGCTCGAGTGGGCGCCGGGGATCGACGCGCTCATCGGCGTGTTCGACCGCGACCACATCCTGGAGGCGGTGCGCGGAGAGCGGGCCACGCGCGAGGGACTCGGCGGCGCGAGCGAGCGGCCGGGCTACTGGATTTCGTCGAATGCGCTCGCTGCCGCGAATGACCGCGGGATCGACACGGTCGGGCTGACCGTCAACGGCAAGGACGGGCTCGGCATCGGCTACTTCGAAGGCGACGAGGATCGCGTGCGGCTGACCCCGCGCCACTGGGCGTACTTGCGCGTCTCGGAAGGGTGCAACCAGCGCTGCTCGTTCTGCACGATCCCGTCAATCCGCGGCAAGATGCGCTCGAAGTCGCTCGCGGCGATCACCGCGGAGGCGAAGCAGCTGCTCCTCGAAGGTGTCGTCGAACTGAATCTCATCGGTCAAGACACAACAAGCTGGGGGATGGACATCGGCGACTCGTCCGGGCTTGTCGGAATGCTCGAAGGGCTCGACCGCGCGGTGCAGTCGTCCGGCACAGGCTGGGTGCGGCTGATGTACGCCTACCCATCGAACTTCACCGACGCGATGATCGACGCGATCGCGCGGCTCGACAGCGTCGTCAAGTACATCGACATCCCGCTGCAGCACGCGACCGATTCGATGCTCACCTCGATGCGACGGCATGTGACCGCAGCCCATCAGGAGGCGCTCATCGAGCGGCTGCGCGAAAAGGTCCCGGGCATGGCGATCCGCACGACCTTCATCACCGGGCATCCCGGCGAAACTGAGGCGGATCACGAGGCGCTCATGGCCTTCCTCGAGCGCGCGCAATTCGACGCGATGGGGGTCTTCAAGTATTCGCAGGAGGCGGGGACGCCGTCGGGAACGATGCACGCGGATCCGGCGCTCGCGGTTTCCGCTGAGACCGCCCAGCGCCGCGAGCGCGAGTTGATGGAACTGCAACAGTCGATCGCCTTCGAGAACGCCGCCTTCGTCGCGCAGCAGCGCAGCCAGTTCGACGTGCTCATCGACCGCGAAGCTCCCGGCAAGACCAAGGGCAAGGCAACCAGCGGCGTCAACGCGTCATCGTCGGTGTATGCCGGGCGCGCGTACCACCAAGCCCCGCAGATCGACTCGATGACCCACATCGTGAGCCGCGCGAAACTCGCGCCGGGCGAACTCGTCCGCTGCACCATCGTCGAGAGCGATGGGTACGACCTCGTCGCGCAGCCGAGCGCGGACCTCGACTCGACGGTCCGCCTTCCGGTAATCAAGCGATGAGTCGGCGCAGTATGAGCGCACTGCTCAGCGCTGCGCTCGTCGCGCTCGCGACCGCAAACGCTCACGCCCGGCAGGATGACGCTCCGCCGACCCAAGCACCCGCCATCATCCCGAGCAATTCGAAACTCGACATCGATCCGACCGAGCGCATCGAGATCAAGGGTTGGTGGTCGAATGGCAAGGAGATCTTCCTCGTCAAGTCCGATGGTGCGTTCATCTGGTGGAACCAGCCCAACCGATTCCGTGCGCCGTCGATGAGCGGTCGCTGGGATCGCCAGAATTACCGCACGTTTTGGCTCGAACCCTACGCGATCGGCCCCACCGATCATGAGACTCCCAAGCGATTGCGCGTGGCGCTGCGAAGGACCGACGGCAAGATCTTCGCCGATGTGGGGACGCATCTCGCGTTCGCGCTCAGCGAAAGTCCCCCCGCTGCCCCCGAAGACACCTATGTCGGACGATGGGTCGGTCCCGGTGGGGCGATCGACCTCAACGCCGATGGAACCTATGACCTCCGCACGTCCGCGCAGGCGGCGCAGGCTCCCGTGACTCGCGCGGCGCACTCGGGCACATGGACCTACGACGGCAAGTGTGTCCAGCTGCGCGCCAAGGGCAACGAGGGCGATCCCCTTCTGTGCACGGTGGTCGATCGACCTGCGCCGGATGCGAAGGGCTCTGCGACGAAGACGCCCACGATCGAAGCGCTCACGACCCCGATCGGCGAGTTGCAGAAACTGCCTGACCCGAAGGGTGCCGCAACCCCGGCGCCATCACCGCGACCAATCAAGTCTTCCGCAGCGGCGAGTCCCTGAGCCGTACAACGGGATTTCTGCAAGCCTGAAGGGAGGCTGAGTGGCACGGGTGTCGCCATCAGTTTCACTGCACGAAACCGCGCCAAACTATGACTTTTCGCGTCAAATAGGTATTTGCATCAAAATTTCGCGATCTTGGCGTAGACTGTTGCGTATGCGACGCCGGTGTGCCGTCCACCGCTTGGATTTCAGGAGACAAAAACATGTTCCAGCACCGGTCAATCGCTAGCACGCTGCTCGCCGCGATCATGATTCTGACGGGACCTGGCTGCGCAAGTCAGGGACGAACCAACCTGCAAGGCCCCGCGAGCACCAAGTCCCAGGCACCGGACCCAGCACTGATCGCAGCCCGCCAGCGATTCAAGGACGCCGGCTACCACCACACCGACGCCGACCGATACGCGCGGATCTCACTGGGATTGAAAGAGGACACCGACCCACTGCTCAAGCGCTGCGTCTACTACAAAGTCGAGGCCTTCTATTGCGATTCGCTGACCCGGATGAGCGAGACCTACTACGTCGGGGCCCTCTGCATCGAGGCCGCGCTTCCCAACTGCGTGCTTCCGATCTGCCCTGCCGGAGAGAAGGCGTTCTACCGCACCAAGACTTCAGCAACCTGCGATCCGCCTTCGACCTGTGTGTACCTGACCGTGGAGGGTCCCCTGCGCACGACCGATGTCCTCATCTGCAATGGCCTGGTCGATTGCAGTTGCTGGCCCGGCCTCGCTTGCGCCACCGCCACTTGCGCCCCATACGACCAGAGTCTGGAAGCACCCACGGACTGCCCGAAGTGTCCGTAGCGCCCGTTGGGGAGACCATCACTCCGCCGGCAGCGCCAGTTCCTTCGCCACCTCATCCGTGAGGTCGATGCCTGCCGGGTACTTGAGGAACGGTCGCGCCTGGACCTGCAGCATCGCGTCGGCGAGTTCCTGCGAACCGAACTCGCGCTCGGGAGGCATGAATCGATAGACGAGATCGACGCCGCCTCGCTGCGCGACAACCTCAGTCGCGGCGACAACATCGCGATAAGCCTTCTCGACCTGCTCGGCCATGTGCTTCGACTGGATGCGCTGGATCTGCCCCATCCACTGCTCGTACTCGCCCTGCAGTGTGAGGAAGGCCTTGCGCGCGTCCTCGAAGTTGGGATCCGCCGGCTTGGGATCGGGGTACTTGTCCTGCAGGTCCTTGCTTCGCTTCTCGAACTCCTCACCCTGGCCTCGGGCCTCGTCGTCGAACTTCTGCCGTTCGGACGAGTAGCGCTCGCTCGCAAGAAGTCCCTTCATGATCCTGTCGATGTGCACGCAGCCGACCGCATAGGCGCGCGCGGTCGCGGCATCGCTCCACGAAATCCGCCCCGCCGCGTTGCGCACGGCGAGCTGGCCGTCCTTGCCCGAAAGGAGCAGCGCGTCGGCTGGCCCGAGATCGGCAGGCAGCGATCGCGTCGCGATCGCCGGCGAGGCGGAGAAGAACTGCGTTGTCACCGCCCCCGCCGCCCCCGCGACGAGGCACAATCCGAAAGTGCGAATGGGCTTCATGTTCAGTCCTTCTTCGGAGCGGTGATGTTCATCTCGCTCAGGATGTCTTCCGTGATGTCGATCGCCTCGGGGCTGCGAAGGAACGCGCGCGCCTGCAATTGCGTCGCGAGATCCGCATCCTCGCCGGGACGCAACTTCTCCGTGGGCGGGACGAACCGCATGACGAGATCGATCTTGCGCGCTTCCGCCACGACTTCGACCGCCTCGCGGATCTCCGCATAGGCACTCTCGTAGTGCCGAGCGACCATCTCTCGGAGATCCTTCTCGGAGTTCTGGCTCCACTCGGCAAACTCCTTCTGGAACGACTCGAACTCCTCACGGATCTGGGGCGCCTCGGGGGAATCACGCCCGGCGCTGCGTGCCTTCTCAACGAGTTCCTTGTAGCGCTTGTCGAAGTCTTCGCGCTTGGCGTTGGCCGCGTCGGCGAGTTCCTTGCGCTCGTTCGCGATCTTGTCGCTCTCCATCAGTGCACCGAGCACCCGGCCGACATGCACCGTCGCCATCGAGTAGGCGCGTGAGGACGCATCGGCGGACCAAGAGAGCCGCCCCGACGTGTTCGTCACCTTGAGCGGCACGCTTCCCGCGAGGATCAGCGCATCTGCTGGGCCGAGGTCGGTCGCGTCGGCGCCGCGTGCGTTCGCCGAGTGGCTCGGGCCGGTGATGAGGAACGCCGTGAGCGCGCTCGAGAGGACGCTCGTGGCGACGATGGTGACTGCAGTGCGCATCGGAGGAGCATAGCCCTCCGCGCGAGAGCCCTTGCGGTCAGTCCCCCTGCTCGAGAACCGCGAGGAAGGCTTCCTGCGGGATCGACACGGAGCCGATCTGCTTCATCCGCTTCTTGCCTTCCTTCTGCTTCTCGAGGAGCTTGCGCTTCCGGGAGATGTCGCCGCCGTAGCACTTCGCCGTGACGTTCTTGCGCATCGCGGAGATCGATTCGCGGGCGATGATCTTGCCGCCGATCGCCGCCTGCAACGCGATCTCGAATTGGTGACGGTCGATCTGCTTCCTCAGTTTTGCCAGGATCGCGCGGCTTCGGTATTCGGCCGAGGAGCGATGGCAGATGAGACTGAGTGCCTCGACAACTTCGCCGTTGACGAGGATGTTGATCTTCACGAGATTGTCCGCGCGGTACTGCGTGACCTGATAGTCCATCGTCCCGTAGCCGCGAGTGATCGACTTCAACTTGTCGTAGAAGTCGTAGATGATCTCCGCCATGGGGAGCTCGTAGTCGAGGATCTGCCGCCCCTCGGAGAGGTATCGCTGGCTCATGAAGGTCCCGCGGCGGCTATCGCAGAGCTTGATGAGATCGCCGATGTTCTCGGTCGGGCACATGATCTCCAGCTTGGCGATCGGCTCGCGGATGGCTGCCATCTGCGAAGGGTCCGGGAGTTCGACGGGATTGTGGATCTCCCGCTCCTCGCCGCTCGTCATATCGACCTTGTACATGACGGTGGGCGCGGTCTGGACGATCTCGACACCACCCTCGCGCTCGAGCCGCTCCTGCACGATGTCCATATGGAGGAGCCCGAGGAATCCGCACCGATAGCCGAATCCGAGCGCTTCCGAATGCTGTGTTTCGAAGGTGAA
The DNA here is from genome assembly GCA_947441435.1 of Planctomycetaceae bacterium. Classification (GTDB taxonomy): domain Bacteria; phylum Planctomycetota; class Phycisphaerae; order Phycisphaerales; family SM1A02; genus F1-60-MAGs104. The sequence goes on from CANETX010000019.1 coordinate 10,445, forward strand.
ACTCGCGTCGTTGAGATGGAGGCGTTCGATCGCTTCGCGCAGCGCCTCGAACGACGCCTTCTTCCCCGTCCCCGCCTCGCCGTCGGCACTCGAGGGATAGAAGTCGCAGAAGACCATCTGCTTGGGCTCCTCGTATCCCGGCAATGCTTCCGTGGCGGGGTCGCCTTCGAGGGTGACGGTGTCGCCGACACGCACGTCGGCGAGACTCTTGATGGACGCGCTGATCGAACCGACCTGCGCCCAGCCGATCTCCTTCACGCGTGTCACATGCGGCGTGTACCGGTTGAGCTCGCTGACCGAAAAGTTGCGCCCGGTTCCCATCATGCGGATCTTGTCGCCGACGCGGATCGCGCCGTCGAAGATGCGCACATACACCACGACCCCCCGATAGTCGTCGTACTTGGCGTCAAAGATGAGACCGCGCAGTTGCTTCATCTTCTCCGGGCGTGGCGCGGGCAACTTCCGGCAGACGGTGTCGAGAAGCTCCTGGATCCCCTTCCCGGTCTTCGCCGAGACCTGGATGCAGTCCTCCGCGGCGAGCCCGAGCACCTGCTCGATTTCCATCGCCACCCCGTCAGGGTTCGCGGCAGGAAGGTCGATCTTGTTGATGACCGGAATGAGTTCTAGGTTCGCGTGCACGGCGAGGTACGCGTTCGCGACCGTCTGCGCCTGCACCCCCTGCGTCGAGTCGACGACGAGGATCGCACCTTCGCACGCCGTGAGCGCGCGGCTTACTTCGTAGGTGAAGTCGACATGGCCGGGCGTGTCGATGAAGTTGAGTTCGAAGTCCTTGCCGTCGCAGGTGTGATGGACAGTGACCGCACTCGCCTTGATGGTGATGCCGCGCTCGCGCTCCAAGTCCATCGAGTCGAGAAACTGCGCGCGCGCCTCGCGCTGGGAGAGCGCGTGCGTCGCCTGCAGAAGGCGATCGGCGAGCGTGCTCTTCCCATGGTCGATGTGGGCAATGATGGAGAAGTTGCGGATTTCCATGCGCGAGCCGAGTGCGTCGGGAGCCCCGGAGTGTAGTCAGGACTCGCGCTGCGCCCGCGTCGCGGCATCTTCGAGCGCCGCGACGAGACGCGCCGCGAGCAATCGCTTCATTTCGTCCAGTGCCGGGCATCGATCGCCGAGCTCGTGCCGCAGGCTCGTGACCCCCCGCCCCACGAGCCCGCAGGGAACGATCAGGTCGAACTGCGAGAGATTCGGGTCGACATTGAGGGCGATCCCGTGCATGGACACCCAGCGCGAGAGCCGCACACCCATCGCACAGATCTTGCGGCCCCCGACCCACACGCCGGTCGCGGACTCGTCGCGCTGCGCCACGACGCCAAGGTCCGCGAGCGCGTCAATGACCGCCTGCTCGAGGAGCCGCAAGTAGGCGTGGATGCGCAGGCCGAGCCGATTGAGGTCGAGGACGAGGTAGACGACGATCTGCCCCGGGCCGTGCCAGGTGACATCGCCGCCGCGGTCGGTTTCGACAAGGTCGATGCCCAGCGCGGCGAGGCGGTCGGGCGACACGAGGACATTCTGCGCCGCACCCACTCGCCGCGACACCGTCACAACCGCGGGGTCGTGCTCCAAGAGATAGATGCGTCCCGCGCTCGCCCCCCGCGAGCCTTCAGGCGCGAGCGCGTCGCGAGCGGCGATCACGTCCTCCTGTGCCGCTCGCTGGATCGTGTACGCATCGGCGTACGAGATCCGGCCAAGATCGACCACCTCAAGGCGCGACTTCGGCGCGTCGAAGGCGAGGATCGTTCCGGGTTGAGATCGCATTGCGCCCAATCGTATTGGCGAGGGCTATCCTCCCCACCCATGCCCCGCATCCACCCGACTGCAGTCATCGAGGGAGATGTTCGGCTGGCTCCCGGCGTGATCGTCGGTCCGTGGTGCGTGCTGCATGGCACGCTCGGCACCGTCACCGTCGGCGCGGGAACGGTTCTGCGCGCGAATGTGCATCTCACGGGGCCGCTGGCGATCGGCGAGAACAACGACATCTATCCATTCGCGGCCATCGGCGGTGCGCCGCAGGACCTCGGGTTCTCTCCCGATACTCCCGGTGCCGGACTCATCGTCGGCGACGGCAATGTGTTCCGCGAGTCGGTGACGATCCATCGCCCGAAGATGAAGGATCCCGGTCGGATCGGCAACCGCAACTACTTCATGGCCGCCTCCCATGCTGGGCACGACTGCATCATCGGGAACAACAATGTGTTCGGCAATGCCACGCAGATCGGTGGGCATGTTGAGATCGCCGACAAGGTGATTACCGGCGGAGTCTCTGGCATCCACCAGTTCGTGCGGGTCGGCCGGGGGGCATTCATCAGCGGGCTCGGTGCACCGACATTGGATCTGTGCCCTTGGTTCGTCATCACGGGGGTCAACTATGTGGGGTCGATCAATGTCGTCGGCCTGCGGCGCTCGGGGGCTCCGAGCGCAACGATCGATACGGTCCGCTGGATCTACAAGACCCTCTGCCGGAGCGGGCTCCTCCCCAAGAATGCCCTTGCCGCGCTTCGCTCGCGCCAAGGGGATCCGGTGGTCGATGAATACATCGCCTTCATCGAGGCGTCCAAGCGCGGGATTGCGACCGCGCGCGGCCGATCGACCGAAGGCTGAGTCAGGCCCATGACCGCGACCGTTTGCATCCTCGCCAGCAGTTCGCGCGGAAACGCGACAGCGATTTCCTTCGACGACTCCGGCAGATTCGTGCTTGTCGATGCGGGGATCTCCCCCAAGCGGGTGCGCGCGGCGATCCTTGAGTCAGGCTCCGTTGCGCGGTTCCAGCGGTTGCGGGCAATCTTCCTGACCCACCTCGACTCCGACCACTGGACGGCGTCATGGGCGGCGCAGATGAAGCGCGCCCCTGTGCCGATCCTTGTGCGCAAGGAGCATGCGCCGCTCGCGGTCAAACTCGGGGTTCCCGCCACCTGCCTGCGAACGATGAACGGTGCTGCCTTCCGCCTCGGCGACACGGCGACGATCACCGCCATCCCTGTGCCGCATGACGATCTGGGGTCGACGGCCTTTCGCATGGACTGCGAGCACGCGTCCATCGGCCATGCGACTGACCTTGGGTGCGTCGACGATGAACTTGTCGACGCGTTCGCATCCGTCGACATCCTCAACATCGAAAGCAACTACGACGAGGAGATGCAATTGCGATCGAGTCGGCCGGAGTTCCTCAAACGCCGGATCATGGGGAACGCTGGCCATCTCTCCAATGAACAGTCGGTCGCGGCGGTGGCCAAGATCGCCGCCCACGGGACGCTTCGCCATCTCAATCTCCTCCACCTCTCGGAACAGTGCAATCGCCCAGAGATCGTGCGCGAAGCGTTTGGCGCCGGGGTCCCCTCGATGGCCGACTGCCTGCACATCAGCGCCCCCACGGCCCCGACCCCGGCGGTGCGATGGTCGCGAACCGTTCTTGCAAATTACCAATTGATTGGTAATCCGCAAGACTGAGCGAGTCTCGCGGCCCCCTTCCCCCGCCTCCCATCCGCTACCCTTCGGCGCTCCATGAGCGATCGCTTGACTCACGAATGCGGCCTGGCCCTCGTGAGATTGCGCAAACCCATTTCGTGGTTCCAAGAGCAGTACGGCGACCCGCTCTGGGGAATCCGCAAGCTCTATCTCCTCATGGAGAAGCAGCACAATCGCGGGCAAGACGGGGCCGGTCTCGCCTCGGTGCGCTTCGACATGCCGCCGGGGGAATCGTTCCTCGAGCGTGAGCGCTGCGCCAAGCGGAACCCGATCGAACGACTCTTCGATGACGCACTCGCCCCCGCGCGCGGGCTTTCCGAAGAGGCCCTGCGCACGATGCCTGAGAGCGACCTCAAGCGCCGCATCCCGCTTCTGGGTGAAGTGCTGCTCGGCCACCTCCGCTACGGGACTTTCGGAGGCCGAACGGCTGCTGCGTGCCACCCATTCGTGCGCCGCTCGATCATCGCGAGTCGCAATCTCGCCCTCGCAGGCAACTTCAACCTCACCAACTCGCCGGAACTCTTCGACCTCCTTCTCGAGTACGGCCTCGCACCCGTCGGCGGCAGCGATACGGGCGTGGTCCTCGAGAAGATCGGCTACGCCATCGACTGCGAGCACGATCACCTCATCTCAACCATGGGACCGGGCTCGTTCGCGCAACTCGATGGGCGTGCGCTTGCGCGGGAAGTCTCCGCCAACCTCGACTACGGCCGCATCCTGCGCCGCGCCGCGGAGAAGTTCGATGGCGGCTACACGCTCGGCGGACTCGTCGGTAACGGCGATGCCTTCGTCTGTCGCGACGGCTCGGGCATTCGCCCCGCGTTCCTCCTCATCACCGACGAGGTCGTCGCGGTCGCCAGCGAACGTCCGGCACTCGCCGCGGTCTTCGACGTGGATGTCCGTGGCATCGAGCCCCTCGAACCAGGCCATGTCCTCAGCATCAAGCGCGACGGCACCGTGCGTGCGACCCGCTTCTGCGACCCTCGCCCGATCCGGCAGTGCTCCTTCGAGCGCATCTATTTCAGCCGGGGAAACGACCACGAGATCTACGAGGAACGCAAGGGGTTGGGCAAGAATCTCGCGCCGCGAATCCTCGAACGGCTCGGCGAATCGGTCGACCGCGCGGTCTTCTCGTTCATCCCCAACACCGCCGAGAGCGCCTACCTCGGACTCCTGCAGGAGACCGAGCGCATCATGCGCAACCGCGGCGCCGAGGAAGTCTGCCGACTCGTGCAGGAAGGACGGGCGACTCCCGAGCGCATCCGCACGCTGATGGATGTGCGCGTGCGCGCGGAGAAGGTCGCGCACAAGGACCAGCGACTTCGCACCTTCATCACCCACGATGCCGCGCGACGCGATCTCGTCAGCCATGTCTACGACATCACGCGGGGCACGGTGCGCCACGACGACACGCTGGTCGTCGTCGATGACTCGATCGTCCGCGGCACGACGCTGCGCGAGTCGATCATCACGATCCTCGCGAAGCTCAACCCAGCGCGCATCCTGATCGTCTCGAGCGCGCCGCCGATCCTCTACCCCGACTGCTACGGGATCGACATGAGCCAACTCGGACGGTTCATCGCCTTCGAAGCGGCGATCAATCTCCTGCGCGCCCGAGGCGACGGCGCGCTTGTGGGCGAGGTCGAGTCGCTGTGCAAATCGCAAGATGCTCTCGCGCCCGAGTCGATGAAGAACCACGTCCGCCTCATCTACGACCGCTTCACGCAGGACGAACTCTCGGCAGAGATCGCCCGCTTGATTCGCCCCGCGGACAGCCCGTGGCAGGGTGAGGTTGAGGTCATCTACCAGACCGTTGAGGGGCTCCGGCGCGCCATGCCGAGTCACACTGGCGACTGGTACTTCACCGGCGACTATCCGACCCCCGGGGGATACCGCGTCCTGAACCGCGCTTTCCTGAATTGGTGCCGCAAGAACGACGCCCGGGCGTATTGAGGCTTCCCTTGACATTCCCAGGCGTCTGCCGTCTAATGCGCGGCTCACTATGGCTCGCTACACAGGACCCAAGGTCAAACTCTCCCGCCGCGTCGGAGTCCCCATCGCGGACACACCAAAGCACACCGCCAAGCGGCAGCTGACCCCCCCGGGGATGCACGGCTTCCGCGGCAAGCGCGCGAAGCCCTACGGCATCCGCAAGGACGAAAAGCAGAAGCTGCGCTACCACTACTCGGTGCTCGAGAAGCAGTTCCGCCGCTATCTCGCCGAGGCTGGCCGCAGCAAGGGCAACACAGGCGAAGTGCTCCTCCAGAATCTTGAGAGCCGCGTCGACAACCTCGTTCGTCGCGCGGGTTTTGCGCGGACGATCTGGGCGGCACGGCAACTTGTTGTGCACGGCCATGTCAAGGTCAACGGCAAGAAGGTCGATCGCCCATCCTTCAACTGCGAGCCCGGCATGTCCGTGACTCTCAAGGATGGCATCCACAAGCTCGTCCGCGAGACCATGGAGAGCCTCTCGGGCCACATCGTCCCAGGATGGGTCGAGGTCAACCCCGCCGAACTCACGGCGAAGGTCCTCGCCCGCCCCTCGTCCGACCAGATCCCCTTCGACGTGAATACGAACCTGATCGTCGAGTTCTACCGCTAACCGCGTAGCCTCGACACGCAAGAGCGCGCGGACGAACCCGTCCGGGCGCTCTTTTTGCTGGAACACGCCTCACCACCTGCGAGCCCCCCATGCTGAAATTCTTCCGCAAGAACGAGAAGCTCTCCCGCTGGTTCCTCATCATCGGCATGACCCTCTTGATGGTGTCGTGGCTTGTCTTCGACCAATCGAGTTCGTTCTTCACGGACATGCTCGTGGGCCGGGCGACGTGGGCGACGACGACCGACGGGGAGGACATCACCGAGAGCGAGCGGGTCTACCTGCAGCAGCAGACGCGGGCGATCGCGGCGCTCGGCGACCAGACCGTGCGCGCGCTCGGGCTCGACAAGGACCCTGTGCACTGGTTCCTCCTCACGCTCGAGGCGGAGCAGGCGGGACTCGTCGGCGGCGAGGCGGATGGTCGCCTGCGGCTGACCGACATGGCCAATGCCAACAAGATTCCGGAGATGAACTTGATCGGCGCCTTGTGCCGCGAGTCAGGGCTCACGCCGGCGCAGCTCTTCGACACGATGGCGCAGCTCAATGGGATCGATCGCTACGTGAACATGGTGACGAGCGGACCGGCGCGCCTTTCCGCGACGCGTCTTGAGCAGTCGGCGGCGTCGCTGCTGGCGGCGGTCTCGGGCGAGATCGTGGTGCTCGACGGAGTGAAGTCGAAGGTGGATGTGCCTGCGCCGACCGAGGAGGCGATCGCCAAGCAACTCGCGACCTACGGCGGCGACCGCCCCGGCGCGGGAGCCCATGGATTTGGATACCGCATCGCCGACCGGGTGCGTCTTGAGTGGCTGACGATTCCGGGGACGGTGATCGTCGACCTCGTCGAGAAGAGCCCAGCGCTGTCGAACCTCGAGCTGCGCAAGTATTGGATGGAGCATCCCGGAGAGTTCCCGGCCGCGGCGATCTCGCCGACGCCGCCGACGTTCGAGACGGTGCGGGTTGCGGTACGCGCGAAAGTGCTCGAGACCGCGCTCAAGACGAAGCGGCAGGAGATCGGGAAGTTCATCGCCGACCGTACGCAGTTGGCGATGCGCGGCATCGCCCAGGCCAATGGGTACTTCACCCTCCCCGCCGACTGGGCGTCGAAGCAGGTGTCGTTCGCCACGCTCGGCAGCGAACTCGCGGCAAAGTTCGGGATCCCGAACCCCGCCACGGAGACGAGCGGCGAGGGGTGGATCGAACTCACGGAGATCGACGCGATCCTCGGACTCGGCCTTGCGACGACGACACGATTCGGAGCGCAGCCACTCAAGACAAGCCAACTCGTGCAGGCGGTGAAGGAACTCGGCGGCAAGCCGACGATCGTCATGCAGCAGGGAGTCGTGAGCCCGGTCCTTGAGAATCCCGTCGGCGATCTCTACGCCTTCCGGGTCACCGAGGCGCAGATGTCAGCGGCCCCGACGTCGGTCGATGCTGTCAAGGACGCGTTGATCGCTGATGCGACCCGGACAGCGAAGTTCGAGAAGTTGACGGCGCTGGTGCCCGCGATCCAGACGGAAGCAGATGAGCACGGGCTCGCGTCGGTTGCAGGGACATACGGGGTTGCCGCGCAGCCCTTCACGGACCTTCGCCAGAGCGAGAAGCAGTTCCTTCAGTACGGCTTGAAATTGCCCGGGCAGCTCCCGGAACTTGGTGCGGATCCGACGGTGGCCAAGGCGATCGTCGATCGCGCGATGAAGTTGCCTGCGGGCAAGCCGATCGCAGAGTTGCCGCTCATCGATCGCACGCTCGTTGTGACGAGCCCGGAGAAACTCGCGGTCGCCGTCGTGCGCATCGACTCGGTGACGCCGATGCATCAAGGCGACTTTGCTCCCCTCAAGGAGAGCCCGCGGTTCCGCGCGATTGCCGCGAATGACCAGACTGCGGGAACGCCTACGGACCTGTTCACGCTCGATGCGCTCAAGGCGAGGCACGGGTTCGCCTACTCGAATCCGCGCAACTCCAGTGATGACGAGTCGACAGACGGTGCGGCGCCGGATGCTGGTTCGCCCGCGAAGGCTGGCGGCTGATGAGCGACCCGCTCGCGCCGATCCCGCCGGTTCCCCAGGTCGCTCCGGTCCCGGCCGTCCCGCCCGTCCCGCAGATCACGTACGCCGACTTCGCGAAGATCGACTTCCGCGTGGCGACGATCGTCTCGGCGGAAGTGCATCCCAACGCAGACAAGCTCCTGAAGATCAAGGTGGATGATGGGACGCCCGAAGGCCGGCAGGTTTGCGCGGGGATCAAGGCTTGGTACGACCCCGCGACGCTTGTCGGCAAGCAGGTGATCATCGTTGCGAATCTCGAGCCGCGCATGCTTCGGGGCGAATTGAGCGCCGGAATGATCCTCGCCGCGAGCGACTTGAGGCTGGCGCCGCCGCCCGCGGCCGAAGCGCCGGCACCCACCGGTGCCCCCGCCGCGAAAGCAGGCCCCGACGAGCGCGATGTCGTGTTGCTATGTGTCGACCGCCCGGTGAAGCCCGGCTCGAAGGTCAGCTGAGTTTCTTCGGTAGGACGGCCACCCCCTCGGCGGTACTAGCGGCTCGCAAATCCTTGTCGAAGCTCGCGAGCGGGCATCCAGTGTGCATGGCTAGTTCGAGGTAACTGGAGTCATACCCTGTCAACTTGTGTTTGGCGGCGAGCGCAAGGATGACGCCCAGCCGCGAACCGCCGACTTGCAACTCGAAGGACCAGGGCAACTGCGTGAACTGCGCGATGGCTGCGAGGCTCTCGCTGGAACTCATCCTGCGCTGGCGCACGGCAAGGTTGAGCACGCTCACCACCTCGTAGGGAAGCAGGCTGGGCGCGTGAAGGAGGTCGCTCGCCGCGAGGATGTCGCGCGCAATTTCAAATTTTGGCTCCGTGAGCGCCACCGCCATCACAACTGAAGCATCTGCCACGATCATCGACGCTCCGCCTTTGCCTCTCGCATCAACGCATCAATTGCCTCCCGGGAGAGACCGCGACCACTTGCGCGCCTCTCTTCGCAGTACTTCGTGAGAGATGCCCGCCAGTCACCCGGCGGCTTGGCGAGTTCGTCGTAGCGCGCCGCCCCGAGAATCACTGCGACCCGGTGGCCCCGCCGGAGCACGACGACTTCATCGCCGCGCTCCGCGAGCCGGAGCAGTTCGGCGAGGCGAGTCTTTGCTTCAAATGAGCCGACTTCGTGGACCATGTAACTAGTTTACTCAACCAGTTTGATATGTCAAGCGCTTCGGTCCCGAAACTCATTCTTTGACCAAAATGAGCCCAAATCGGGCCTGAATCGGTCAAAGTTCGATGGTCGCGCTATGGGTCAGACGCCGACGGCGGTCGCGTCGCGGTCGCTGAGGAGACCGCCATCGGCGCGGCGCTTGACGGTGCCGTCGCGGCGCCAGGAGCGATCGCACTTCTGCGCGGAGTCGTCGGTGCGCAGATCGCGCACGGTGACCGCCGTCGCGCCCTTGTCGAGCGTGACCTGCGAGACACCACAGAGGTCTGCCAGTTCCGGCAAGAAGGGAGCAAGAGTGCCCTGCGGATCGGGAACGGTGACCGCCGCATCGAGCGGATTGTCGATCCCCATCTCCTTCGCAACCTCAAGAGCCTTCGTCACACTCGCGATCGCCACTCGGACCTGCTTCCAGCGCTCGTCGGTGTGTCCTTCGAGTCCGACATGCACCTGCGTGAACAGCAGCGGCGCGTCCGCCCCGCGCAGCGCGATCCACGCCTCTTCGGCGGTGTGCGGGAGGATCGGCGCAAGCAGTCGACAGAGCACTTCCATCGACATGCGCATCGCCGCCTGCGCTGCACGGCGGCGGTCGCTCCCGGCAGCATCGCAGTAGAGGCGATCCTTGGTCGCGAAGCAGAATCCCGCCGAGAGCGTGTCATTGCAGAAGTTGAAGATCGCCAGATTGGCGCGGCGGAAGTCGTACTCGGCGTACGCAGCGCGCACCTCGCGCTCGAGCGCACCGAGTTCGCCCATCAACCAACCGCAGAGCGACTCGCGCGGTGCGGCCATTGCCAGCGCCTTCACCTCATCAAGACTCCATGCCGGAGCGTCAAAGAGATTCGACAAGAGGAACCGGAGCGTGTTGCGCACCTTTCGGTACGACTCCCCTGCCGTCTTGAAGTACTCGAGGTCGATGCGGATGTCGCCGTCGTAGGCGACGCTCGACACCCACCAACGCGCGACCTCCGCGCCGTTGTCCTTGAGCAGAGTCTCGACTTCGAGCGCATTTCCAAGGCTCTTCGACATCTTCTTGCCATCGCGGTCGACGAGGAACCCGTGCGTGACGATCGCCTTGAACGGCGGCGTCGCCATCACCCCAAGCGCCGGCAGCAGCGAGAGCTGGAACCAGCCGCGATGCTGGTCGGAGCCTTCAAGGTAGATCTCGCTCGGGAAACCGATGCCGCGCTGGCGCAGCACCGAGTGCCAGGACGATCCCGCTTCGAACCAGACATCGAAGATGTCGTGCATCTTCTTGAGAGAGGCGATATCGAGACCAGCGGGAGCCGCGGCATCGGACTTCGCGTCGTAGGCAGCCAGCAACTCGCCGGGCGCCAGCGTGAACCACGCATCGCTCCCCTTCTCCTTCACGCACGCGGCAACCGCGCGCACGCTCGCGGGCGTCATGAAGACCGTGCCATCGGGCATCGCGAACGCAGGAATCGGCAATCCCCACGATCGCTGTCGGCTGATGCACCAGTCGGGGCGCGACTCGAGCATGCCGCGCAGGCGATTGCGTCCCCACTCGGGATAGAACTTTGTCTGCGACGCGACGGCTTCGAGCGCCATCGCGCGCATCGACTTGCCGCGGGTCTTCCCAGCGCGGTCGACGCCGATGAACCACTGCTCCGTCGCGCGGAAGATGACCGGCGTGCGCGAGCGCCAATCGTGCGGGTACGAGTGGGTGATGTTGAGCGTGTGAACGAGATGCCCGCTCTCCTTGAGGCGGGCGATCACCAGCGTGTTGCCCTCCCAGACATCCTTGCCGCGCAGCCACTCGGGGGCGGTCGCGTCGAAGGTGCCGTCGTCCTTGACCGGGCAGTAGATCGCGAGCCCCTCGCGCAATCCCGTTCGATAGTCGTCGTCGCCGTGGCCGGGAGCGGTGTGCACGAGACCCGTGCCATCTTCCATCGTCACATAGTCGGCGGCGACGATCTTGCCCGTCCGGTCGCAGAACGCGTGCCGATACTCAAGACCGACGAGCGCGCTGCCGACCGCCTCGGCTTTCACCGCGACAGCCTCCGCCCCGACGACTTTCGCGACTTTCTCCAGCATCGATGCCGCAACGATCGTCAGCGCTCCGTCCATCTCGACGAGCGCGTACTTCTCGCGCGGGTGAACGGCGATCGCGAGATTCGCCGGCAGGGTCCACGGCGTCGTCGTCCAGATCATGAACGATGGCGTGCACTCGCACTCGCAGCCGAAGGCGCGATCGACCGCCTCGCGGTCGGCGGCCTCGAAGTCCACATAGACCGATGGGTCGACGCGATCCTCGTACTCGAGTTCCGCCTCAGCGAGCGCGGTGCGGTTGGCGATCGACCAATGCACAGGCTTCAGCTGCCGGAACACGAACCCCTCGTCGAGCAGCGACGCGAAGACTTCCAGCGTCCCCGCCTCGTACTCGGGCTGCATCGTGCAGTACGGGTGGTCGTAGTCGGCGAGCGTCAAGAGCCGCTGCATCTCCTTCGCCTGCGTCTTGATGAATTTCTGGGCGTACGCGGCGCACTCGCGGCGGATCGCCATGCGGCGATGGTCGTCCGACAGGGTGTCGAGCTTCGCGGCCTTGCCGCTCTCGACGAGACCAGTCATGACGCGATGCTCGATGGGGAGACCGTGACAGTCCCAGCCTGGGACATAGTTGCAGCGCTTCCCCTCCATGATCGCGGTCCGCACCACGAGGTCCTTCAGAACCTTGTTGAGCAAGTGCCCGACATGGATTGAGCCGTTCGCATACGGCGGGCCGTCGTGGAAGACGAACTCGGGTGCCCCCGCGCGCGAGGCGGCGATGGCGGTGCCGACACGGGCCTTCTCCCAGCGAGCCAGAGTCGCCGGCTCGGCCTGCGCCAGATTCGCCTTCATCGGAAATGAAGTCTTGGGCAGGTTGAGCGTGGCCTTGTAGTCGGGTCGGGCGGTCTCGGTCATGGGTTCGGGAGTGTAAAGCGCGGTTCACCCCCCCATTTGCATCAGATTGAGTCTTCCGAAGGACCAATTTGATGCAAATCGGGGAAATATGTCTGGCGCCCCTTGGCGCAATTGACGCGTCTGCGATCTGGGGGGTGTACAGGATCCCATTGTTGACACAAGTGTTTGAATAAATCACGCCCCCCTCCACGAGGAAACTGCGTCGGTGCTGCGCGGGCGTCTTGTAGCCAAGACGCCCGAGGATCCAAAGGTTGTTGAAACGATCAGCGAATTCCTGCCACGCGGCGTGCGGTTCTTCGACACTGGCGAATCGTGTGAGCCAGAGCAATTGCTCCTTGAGTGTTCGAATGAATCGTTCGACGCATCCGTTTCCTTCTGGACTCCTGACGAATGATGGACTCGATCGAATGCCAACGAATCGCAACTCATCTTGAAATGCATGCGAGATGAATTGACTTCCGTGATCGTGACGAAGTGCGACGCCTGCGGCGAC
>CANETX010000020.1 GCA_947441435.1 Planctomycetaceae bacterium
GGAGAAGCGACTATAATCAAGTTCGTCCACACAGTGCCTTGGGTATGCTGACACCTGAGGAATTTGCTGCATCAAGTCAGAGGAACGAGGTTCCCGTGAACCAAAATTTCTCCACCTGAAAGTGGACCTGATTTGGGGTCAAGACCAAGCCTTGGTTCGTTTCTCATAAGCGGTGGACCTGTTTCTGGGGCTCCTGTCAAGAGTTGGAGTCGTGCCACCCTGCGACTTGCCCTCTCGCAGCCGGGAGTCCTCCGCCTGTCTGGCCAAGTCCCTCTTGCGTTTCAGCATCGACGCAAGGTGCTTTGGTGACTCTTCCATCATCTTGGAGAGGTCGACGGGCTTCACACTGGAAAGGCCCAGAGACCTCAGCACGCCTCCTCTGTCTTGGGCGACCCCACCGAGGCCAAACCGCGCGACTTGGGAGGCGGTCAGTGTGAGCACGGTGGTCTTGGAGTCCACTTGCTCGGTCGAATCATCCTGCTTTGTAGCCGAGAGTCCGACCGTTGGTGACCACCAGAGTTCTGCATCCAGCTGGTACATCGCCATGCTGAGGCACAGGCAGCGATCGTTGGCCTCGGCGGCTGCGGCATGAAGTGCTGCGTTGAATGAGTGGTACTTGGCTCGAAGCGCCGGGTCGTCTTTCATAGCCTTTTCCAGAGACATCACGCCGTTGGGTCCAGACAGAACGGTCACCGCCGCGCCGAGCCTGGCGGCAGGAGTCGCGTAGATGTGCGGACAGGCCAGCGCGATGAGCGCGGCCGCGCTTCCTGCGTCGCGGTCGATGAGCGCCACGAATGTCACGCCGCGGCCCTGGGCCTGGAGGATGCATGCGATGATCTCATCCTCGGTGCGCGTGAAACCGCCAGGACTGTCGATCTCGAGGATGATGGTTTGGATCGACGCCTCCTCGGCCTTCTCGACAGCAGCCGCAAAGTCGACGCAGCTGAACCAAGGTTCGCCGAATTCGCAAGGGCCGACCGTCCCCCGGAGCGGGATGACTGCGAATCGCCTGATCGGGACCACCGGGAACGGCGGGGCTGGATACCGGATCGCCTGCTTCGGTGGCGTCGAGGGGGTTCCCTGGCCGAGCGAAGTGGAGACAGTGATCGTCACCAAGACCAACCCCGTACCTAGCCTTGAAGGAACAAGTTTCATGGCAACCTCGGAGTCCTCGCGACCGTCGTGCGTCGAACCGCGGAACTGAGGCGGATGGTACGCCCACCACCTCCGTCGAACAGGTGATTTCGGTGACCGATTCGGTGATGGAAGTCACCTGTTGGGGGGGCTAGATTGAGTGACTTGGGGAGCGGCGTATCTGGGCTATGCGATGCCGCCAAGTTCCGGGATCCCAAGATCGCGGAGGTACTCGTAGGTGCCGTCGTAGAGAGTGGGTTCCCGTGTCGGATCACTCGCGTCGCCTGGAGGCACGAAGATCACCATGCCCTGCCGCGCACGAGTGAGCAGAACGCGGTACGCATTGCGCTGGTACTGCTGCGCATCGAGCTGCTTGATCTGTGTCCATTTGCTGCCGCGAAATGCCCTGTGCGTCCAGCCGGACCCGTTGAATCGCAGGTCAGCATCCCATGTGACGCAGACCCAGTCGAGTTCGAGTCCTTGGACTTGAAACTCGGTCGCCGCATCCTCGAGAAAGTCGCTCGAGCGTGTGTCGCCTGGTTCACCTAGAAACCAGTGAATAGGATTGGTCTCGACACGGATGTCGATGGCGTGCGGCTTGAGTCGCTGTGCCTCGGACGAGGCGACAAGACCAGCGCGCTCGCTGCCTCGGGCGTGACGGCGGACCCACGCCTTCGCTGCAGCGAGGTCTCTCGTGATGGCGATCGGGAAGGTGGGTCCTGCGCCGCGGGGCCGTTCGGCGAGAAGCGCCATCAGCGATTCCCTTGCCCCGGGGAGATCACAGTCGAGCGCCGCTTTCACAAACGCCGAGACATTGCCCGCACGGAAGGATCGCATCGAGACAGCAAGGTGAAGGTCCTTGTCGGATACAACGCTCACGGCGGTGCCGAGTGTCGCGAGCGCCTCGCCTGCTGCGTACTCGGAATCCGAAAGTTCAGGAGAGATGTGGGCATACCAGTGGGGGAACTTGGTGCGGATCGCCGCGAGCCACTCGCCGATCCCCGCTTCGCCAGTGTTGATCTCCTGTCCGCCGCCGACGAGGCAGATCACGATTGCCCAGTCAGGGTGCCGATCGAGGTATGAGAGAAGGAACTCCGGTTCCGAGTGGGGGAACGGAGATAGCCCCTTCTTACGCTTCATGAAGTTCTCGGTGGTCCGGCGATCCCAAGCCCGCTGCGCCTCATCGAAGATCACCACATGATCGTGAGGCGGCGAGGGTGACAGGATGCCTTCGTCGCGGAAGTGGTGCACCATCTGGATAAACGCCTTGACCTTCTGCCTCAGTGCGCCCTTGCGAGCGGCGGTGCGCTCCCGTGCCAGACGGGCATGCTCGTCACGCACGAGCGCCTCACACAAGACATCGACGAGCGGCTTGTTTCCCGATAGGTACACCGCGTGAGTCGGGGTGTCGGTGGAACTGCGGCGTGTGGCGATGTTCAGGCCGACCAGCGTCTTGCCCGCGCCGGGCACGCCCGTCACGAAGAGGATGTGCTTCTCACTACACGCCTGGGCGGAGTCCACCACTGCCTCGATGCGGGCTGACGTGACCCGTAGGTTCCTGGCCCCTGCATCATTGCGAGTGATCGACTCGACACCATGAGCGGCATACATCCTCCGCGCGGCCTCGATGATCGTTGGGGTTGGCTCATAGGGCGCGCGGGCCCATGCGTGTGCGTCGAGGGTGGCGTCCTTTTCGGCGAGGCGGCACACCGGATGGGAAAGGAGGCCCTCAATCAACTCGCGAAGTGAATCCGGTGAGCAGGCCATCGGGGCGAACACCCAGTCGGAGTGCGGAACTGAAGGCGAAGGGTTGAGCGACTCAGATTCGGTCGGCACAAGAATGGGAACGATCGGTGCCGCATGGCTGCCCTTATGAAAGTTCTTGAGGTCAAGCGCGTAGTCCCATGCCTGGTTCAGGTCGCTCGTATGGACTTCCGACTCGCCGACTTTGAATTCTAGCACGAATACCGTGCCAGCGACGACGACCACCGCATCGATGCGCGAGCCGATTCGCGGGACGTTGAATTCAAGCAGGACCGCTCCCGGCAGTCCCCGGAGGGCATGCTGCAGAAGCCCGATTTCTGTGGACCACGCGTCGCGCTGGGTGAGAATGACATCGAATTCGCTTGCGCCGACTAGCGAGCCCACGATCGTCGGCGGCGAAGTGGCCACGAACTGGTCGATCGGAGCTTCGAAGTACGCGTGGGACCCCACCAGCGCGGGCATGGCCGATTGAGCTTACTAGCTCACGAGTGGGTGCTCGGTTGGGGCGGCGATTGGTGAGTGGCCGTCGTTCCTTCACACCCTGAACGCCTCGAGCAGCTGCGCGAAGGTGCGGGCTTCGGTGATGCGCTTCATGATGGTTGCGATGTTCGCGGCCGTGAGCGGTGGGGCGTCTGGATGGGGTCGACTTGGTGTCACGCGCGGTGTCGCAGTAGTCGCAGCAGTCGCCGCAGTCGGGGCAGTCGCGGGGGAACGGCGCTCCGGCGACTATGAGAGAACTCCTTGCTGCAATGCGGGCAGCGGATCGTGATGGTCCTTACGACCGCGCGACTGGGGCTCGTCGTGAATCGAGACTCCACTCGGATCGACAGAATGCACATTCCGTCGAGTCCGCGGTGTCCGCAGTCGGGGCATGATGTCGTGAGGCCGATCTGCGATCGGTCGTAGGGCACCGCGAACGGCACGAGACGGCGCTCACTTGGATTCATGGCCGAGCTCCGAGTCTTTGAGGCCATCGGCGATGACGCTCCACGCGCCCGATGCCGTCACTGGCCGATCCTCTGAACCAAGCACGAAATGCGTGCTACTGACGGCGTTGCACTGGCTGCAACTCCAATCGATCGAAAGGGCGGGCGCATTTCCACGCTCATCCTTCACCGGTGAAACGAAGAACTCTGCGGCCACGACGCGGGCCTCTTCGACATCTTGCGCAGCGCCGCACTTTGAACAAACGGGGCAGTCACACTCAGGCGGGGAGCAGCGCAGTTGCTCAGGGATTCGATAGAGGGCGCGGGTGGAACGAGGTGGTGACATGTGATGCTCCTGTGATGGCTGGGCTCTGGGCGTGCTGATCGAATGAACCGCAGAAGTATGCGCAGCAAGTCGTCCGGTTGGTGCCGGACGCACGAGGAGAATCGCTCTCGCTGCGCGTGAGTCTCGGCGACGAAACTGGCCGCCGAATCCGACGGGTACCGGGTGGATTGCTCCGTTCCATTGGGCGTAGTCGTCAACGCACCCTCGCCCCCCAATCCACAGGAGCCTCCAACATGAAACCGACCGCTCACTCCAAGTCCCTGCAGCACCGCAGCGCCGGCGAGCCCGCCGCGACCTGCCAGTTCGTCACATCTTCATCAGACAAGTCGATCGAGCACCTCGATGCGTGGCTCGATTGCGTTGTCGCAGGCACGGTCCATAGCAAACCGCTGCTGCTGTCCGGCCCGGTTGCTTCGGGCAAGCGGGCGCTCGCGCGGGCGATTGCGCGGGATCTCGCTGGTCCGGTGGTCGAGATCGACGCCCAGCGTGTTCCGGCCACCGAGGAGTTACGAGATGTCCTGCGAGTCACTCCGCCAGGCGGCACGATCGTGTTTCACAATGTCGAGGAACTCAGCGGGACGAACGCGCAACTGGCCTACCACGCGTTGGCGCGTGGGACCGTCGACGAGCCGCGCGCGAAGGGCGCGGAACCCGACGAAGGGCCACCGTCGTTTGACGTGTTCTCCGGGCTCCACGAGAACGACTGCCATGGCGAGACGCCCGACGAGGAGGAGTGACGCGGACGCCCCGAGTTCCCACGCACCTCTCCCGCCCCTCCAACAGGTGATTTCGGTGACCGATTCGGGCACCGTTGTCACCTGTTCACGGGTGGGGCGCGGTGGCGAGCACGGGCAAAGTCGCGAGGGGCCCGGACCGCTCCCGTCCGAAGTGACCCCAGCGGGCGAGGTCGGGGAGGTCGGGCGGCGCGGACGGATCGGCGAATCCCGCGCGTTCGGGCCAGTCCTCGGTCGACGCGATGCGGAGGTCGACGAGGGTGCGCAGTCGCGCGGTGTCGACCGCCATGTGGTTCTCCGCTTCGACGCGGACGATGCGAAACTCGCGATCGCCGGGGCTGATTGCGAGCGTCACTGTGCACTCGCGCGAACCGAGCCGCTCAACCGCGGCGACCGCGACTGCTCTTGCGATGAGCGCGCCGGAACGATCGACCGAAAGGAAGTCCTTCCCGCTTAGCGCGCCGCCGCCGATCGGCACGCGCGGGCCATAGAAGTCCGAGACGAGTTTCTTTCCGGCAAGCCCGTTGTCGCCATGGCTCCCTGCAAGGACGAAGTCCGCCACGCCGTTGACAGCGAGGGTCGGCTCGGCGGAGCCGTCGAAGCCCGGGACATGGAGCGTGAACTCGTCGATGGTCCTCCGCAGCGCCGCTGCGATGGTGCGTCTCGCTTCGACGGGATCCCACGATGCCGGGTGCTGAATGGACACCGATGCATCCGTCACACGGAATCGGCGACCCGCGTCGCGCTCCTCTATATAGACGATGACCTTGCCGTCTGGGCCGAGCGTGTGCCGCCGCGTCGCTCGTCCATCGTGAAGCCGCTTCGCGAAACTCCGCGCAAACGCATGCTCCACTGGGACACCGCCCGTGCCCGGCAAGCTGCACGCGTACCCCGTGACGATTGACTGGTCGTCCGCCGAGTCGCGTGACGCGCGCTCCACATCGGTGAGCCGCTCGCGACGGAGGTCGGCGATGAGGGTCAGCTTCCCTTTCGCAGCCCGTGCGCGCCCAGCCGGTGTGCGGGCTGCCCGCGTGCGCGCGATCGCGCCGTCGGCCGCGAGCACGCGTTTGACCGCGCGGCGAAGATCGATCCGCCCCGCACTTGGGCAGGCGATGCGGCCATCGATGAACACCGTGTTGCGGTGCAGCGCAACCGCGATTCCCACGCGCGCGCGCGTGTCGCGCCGCCGCGCTTCCTGGACGAGTTGATCGGCGATCGTGTCCGCCAGTTTGTCGGGATGGCCGGGGAGAGGGAACTCGGCCGTCCGCATGAGGGGTGCCGCGTTCATGGCTGCCTCCGCTCCAGTTGGAGCCACTCGTCCACCAATCCCTCGAGCGGCCCGCGCGTCGGGTTGTCGGGAGTGAGTGCGACGCCGAGCCGCACGCGCCTGAGAGTCGTCGCAGCACGCTGGCTTGGTGTGCCGACATGACCATCCGTCACGAGGACGGCACGGCGGATCCCATTCGCGCGAATGTGCTCGGCGACGCACTCGATGCTCGTCCCGCCGGTCGACTTGCAGACTCCTCGACCAAACTCTGCCACCGTGACATCCGCCACAACCGTCGAGAAGAGATGGAGGATCGGGTGGACGGCCTCGCCGCACCCACGCACCGCTGCGGACACGGGCTGCGTGATGTGGCTCATGCTCCCCGAGACATCTACATAGACATGCACTCGAGGACCATCGGGGGTCAGTCGCGGCGACGCCAGCACATGCCGATGGAGCAGCATCGGGATACCGAGCGCGGCGGCGACCACGCTGCGACGATCGCTGCGCGGGACAGGCGACGCAATCGGCGTGGGGGAATCCATCCTGCGTCGAACTCGCCCGGGAATCCCGCAGCCGCCGATTCGGCGCAGCAGTCCCGAGAGTCGCGAGCGATTCGGAGGGAGCACTGGGACCTGCGTCGCGTTGAGCTGGTCGCTGAACTGGCCGGGGAGCATCGAGGAAACCGATCCCGTCCACGAACGCGCCGTGCGACCGAGCGCCTCGAGGAGCACGGGGGCGCGGCACTCAAGATCACCGTCGCTCGAGGATCCCTCGCCATCCACGCGGTGGTCGCCGAGCAGCACGAGGCCGTCGACTTCTTTCGCGTCGCACGATCGCGAGAACGCCTCGCGCAGTTCCGAGCAGGTTGCGCCGCGACCCTCATAGAGGGCGCGGTAGAGCGGAGCGAGGTGCTCGTACTCCGGTGTCAGGAGCGCGCGCGGCAGGGGAGTCTCGGGCAGCTCGGGTCGCCAGCCCTCGGTCGGCCGCAGGAAGCACTCTGGGAACGCATCCTCTTTGTAGAAGTCGGTGAGCAGTGCGATGCATCCAGGGTCGGGAAGGAGTCGGCAGAGCATCGCATTGATGACCGCGTCGAACACGAGATTGTCGAGCGGCTCCACCCGGCGGTAGAGGCGTGTGTGGCCGAGCACGACATGATGCAGTTCGTGCATCACGAGCATGAGCAGTTTCTCCGGAGTCTCCGCGTGCGCGGCGACGAACTCCGGGTTGATGATCATGCGCGGGCGCTCTGCGCACTCGACGCAGGCGGTCGGCACGCCGGTGCTCTCCACGATCTCGAGAATGCGAAAGAGAGAGCCGAGGCAGTAACTCCCCGAGGGGAACGAGGAGAGGATGCGGTCGGCAAGTGATGGGGATGTCGTGGTCATTTTGTGCGACCTTCCTTTCGTGGCAGCGCGAGTGAATAGTCCTTCTCAAGAAGAGCGAGCGTGATGATCGGCTCCTTGTCTCGAATGAAGACCCTGTCGGAACATCGACACAGCACCGCGAACGCGAGCCGGGGGTTGTTGTTCGAGCGCGCTGGCACGCCAGCACTCGCGCCGAGCACCACAGGCACGACCGCTGGGAGGGAGCGGAGGTCGGCGTCGGGCGAGCAAGCGACCGCTCTGAGCGCCGCGAGCCCTTGATGCGAGTCCTCGAACCGGATGCCCAGTGCCTCGCACCACACTTCGACGATGCACTTCGTCGCCGTCGCGAACTCAAGCGGCCGGAGCCGGACGAGATCGCACAGACCAGGACCCGTCTGCTTTGCGGTGACCGAGGAGGGGCCTCCCATGTGAAGGACCGAGGGCGCGGCGGTGGGTTCATGCTGCGGCACGGAGAGCCTCCTTGTGCGGGGAGCACAGCGCATCGATCGCTGCCCACGAGTCGATCAGGGGTCGCACCTCCGTGCCCTTCGCCAGTGCTCCCGACTTGAAGCTCGAGAGCAGCAAGTTGGTGAGCGCGCCTGCGGACGCGCTTGTCGCTGCGAGCGAAGGGTGCGAAGCGAGATTCGACACGATCGTGTTCCAGACATCGAACTTCGGGTTGCTTCTCGGCACGGTCTCATCGACGGACTGCGCCACAACCGTCGCTGCGTGAAGTTCCGCGACCTGCTCGGCGATCGCGGCGTTCAATCTCGCGGCCGCAGGCAAGCCGATGACGAATGTCGCCAGCGCATTGCGACCGCCGAGCCCGACCGACGCGAGCGCATCGGCAACATGCGCCGAGAGTTCGATGGAACTCAGCAACTCGATGCCGCACGCCCGGATGGCGCGCTCGATAGGGCACGCCATCCCGACGAGCAGTCGCCGCGGATCGGCGCGATCAAGAGAGACGGCCCTCCACGCTTCGGTATGCGCGAGCATGAGTTTGGCACGATCAATCGTCGCTCCTTCGGCGCGCTGCGGGATCGACTGCTCGAGCGCAATCCATGCGGAGTCGATCGCGGCCGCGGCGGGGGAGGCCACGAGCCGCGCCGCGTGCGTCGCGATCACATTGCGGTAGAGCATCCCGGCGCGGCGACCGCTCGCGGGATGGCCCAGTTGCGCCAGCAGCGGTGCGACCGTGCGCACATAGTCGACGATCGCTCCCCCGAGCGCTGCTTCGACGACGGCGATCTCCTTCGCGACGCGTGCGACGCGCTCACGCAGCAGTTGCGACACGGCGTCATCGACCGAACTTGGCAGCGACTGCACGACGGCGTCTCGATCAGCCTCGGAGAACCGCTGCCACTCAGGCACCTCGATGATGAAGTTGAAGCGATCGGCGAGCGCGGCATCAAGCGGCTCGCTCCCGAGGTAGTTCGCGGAGTCACTCGAGACGGCGTCCTCCCGCGCGGGAGGATTCATCGCCGCCCAGCGGAACTTGAGATTGGGAATGGGCAGCCCCTGCACCCGCCGCTCGTGGATGATCGAAAACAACCGATTCTGCATGTCGGGACGGCATCGCGAGATCTCGTCGAGGAAGACCGCTTCGGCCTGCCAGATGGATGCAGGGGTCTCGACGAATCGCAACTTGCCCTCGGCATCGGGGAGCGGATACCCGACGAGGTCATCGAAGTTGAGAAGGCTCGCGTTGTAGTGGCGCCAGGCGATGCCGAGCGCCTCGCAGAGCTTGCACAGGAGCAGGCTCTTCGCCGTGCCGTGTGGGCCAATGAGGAGGAGCGGCGACTCCGTGGCGAGCGCCGCGAGAACGATGGGCTCAAGGGCGTCGTAGCCGATGATCCCGAGTTGCCGAAGAAGCGGGGGATGAACAGTGCGCATGTCGTGTCTCCACGACATCAAGAGAGGCATCAGCTCGCGCAAGGGTCGCCGTCGAACGCCGACGGCACTTTGCCGGGTCTCGGAACCGCGTTGAAATCAACGGGGTTTGCCGGGAATCCCGACCGCATCGCCCCTTGCAGGGCCGACCTCGGCACCGTGCGTGTGGCGCTTGCGCGCCGCACATCGGTTGCCACTCGGGCTAGCAGAGGTCTGCCCGAGATTCTGGATGCCACGCGGATCATATCACTCCGCCCTCGCAACACACCCCCGCAACAGGTGATTTCGGTGCCCGATTCGGTCACCAAGATCACCTGTTGCCGCGCGCGCGAAACGAATTGGAATCGAGGGGATAGCGGGCTGAGTGTGGGCCGTCTCGGGATATGGTGGCGTTGGAGAATTCGTGACGCACCTGTCCTCCATCTGCTGGACCCCGTTTGTCGTGCTCGGAGGAGCATTGATCGGGGGAAGCGCAGCCGCCGACGATGGACAGGACGCATCGAGGTTCCTTGAGCAGTGGTGCGTCGAGTGCCACGGCGGCACGAAGCCCAAGGGCAAACTCGACTTGGTGCCGATCGCGGGTCGATTGGCTGCGGCCACGCTCACTCCCGCCGACCGATCGATCCTGCGTGAGGCGGCGGCGCTCCTTCGAACTGGTGAGATGCCGCCACCCGAAGCAGAGCGACGACCGCCACTCGAGGTTGCGACAACAGCTGCGGCTTGGCTCTCACACGCGCTTCGCGTCACTGGCCCGCTCGTCGCGCCGCCGGGAGGTCCACCGCGGCGACTGAATCGGCATGAGTACGCCAACGCGGTGCTCGATCTTCTTGGAGTCGATGTCTCGACGCTTGGATCGCTCCCTCCCGATGACATCGGCGCCGGGTTCGACAACATCGGCAGCGTTCTCTCGCTCTCTCCGGGTGCGCTTGAGCGTCATGTCGAACTCGCCGAGGCGATCGCAGCGATGGCCTGCCCGGAGGCGGACAGCGCGACGCCGCAACGCACGGAGTTCGATCTCGCGACGGCCAAGTTCTCGACGCAGTACGGATCGCGCAGCGCAGAGGGGATCGGTCTCTTCTCCAGTGGCGCGGTCACCTTCGACGCGACGCTTCCGCGCGAGGGGATCTATGCCGTCGATGTGGAAGTTGCACCCCAGCAGGCGGGCGGCGAGCCGGTGAAGATCGCGGGTGTGGTCGATGGCAAGCCGCTCGCCTACTTCGACATCGCGGAGCCGACCGGCACGGTTGCGAAGCGCACCGCAGAACTCACGATCCCCGGCGGCCCGCACACCATCGGCGTCGCGTTCCTCAATGACTACTACACGAAGGACGGCGGTGACGGCCATCCGCGGGATCGCAATCTCGTTGTCACGGGACTTGCGCTGCGGGGTCCGGTGGATCGTCGCGGCGTGCCCGCGTGGAGAGCGGCCATCGCAGAGCGATCTGAACAGGAGGAGGTCCGCTGGCTCATCGAAGCGTTCCTGCGCCGGGCGCCGATGAACGCCGATGAAGCGCTGCTTGCGCAGGTGATCGGGACGCTTCCAGCGAGCGCCACTCGCGAGGCGCGAGTCCGCGCCATGCTGACTGCGCTGCTCGCGCACCCCGAGTTCCTCTTCCGTCTCGAGCGCGATCCTCCTGCGGGCTCCGCCGAGCGCGAACTCGACGGCCACGAGTACGCGGCGCGACTTGCCGCGTTCCTTTGGTCAAGCGTCCCCGATGCGATGCTGCGCGAGGCTGCGGCGAACGGCGACTTCGAGCACGAGTCGGACCGCGTGGCGATCATCTCGCGCATGCTCGACGATCCGCGGGCATCGCGGCTCGCAACTCGTTTCGCTCCGCAGTGGCTCCGCATCGACAGCCTGGAGGCGAAGACACCCGATCCCGCGAAGTACCCCGAGGTGAGGCCCGCGCTGCTTTCGTCGATGCGCGTCGAGAGCATCCTGTTCTTCGACAGCGTGCTGCGAGAGAACCGGCCCGCGACCGCACTGCTCGACGCCGATTACACCTTTGTCGATGAGCCCCTGGCAAGGCACTATGGACTTCCGACGTCGGTGACAGGCGGCATGCAGCGCGTGGGCACCGATCCGGCGCGCGGTGGCGGTGTACTTGCCCACGCGAGCGTGCTGACCGCGACCTCGAATCCCACCCGCACCTCGCCGGTCAAGCGTGGGAAGTGGGTGCTCGAGGCGATCCTCAATGATCCGCCGCCGCCACCCAAACCCGGCGTCCCGCAACTTCCTGCGGAAGCCGAGATCGCCAGCACGCGCACCATGCGCGAGATGATGGAGCGCCATCGCGCCGACCCCGAGTGCGCGGCGTGTCATCGGCGGATGGACGCGCTTGGCTTTGCCCTGGAAGGGTGGGATGCGGTGGGTCGACCGCGCATCGCGACTGCCGACAACCCAATCGACGAGCGTGGCGATCTTCCCGACGGGCGATCGATCACCGGACTTTCGGGACTGCGCGATTCGCTCACTCGCGATCCGGCGTTCATCCGCAGCCTTGTCGTCCACCTGCTCACGTTCGCCACCGGCCGCGAACTCGGCGAGTCCGACGAATCGATCATCGACGAGCTCGTGGCGGAGGCCGGGCCATCTCCGACACTTCGCGCGCTCGTCATTGCCGTTGCAGACTCGACCGCCATGCGCCGAAGAGGAACCCCCTGATGCAGCCGCTCTCCCGCCGAACACTCTTGCGTGGCGCGGGCACCGCGCTCGCGCTGCCGCTCCTTGAAGCGATGACGCCTGGCCGATCGTTCTTCGCGCGCGCCGCACACGCGGCCGCGGGCGCACTCGCACCACTCGCGGAGCCGCCGGCGCGAATGCTCTTCGTGTTTCTCCCCAATGGCGTCGAGCCGACGACTTGGGCGAGCGCGCTCGGCACTGCGCTCACGCCGCATGTCGGCCACTACTCGGTGATGCGGGGGCTGTGCCACCGCAACGCCGAGGCGCAGCTCGATGGCCCCGGCGATCACGCACGAAGCGCGGCGTGTTTCCTCACGGGAGTGCATCCGAAGAAGACGTCGGGCGGCGACATCACCGCCGGCGTGAGCGTCGACCAAGTCGCGGCGCAGGCGCTCGCCGGGCGGACTCGCTTCGACAGCCTCGAACTTGGCGGCGAAGCGACGATGACCGCGGGCGACTGCGACTCGGGGTACAGCTGCGCGTACAGCGCAAACATCTCGTGGCGCGGTCCGCATACTCCCAGCGGCAAGGAGCACGATCCGCGCCGACTCTTCGAGCGACTGTTCTCGATGGGACCAGCAGGAGAGAGCACCGAAGCGCGCGAGAGGCGGGTCGCGCTTCGCAAGAGTGTCCTCGACGCGCTCGGCCCTGCGACGACTTCGCTGCGCGAGCGGCTCGGGACGACCGATCGGCGCAAGATCGACGAGTACCTCGACGGCATCCGCGATGTGGAGCGTCGGATCGAAGCAGCTGAACGGTTCGCGCAAGATCCATCGGGCGCCTCGCTGGGGGTGACCATCCCCGAAGGCGGTCCGACGACGCACACCGAGCGCGTCGATCTTCTCGCCGACCTGGCGACACTCGCGCTCCGAACCGATCGGACGCGAGTCATCACGCTCATGCTGGCCAATGAGGGGTCAAACCGCTCGTATCCGGAGATCGGCGTTCCCGAGGGGCATCACGAGGTCAGTCACTATGGCGAAGACGCCACGAAACGCGCGAAGTTCGCGAAGATAAACGAGTGGCAGGCCGAGCGGCTCGCGCGGCTCATCGCCACGCTGCGTGCCACCGAGGCAGACGGCGCGCCGCTGCTGGATCGCACGATGCTCCTCTTCGGCGGTGCCATTGCCGACGGCAATCGGCACAACCACGATGACCTGCCGGTGGTGCTCGCGGGCGGGAGCGGGCTGGGGATCACGCACTCGGGCGAACGCATTGCGCCGCCGGGGACTCCGCTGTGCAACCTCTATCTCTCCATGCTCGATCGCATGGGGGTCAAGACCGCGCGGCTCGGCGACTTGACCGGCGCGCTGCCGCTCTGAGATACTGGTGCGCATGGCCAGCCCCCGAACAGGTGAAAAAAGTGCCCGATTCGGTCGCTCAAGTCACCTGTTGAGGGGGGGAGGGAGGGAGCGGCGCCGCCACGCCTTCACGATCATCGAACTGCTGGTGGTCGTCGCCATCATCGGCCTGCTGATCGCGCTGCTCCTGCCGACGCTCCAGCGCGCGAGATTTCTGGCGCGCAAGACGAGTTGCCTCGCCAACCAGAGAACGATCGCGCTCGCGCAGGCGTCGTATGCGACCGACAACAACGGGGCCTACGCGAGCAACCAGACCAAGGTGTGGCCGGGCTACAACTTCAACTTCACGCTCACCAACGCGTGCGGCAGCTTTCCCATCGTCATCAACAACGGCAACATGACGCAGACGGCGTATCACGGTTGGGTCGCGACCTATCCGCCCAACACCACGCTCATCGGAGGGGTTGAGTTCGAATTGCCCGCGGCGCTCGAGAAGGGGCGGTTGTGGGCGTATCTCGGCAACCTGGGGGCGTACCGCTCCGCGCTCGAACCCAACATCGATCGCTTGCGTTCTTACTCGCTCAACGGATTCTTGGGATCGGTCGTTCCCGAGGACGGTGTTGATCGCGCCAACGCATGGCATCAGTGGTTCTGTGCGAAGGGAGTGACGCCGCGCGAGTGGCGCTCGACGCATCTCACGCACATTCTGCATCCCTCGCAGATGCTCTGTTCGATCATCGAGGATGACCGACGCGCGAATCAGCTCGCCTACAACGCGGGTGGATGGACCTTCGATCCGCGCACTCCGCCGGGAACTCCCGACTCGAATCCCGTTCCCTCGGGCTGGCAGGGTTGGATCGACTGGCCGGCGTTCTGGAATCCCAGCGACATCACATACTCCTACGTCGATGGATCGACCGAGTCGTACTCGGTGCAGAGTCCTGGGCTGCCCTCGGCGATCGAGGGTCCGCCCGGGACGGGCTACGGCCACGGCTACCCCGAGCCTGCGATCAACGGCTTCCGCCGTGACTGGCATCACTTCCGCGAGCGGCTCTTCCCCGGCGTGATTCCCAAGCTCCCAATCGCGTGGGAGTGACCGAGGCGCCGCCCCCACAGGGGGAACAGGTGAAAAAAGTGCCCGATTCGGTCGCTCAAGTCACCTGTTGAGGGGGTGGCTCGGTCAGTGGCGGGGAGCGTTCACACCAGCCACTTCTTCTGCACCTTGCCGTGCACATCAGTGAGGCGCATCTGCCTTCCACCGAAGAGATGCGTCAGGCGCGTGTGATCGACGCCCATGAGGTGCAGCATCGTCGCGTGAAGATCGTGGATGTCGGCGACGCCGTCAACCGCCTTGTAGCCGAGTTCGTCGGTCGCGCCGTGCACTGATCCGCCTTTCACGCCGCCACCGGCGAGCCAGATCGTGAAGCCGAAGGGATTGTGATCACGACCATCGTTTCCCTGCGCGAACGGAGTGCGCCCGAATTCGCCCGCCCAGATGACGAGCGTCTCATCGAGCATCCCGCGCTGCTTGAGATCCTTGAGGAGCGCAGCGATCGGCTGATCGACCGCGCGCGCGTTTTCCTCGTGACCCTTCTTGAGACCGCCATGCTGATCCCAGCGATCGTTGCCGGGTGTCGTCGGACAAGTGAGTTCGATGAAGCGCACGCCGCGCTCGGCCATGCGCCTCGCGAGGAGACACTCGCGCGCGAAGATGCGCGTGGGTTCAAAGGGGTGGTCGAGCCCGTACAGCTCGCGGATGGCGGCGGGCTCACCTGCGAGCTCCATCAACTCCGGTACCGCCGCCTGCATGCGGAATGCAAGTTCAGCATTGGCGATCGCGCTCTCGATCCGGTCCTCGTCGGGATGGCGTGCCGCGAATGCCGCGTCGAGTCCGCCGACGAGACTTCGGACGCGTGCCTCCGAGTCAGCGGGGGAGTCGCGCGGCGGCAGGAGGTTTGAGATGCCTTGTCCCTCGGGCCGCACGAGCGATGCCTGATGGGTCGCGGGGAGGAACCCGTTTCCGAAACACTCGATGCCGCCAGGGGGAGTGAGTCCGCCGTTGAGGACGACGAAGGCCGGCAGATCCTGCGACTCGCTCCCGAGTCCGTAGCTCATCCATGAACCCATGCTCGGTCGACCGGCGAACCCCGCGCCGGTGTGGAGGAAATAGTTGGCGTTGGTGTGTTCGCTGAAGTTGCTCGTCATCGAGCGAACAACGCAGAGGTCATCTGCGCAGGTGGCAACCTGCGGGAAGAGATCGCTGATCCAGTGACCCGCCTGCCCGTGCTGCGCGAACTTCCACGGGCTTGCGAGCGTCATCCCGTCCTGGTTGAACTGCGTGGGCTCGCGCGTCACGGGGAATGGCTTGCCGTCCCACTTCGCGAGCTCCGGCTTTGGGTCGAAGGTGTCGATCTGGCTTGGGCCGCCATCCATATAGAGGAAGATCACCCGCCGCGCGCGCTTGGCCGAGGCCGTCACCGCCAGCGACGCGAAGGCGTCGGCATGGAGCGCCGCGAACGCGACGGCGCCGAAGCCGCTCATGCATGCACGGAGCATCGCGCGGCGGCTGATGGCACGAGGTTGGAATCGTCCGCAGTGGTGCATTTCAGGGAAGGAGGGTGAACTCCTTGGCGTTGAAGAGGGCGAGGGCGACCACCTCCCATGAATTTGGATTCGTGGGGTCGGGAGTCACCTGCGGGGCGAGCAGTGCGAGTTCCTCGGTGCGAGGGCTTCGACCAAGTGCAGCACGGACCATGTTCGTAAGACGGTCCTCGACCGTTCCCGGTTCGGCGGCGACCTTCGCCCCCCACAGCGCAGCCTGTTCGCGGACGAATGGGTCGTTGGCAAGCGCGAGGGATTGCGCGGGGACGTTCGATTCGTTGCGCTTCCCGACCGCGGTGGTCGGGACCGGTTCGTCGAATGCGGCGAGAAGCGGCACCGGGAAATTCCGCCGCACTTCGAGGTAGAGGCTGCGACGCCCCGCACCATCGAGTGGGCCGCTTGTCGAAGGTCGCCCGCGACCCTGCATCGAGTCGCTCAGGTGAATGGGAATCGACGCACCTCCGAGTGTGCGATCGAGCCGCCCCGAGCACGTGAGGATCGCGTCGCGCACGCACTCGGCGTCGAGGCGTCGTACGTTGGCGCGATGGGGGATCTCGTTGAGGGGGTCGCGCGTCTTCGCGAGCGCCGCGGCGTCTTCGGACGCGCGCTCGGAGGACATTCGATAGGTGCTCGACAGGACGATCTCGCGGATGAGGCGCTTCACTGACCAGTCGCGGCGGAAGCTGCAGGCGAGGGCATCGAGGAGCGCCGGGTCGGAGGGAGTCGCGCCGAGCGCTCCAAAATCGTCGGGGGTGGCGACGATTCCGCGCCCGATGAGGTGTTGCCAGATCCGGTTGGCCATCACGCGAGCGGTGAGCGGGTTGTTCCGCGAGACGATGTCTCGCGCGAGATCGAGTCGCTCGCTCTCTCTCGCGTCGGGCCGTTCGTCGCCGAGGTCGAGCGCGGTGAGTCGCCCGCGTGCGACTTCGGAAGTGGGAGTGCGATGATTGCCGCGTGCGAGGAGAGACTCGTTGAACGGAGTGCCCTCAAGCAGCGCCGGTGCGCGCATGGGTTGTGGAACTCGCGCGGGGTCGGTGGCAGTCTTGAGCGCAGCCGTCGCGTCGTCCCGAGCCTCTGAGGTCCCAGCCGCGGAGAGATCGCCCCACGCGTGTGAGGGTGGTGCCGGAAGCGGCGCCCCCGCTGCGAGCGCGAAGACTTCATCGATCACGATCCAGCCGGGACCATCGTCGGAGATCTCGAGGTACGCGCGCTGTCCCTTGTACCGCCCGAGATCAAGGACGAGATCGGTCCATTGACCGGGGCTCTCGCACTTCGCCGCCGTCTTCTCGAAGAGGACCGCGTTGTACTCGTCGAGGATGAAGCCGTCGATGGTCGCACGCACCTTGCAGCCCGTGCCCATCGCCCTGACGACGATGCGGTCTCCTTCGATGACGAAACCGGGCGATCGCAGTGTTCCCTGCATGGCCGGAGCGATGGCGGCGCTCGATGCGACACCCTCCGGGCACTCTTGAAGCACTCCCGCTTCGGAGAGCGACACGCGCGGGAGTTCTTCGGGCGTTCTCGCGAAAGCGAGTCCGGTTGCGGACCAGCCTTCAGGGATGGGCGTGGCGAACGTCTCGGCGGGGGGAGCGTTCATGGCACCATGCGCGAGCGTGGTGGCGGAGGGATTCCGGGTCGGCGCGGGCCCCGCTGGGATCACGGCATCGATCTTCCGGCGCTCGTCGAGGATCGTGCGGCGCACTAGCGCGATGTTCCCCTCAGGATCGAGGTACGCGACATGCCGACGCGAACTGCGCACCATCCCGACGAGCGCGTAGTAGTCGCTCGAAGGGATCGGGTCGAACTTGTGATCGTGACAGCGCGCGCAGGCGACCGTGGTTCCCAGGATCGAGCGTGAGAACACGTCGATCTGGTTGTCGATGCGGTCGAGTTCGTCCTGGCGCACATCGACCGGCCCGTGCGTGCCTTGCGAGAGAGTCCACGAGCCAGTTCCGAGCGATGACTCGTCGATGCCGAGCCCCTTGTTGCGCCGCGGAGTCGCGAGCAGGTCTCCCGCGATGAGTTCCAGCACGAAACGGTCGTAGGGAACATCGGCGTTGAACGCGCGGACGACATAGTCGCGGTACTGCCATGCATGCGGGATCGGGTAGTCGAACTCGTGGCCGCAGGTCTCCGCGTACCGCATGAGGTCGAGCCAGTGGCGTCCCCACCGTTCGCCGAAATGCGGCGAGGCGAGGAGAAGATCGACCGCCTTCTCGTACGCCTCAGGTGAGGTGTCGCGCTCGAACGCATCGACCTCCGTCGCGCTCGGCGGCAATCCGACCAGATCGAACGAGAGTCGGCGCAGGGTCGTTTCGCGATCGGCTTCGGGGGCAGGGGCAAGTCCCGCCGCATCGAGGCGAGCCTTCACGAAGCGATCGAAGTCGCTGCGGCACCACGAGTCATCGGCGACCGTTGGAATCGGCGGGACGTCAAGTGGCTGCCACGACCAGTGTCCCGAGTAGTGCGCCCCTTCGTCGATCCACTTCCGCAGCAGGTCGAGTTCCCCCTGTGAAAGCGCGGGTCGATCATCCGGCGGCATGCGCTCGTCGGGATCCTCGTGCGTCGTGCGGTAGACAAGGAGACTCGCCGCCGCATCGCCGGGCACGATCGCCGCGCCGTCCTCGCGAGCGGCGAGTGCGCTGTGCGGATCATCGAGCCTCAGTTTCGCCTTGCGGCTCGAAATGTCTGGACCGTGGCAGAGAAAGCAGTGTCGCGCCAGAATCGGCTTGATCTCGCGGGCGTAATCGACTTCCCCGGCCGCCGTCGCGATGACGAGTAGCGACAGAAACACCATGACCACAGGTTAACTAGGGCGACCAGTCCGCGAGAACCTGCGAGAGGTCCGCGCCGTCGACGACGCCAGAGTCGTTGAGGTCCGCGAGCGTTGCGGCTGCACTCGAACTCGCCGGCGCACCCCACGAGGCGAGCAGCAGCGTCATGTCCGGTCCGCCGACGCGTCCGTCGCGGTCGATGTCGGCGATCGGTGGCGCCGACGCTGGGAACCAGTCGGCGCTCAGTGGGCTCGTGCTGAAGAAGTTCAGGAGCAGGTTCGCGACCTTTCCTCGCCCACTCGCCGCCGGGTGAGTCCCATCAGTGTTGAAGTCGGCGCACGCCCACACGAGACCGTCCGCGCGCGGCGTCATCCCATCTCCCCAGAGATTCGGTCCCCATGACAGATGCGGTGCGACAGCGAGCGAGAGATCGCCAGCGGCGGGATCGGCTGCCGCTCCCGCAAGTTGCGCGATCTGCGCACCCACGGCCCACTTCACGCCGAACCCCGACTGATAGGCGTACGGCTCGGGATTGAGCGTGGTCGACGCGTATCCCGCGTAGATGCGATTCGACACGAACATGAGTCGGACATTGGGATACCGCACCCTCACGGTGCGCGCGATGGCCGCAATCTGGGTCTTGAGGTGGTACGCGTCGGCATTCGCATTCGGCAGCGAGACCGTCGGCCCGGCGTTGGCCACCTTGACCCAAACCGCCTGCACCTGCGCCTCGCTGAGACCAAGCGGTGTGAGCACCGTGTCGCGGATGCGGTCGTAGTTCGGATCGGTGGGTGCATCCCATGTCGACGAGGTTTGTCCACCCTTCGCTCCGTCGACGAGTGTGAGTTCTCCCCAATTGATCGAGTCCAGCGGCTCCGCCGTCGTCATGAAGGATGTCGATCCGCAAGGGAGCGTCACGTTTGCTGCGCCGCACCACTCCTGTGTCGTGTTGGACATCCCGATCGACATGAGGACGATGCGACCGCCGCTGCCGACGGCTCCACTCGGAAGCCGAGGCGCCATCGCCTGCGACTGAACGAGTCCAATGAGTCGATGGCCCAGCGGCATCTCGTTGCTTCCGTCAGGGTAGAGCCCACCCGGATAGGTCCCGAGATACATCTGTCCCGGCGCGAACTCGTTGAGTGGGGTCAGGCCGACGCTCACGCGCGCGCAGTCGGCAGCGCGCGCAATCGGCGCGGCAATCGCCGCAAGGCCGAGTGCTGCAATGAGGAACGCACACCCCTGGGCGGAGACTCGCAAATGAGATGGTCCAGTTCGTGGCATGGTCTCTCTACGGTAGCCCACAATTGGTCGATTCCCAACGGCTCCTCAGATTCACCCACTCAACGGGGGACATTCCTCACCGAATCGGTCACCGATATCACCTGTTGCGGGGGGGCGGGACGGGGGGACCCTCAACGGGAGGGAACTCCACCCGTTCGAGAATCTCAATGTGCGATCCTTGCCGCAGGAGCCCCGCATCGGAGCCAGACTCTCGGAGCGCCACGAGCAGGTCCTCGTCAGTCACGATGATGGTCGCCCACGAATGGCGTGCGGCGGCAGCATCTCCCGAAAGCCGTGCCCCGTCTCCACTGCGAACCTCGTGACTGGCGGTCCACATCTCAACCCCCACGGCGACTGCCGCGAGTGCCATCGCACTGCCCGCCATGAGTCGTCGTCGCCGCCGACGTTCCCGCGCCGCGGCGAACGCTGTTAGCGTCCGTTCACGGATCCGTTCGCGCAGCATCGCATCGTCAGTCATCGCGTCTCCTCCAAGAGTGCCCGCGCTCGCGACTTCGCCCGTCGAATCGCGCTCTCCAACGCTCGCTCGCCCACACCGAGCGACTTCGCGCGCTCCCGCGACCGCCGCGCCAACTCCGACCGAAGAAGATCGATCGATGCGCTCATCGCGACCGCACGCAGCCACGCCAGCAACTGTCCCTCGGAGTGGCAGAGAACCGGCCGACGAGCCACGCGCAACCACGCCTCCTGCGTCGCATCTTCGATGAGGGGCGACTGCGGGCCGAGGCGTCGTCGGCACTCACCTAGCACCAGCGCGTAGTACCGATCGAACACGACGGCAAGCGCCGCCGGATCACCCGCCACCATCGATCGGGTCTCTGCGCCGACCGCCGCGTCTCGCTGCGCACGGTCGTGAGCCGCCAACTCGTCCGGATCCGAGTCCACTCGCACTCCGATTGCTATCCGCGCCAGCGCCATCGCGCCGACAGTGTGGCATGGAGCAGGGGCACCGCGCAAGAGACCCTCACGGACCCCACGTCCCGCCGGAGAGTTCGATCACCTGCCTGATGAGCGCGACTTCTTCGGCAGTCCCGCGGCAGAAGACCATTCCCGTAGGCGGATGCAGCTTGACCGCAAAGTCTGTGCTCCTTCTGCTGCCCAGCACGGCGAGTCCAACCTCGATGGCCGCGAGCAGGTCTGCTTGACGGCGTTGGAGCATCTCGGCCTGAGGGCCACTCGCGTTCGCGAGACCATCGATGCGGCCAGTCAGCGTTCGCGGACCCACCTCCGCGTTTTGCTTGGGGACCACTGGCGCCGGTGCCCACTCGATGGCAAGAAGTGCCGCAGCCGTCCGGGGTGTCCCTGAACGCTCCCGAGTCGCCCCCGGGTCGACCAGTTCCATTGCGAATCTGAGTGGCCTCCTCCCCGCGAGCCGAGGGAGGATGGCGACAAGCGTGTCGAGCGTCACCGACTTGAGCGCAGCCTTTGCGATCGGCTCGGCAGCCAGGTCCTCGGCGACCCAGAGCAGGTTGAGTTCGATTCCGGACGCCGCGAGTAATGCTTGGACATGCTCGAGCGTTGCGCCGAGTGTGGGGCCGGTCTCAAGAGTGAAGGCCGTTGGCGACGTCGCGAGGCGTTGCACCTCGTCCCGCAAAGACTTGAGGTGTGCGACCATATCAGCCTGGTCTTGGCGCACTCTGTTCTGTGCCCTGTCCAATTCCTGGACGAGTGCCTCCACCTCTGCCACAGATCCGACGTCGCCCTTCAAGACGACGATGCCTTCGCCGCTCGTGATTTCGACTCCCTCCCTGGCATGCAATGAATGGATCATGTCTGTCAAACCGGCGGGATCACTCTTCACTGCGAGTGACTTCGTCACGGGGGGGGCTGAGGCCGCCGGCGACGCAGCCGGTGCGGGTGTCGCTTGTCCGGGTGCGACGGACGAGCCTCCGAGCGCCACGATGCATGCGAGGCAGAGGGCGTGGCCAGAATTCAGGATCCTGACTGGGTGCGAGATCGGTCGAGTGTTCATCGGGGATGCTCCTTCTGAGGACAAACGGAGCCGAGAGCATCGACCCGCCACGCGAATGCTGCGCACCTCACGCCACCCCGCCCCCCTTGAACAGGTGATTTCGGTTACCGAATCGGGCACCAAAATCACCTGTTCCCGGGCGGGGGGGGACGCAGACCGATTCCAGTACAACACCCCACATGCTCGAACGCCTCTCGGATCCCATGCTTGTCGCCCAGTGCCTCACCGCGCTGTTCCTCGCGATCCTCTTCCTCCAGTCCGGGATCGACAAGGTGATCGACTTCTCCGGCAACAAAGCCTGGCTGACCTCTCACTTCGCGAAGTCGCCGCTTCGCGGCCAAGTCTCGGTGATGCTGCCCCTCGTCACGCTCCTCGAGTGCGCGGCAGGAGTGCTCTCGCTCATGGGCGCCATCGAGCTCCTCACGAGCGGCGGCAGGCACTTCGCCCTCTACGGCGCGCAACTGGCTGCACTCAACATCACCATGCTCTTCTTCGGTCAGCGTGTCGCCAAGGACTATGTCGGCGCAGCGGCGCTCGTGCCGTATTTCATCCTGTCCATAGGCGCTATCGTGCTGTTGGCTCGCTGACAAGCAATCGCTCCGCCAGCACCCGTCAGGCATAGACTCTCGCAAGCGTGGGGCGCTCGCCGCCACGCCGTGCCATGGCGAACATCGATCAGGACGAACCCACGCTGGCAGGCCTCTCCGCAGACGCGACCGTCGCGGGAGCGGCAGGCGAAACCGCCATCGGTCTTCCCGCCGACGCCCCTGCACCCGAGCGACCCCGCCCCTCCAACCGCATCGACACATTCGGCGACAAGGCCGGCGACCGGATCGGCCAATACACACTTCGATCGACCCTCGGCGCCGGCGGATTCGGCGTCGTCTGGAAAGCGGAGCGCGAAAAGCCCTTCGTCCA
>CANETX010000021.1 GCA_947441435.1 Planctomycetaceae bacterium
CAGGGAATGCCGACGAAGCCTCTTGAGGCAGCCCCCGACGCGGTTCGCTGGGGGGATGTGAAGGCCGCGGCTGGAGTCGCCGCCAAGCGGGCGGAGATGGGACTTGTCTCGTCGAGGCTCTCTGGGGAGACATGGACATTCTCGATCGAGACGCTCAGCGGCGCGCCGGTCGTGCTGACGGTCGAGAAGCGGCCGGCTCCACTGATGTATCTCGCGACCGCGAAGGTCGGCGTCTTCGGGGAGGACGGGACGAAGGCCGAACGGCTCGTGCGCGAGTTCCGGATGGCGATGCGAAAATTCGGGCAGATCAAGCGGCCGGTGTGAGCGCGGGGGGGCGGGCCGGGAGAGGCCCCGAAGCGCGCTCGAAGGCGCGGGCGATCTTGAAGAGCGTCGGTTCGGCGAATGCCTGCGCCTGCAATTGAATGCCGACGGGGAGTGGCGCTCCCGAGGCGTGGTCGAGTCCCGCTGGGAGCGAGATTCCGCAGATCCCCGCGATGTTCGTGTTCACGGTGTAGACGTCGCACATGTACATGGCCAGCGGGTCGGTGACGCCGCCGATGGGGAAGGCGGCGGTCGGTGACGTTGGTCCGAGGATCACATCGCACTTCGCGAATGCCGCGTCGAACTCCTGCTTGATGACACGGCGCACCTGCAAGGCGCGTCGGTAGTACGCGTCGTAGTAGCCCACACTAAGCACGTAGGTGCCGAGCATGATCCGCCGCTGCACCTCGACGCCGAATCCCTCAGCGCGGCTGTGCGCATAGAGGTCGAAGAGGTCCTTCGCTCCCGGCGCGGTCGAGCGGTGGCCGTAGCGAATGCCGTCGAACCGCGCGAGATTGCTGGAGGCTTCGGCGGGGGCCAAGACGTAGTAAGTCGAGATCCCCACATCGGTCATGGGGAGATCGACATCCACGATCGTGGCGCCCATGCCCTTGAGCAGGTCGGTCGCCCGCTCGACGGCAGCGTCGACGGCGGGAGAGTTCCCCTTGCGGTACTGCGAGGGGATGCCGACGCGAAACGTTCGAGGTGAGTCGTCGAGCGTCGCCGAGACTGGCTCGACCGCGTGAACAGCCGAGGTCGAGTCGAGGGGGTCTTCGCCAGCCAGGCATTCGTAGAGGAGCGCCGCATCGCGCACGCTCTGCGTGAGGGGGCCGATCTGGTCGAGGCTGCTGCCGAAGGCCACGAGCCCATAGCGCGAGATGCGCCCGTAGGTCGGCTTGAAGCCGACGATGCCGCACAGAGATGCGGGTTGGCGAATGGAGCCGCCGGTGTCGGAGCCGAGTGCTGCAGCGCAAAGGTCTCCCGCGACAGCAGCCGCGCTTCCGCCGGAACTTCCTCCCGGGACGCGAGTCGTGTCCCACGGGTTGCGCACGGCGCCCCATGCGCAGTTCTCGCAGGAGGATCCCATCGCGAATTCGTCGAGGTTGGTCTTGCCGATGAGGATGGCGCCTGCGGCGGTCAGCCGCTCGATCGCCGTCGCGTTGTATGGCGAGCGGTAGTTCTCGAGGATCTTCGAGGAGCAGGTCGTTCGCCCGAGTCGCGTGGCGATGTTGTCCTTGATGGCGATGGGTACCCCGGCGAGCGCGCCGGTCGGCGATCCGGACGCGATCTTCGTGTCGATGGCGTCGGCGGCCGCTCGGGCCTCATCGACAAAGACTTCGTGATAGGCGTTGATCGTCGGGTTGGCAGCAGCAATGCGCGTGAGATATCCGTCGACTGCGGCGCGCGCAGTCGTCGTGCGCTGTGCGATCGCGTCGCGCAGGGAAACAAGGTCTTCCATCACGCCGACTCCCCGCCGAGCACCTTGGGCACCGCGATGAAGTCGAGTTCACGCCGAGGGGCGTTCATGAGGGCATCGGTGAGGGAGATGGGCGTGCCGGGGATGTCGTCCCTGAGCCGATTGCTCATCGGCAGCGGATGGGCCATCGGTTCGAGTCCATCGGTGTTGACCGCCTGCAACTGCGCGATGTGTCCAAGAATGGCGACCAATTCGCTCCTGAGCGGAGCGAGGCGCGCCTCGGGGATCGCGAGCCGCGCGAGCTTCGCGACATGTCGCACATCGTCGATGGAGAGTTCCGCATCGCCCATCGAAGCGAGTCTAGCGGTCGCGTGCACGCGAAGGCTCTACGATGGCCGTCCCATGGAGCCGCCGCGATTGTCGATGAGGATGAGACTCATTCGTGCAGCAATTTCGGTCGGGATGATTGTTGGGGCGCTTGCCATCCTCGGGTATCTCGTCGAGACGAGTCCCACGCCGGGCACTCGCCCCCCCGCGTCGGAGGTGCGCTCGATCGCGGCCTTGGAGCCACGGGCCATCACTGTGCCTCGGCAATGGGTCGGATACGGCACGGCGCGGCCGCTCAACTCTGCCGATGTTCCCGCCCGCGTCGGAGCGACCGTCGTCGAGATCGCCGAAGGAGCGAAGGCCGGAGCGACGATCGCACAAGGGCAGTTCCTCGTGCAACTTGACGATCAGGATTTCCGCCGGGCGCTCGAGGCCGCGCAGCAGCAGTTGACGGCAATCGAGGCGCAGATCGCTTCGCTCGATGTCGAAGCTGAGGGGCTTGTGCGGCGGATCGAGTTGGCAAGAGAGGAGACAGAACTCGCGAGGCAGGACGAGTCCCGCGTGCGTGCGGCGTTCGAGTCCGGTGCCGCCGTGGCCCGGGAGTTGGATCGTTCCCGCATGCAGACCATCGTTGCCGAGCGGGCCGTTCTCGTCCTCGCAGAGTGCGCCAACCAGATCGCCCCGCGCCGGGCGGGACTCGCCGCGCAGGCGCGGGTGCAGGAGTCCGCCCGCGAGAACGCCCAGCGCAGCGTCGAGCGCTGCCGCATCAGCAGTCCATTGGCTGGGGCGCTCCAGCGATGCGATCTCGAAGTCGGGGAAAATGTGACACCGGGACAGGTGGTGGCGCGCGTGGTCGATGGCACATCGGTGGAGATTCCCATCCGCCTCCCGGCGTCCGCGCGCGGGACCGTCGCGGTCGGGGATCCCGTCCGCGTGACGGTCACGGGGCAGAGGGGGCGCGCATTCGAGTCGATGATCGCGCGGATCGAGCCCGAAGATGATCCCGTCGAGCGCACGATGACGGTCTATGTCGAGTGGCGGGGATTGGCGGCCTCGGATCGGCTCGCTCCCGGCGAGTTTGTCGAGGCGATCGTCGCTGCACGCGATGGGGAGCCACGATTCGTGATCCCGCGGCGCTCCGTGCGGACCGGTCACGTCCTGGAGTTTGTCGGCGAGTCGCTGCGACCTCTCAAGGTGACCGTCTCACACTCGTTTTCGGGAACTCTGCCCGAGACAGGGCTTGATGACGAAGAGTGGGTCGTGCTCTCGGAACCCCTCGGCCCCGGAACGGTGATCGCGGTTGATGGGGGACGCATCGTCGGCTCCGGGATCCGTGTCGCGCCAGCCAAGGCCGCGGCGCGATGATCGGAGTCGTCCGGTTCTTCGTGCGGCACTCGGTGCCGGCGAACCTGCTGACGCTCAGTGTGATTGTGGGCGGACTCATCGCCTGTTTCCACATCCGTCGCGAGTTCTTCCCCGATCTCGAACCCGACACTGCGCAGGTGCTCCTCTCTTTCCCGGGTGCATCTCCCGAGGAGATCGAGGAGTCGTTGGCGCGTCGCATCGAGGACACGATCGCCGAGGTCGACGATGTCGACCGCGTCGAGACGACCGTGTACGACGGCGGCGGCGCAATCCTCGTCAAGTTCGCCGATGGCGCCGACGCGCGACGGCGTTCCGACGATGTCCGCGATCGGATTGAAGCCATCACCGACCTGCCCGCCGAGGCGGATCGCACACGCGTCATCGAGTTTGAGCCGGTCATTCCGGTCCTTCAGGTGACCGTCCACGGGGATGTTGGCGAGCGATCGCTCAAGGGGGCGATCCGCGAGGTGGAGGCGGACTTGCGTTCCTACTCGGGGATGGGGCGGCTCTTGGTGACGGGAGCGCGAGAGGACGAACTCCGCATCGAGGTGAACCACGAGGACCTCATTCGTCACGGCATCGCGATCACCCGCGTGGCCGAGTCGGTCTCCGCATGGATGCGCGAGATTCCCGGCGGCTCGATCCGCCACCGCGACGGAGATACCAAGGTGCGCACGATGGGAGTCGACGAGCGCGCCGACTCGGTCCGGCAGATCGTCGTGAAGGCACACGCAGATGGCGGAGTCGTGCGCCTCGGCGACATCGCGCAGGTCGAGGCGGGATTCGTCGACGATCTCGTGGTGCGGCGGTTCAACGGCGAGCCATCGGCCAACTGCACGATCTTCCGGACGGGAAAGCAGGACGCGGTGGACATGGCGCAGTTCACCCGCGGGTATGTCGCGGCACGAAGGGGGGATGCGCTCGGTCCTTCGTGGCGGGAGCGAATCTTCTCGTCGCCGCGCGTCGAGGGATGGACGCTCGGCGCCTCGCGGGGTCCCTTGGGCATGTCGATCCAGGCGCACAGCGACCTCGCGAAACTGATCGAGGACCGTCTCGACCTCCTGACCACGAATGCGTTCCAGGGGGGGACGCTCGTGTTCCTCTGCCTCCTTCTCGGCGTCCACTGGCGTGCCGCGATCTTCGTGACGCTCGGGATTGTCGTTGCGATCTTCGGGACGATCCTCATCATGGACGCGACGGGGATGTCCTTGAACCTCCTGACGATGTTCGCGCTGCTGATGACGCTCGGCATGCTCGCCGACGACGCGATCGTGTTTTCGGAGAGCATCGAGACCGAGGCGATCGTGACCGCCGACGTCGAGGTTGCCGTCATCACCGGCGTGCAGCGCGTGCTGTGGCCGGTGGTCGCAAGCGTGATGACGACGGTGGTCGCCTTCGTTCCCCTCCTGATGGTGGGCGGCCAGGTCGGCGACATTCTCGGAGAGTTGCCGATGGTGGTGTCGATCGCGCTGCTCGTCAGCCTCGGCGAGGCGATCTTCCTGCTGCCTGGGCACATGGCCCACGGCATCGCACGAGAGCGACGCGGACAGACTGGGCTCATCGATCGACTCGCCCGTCCCTTCGATCGATTTCGGGAGCGGGTGCTGTGGCCCACCATCGAGCGGTTCCACGGGCGCGTCGCGCTCTGGTGCATCGACCACCGTTACATGACGGTCTCGGCTGGATTGGCCATGTTCATCTTGTCGCTCGCGCTCGTCGCGGGCGGACGGCTGCCGTTCACTTTTCTCCCGAGCGACGACTCGGAGACGGTGATCGTCGAGTTGCGAATGCCGCTGGGATCGAGCCTTGCAGCGACCCAGGCGGTTGGCGCGAAAATCGAGTCGGCCGCACGCGGGCTGCCGGAGGTGCTGGCGATCACCTCGGTCTACGGCATGCGTGTCGAACTCGAGACGGGGATGGCAGACAGCGCCTCGACCAACCTCGCGCAGATCTTCATCGAGCTGCAGTCGGTGGAGGTGCGGGAACGGCGGTCGAGCGAAGTGACGGATGAACTCCTCAAGGCGGCAGGCCCCCTCGAAGAGGCCGAGTCCGTCACCCTGCAGGAGATCTCCGGGGGACCGGTGGGTGCCGACATCACCTACCAGGTCGCCGGTGGTGACATCGAGGAAGTCCGGCGAGTTGCCGAAGAAGTGAAGCGGATGGTGGCGGGGGTTTCCGGCGTCCTCACGGTTTCCGACGACGACTTCGACGCGCAGCCGGAACTGCAGATCGTGCTGAAGCCCGGTGCGGCGGTTCTGGGGTTCACCCCCATCGAGGTTGCGAGGCAGGTTCGCGGTGCGCTTCACGGGCTCGATGCGCATGTCTTCAGCCAGGATCGGGAGGATGTCGATGTGCGGGTGCGCCTCG
This sequence comes from Planctomycetaceae bacterium, assembly GCA_947441435.1. Taxonomy (GTDB): domain Bacteria; phylum Planctomycetota; class Phycisphaerae; order Phycisphaerales; family SM1A02; genus F1-60-MAGs104. The sequence goes on from CANETX010000021.1 coordinate 5,798, forward strand.
ATGACCGGATCCGTGCGCGCGGGGACCTGGCCGACCGCCTGTGGGTGGTTCCGCCCTCCGGGATCGCGGTGCCGCTGCGAGAGATCGCGGACATCGACGAGCACGCAGGGCCGAGCCGCATCAATCGTCGCGATCGCGAGCGGACGGTGACCGTGACCGCGGACACCGATGTGGCCACGAGGCCCGAGGCCGTCGTCGCTCAGCTCGACGCAGCGATTGTCGCGCTCGGCGAGGCCCACCCCAGCGTGACGATCCTCGAGGGTGGGAGGCAGCGCGATCTCAATGAGGCTCTCGCGGCGCTTCCGATGGCAGCGCTCGCAGCATTCGCCATGATCTACGCGCTGCTTGCCTGGCTCTTCGGGAACTACACGCAGCCACTCGCGGTGATGATCTCCATCCCCTTCGGGATCATCGGGATGGTGCTTGGGCATCTGGTCATGGGGACGGATCTCACATTCCTCAGCCTCATCGGTCTCATTGCGCTCGCGGGAGTCGTCGTCAACAATGCGCTCGTGCTCGTCGAGTTTGTGAACATCGAGGTCGCGAAGGGTGCGCCGCTGCGCGAGGCGCTGGCCATCGCGGGCGAGCGGCGGATCCGCGCGATTCTCCTGACCTCGGTGACGACGATCCTCGGGCTCGCGCCAATCGTGCTTGAGCAGTCGTTCCAGGCGCGATTCCTCGCGCCGATGGCCATCACCATGGCGGGGGGACTCCTGAGCGCGACCGTCCTGACGCTCATCCTTCTGCCATCGACCGTCCACATCATCGACGACGCGCATCGGCTGTTTGGGCGGCTCATCGGCGCGCCCAGCGGTGACGCGAGGCAACAGACACCATGAGCAAGCAGCAGCACAAGGGCCTCGTCGCGGGCATCGATCTCGGCGGCACGAACATTGCGGTTGGGATCGTCGACGAGAAGGGGAAGATGGTCGGCGCACAGAAGCGCAAGACCAAGGCGTCGCTCGGCCGTGATGCGGTCGTCGATCGGATCGTCGAGACGCTCGGCCGCGCGTGCGAAGTTGCCAACTGCGCCCCGACCGACCTCACGGCCGTGGGAATCGGCGTGCCGGGGGTCATCGACTTCGACGATGGTGTGGTGATCAACTCCGGCAACCTCGGGTGGAAAGACGAGCCCATCAGAGATCTCCTCTCGAAGCGACTGAAGGTGCCCGTGACCGTCGACAACGATGCGAACCTTGCGGCGTTCGGGGAGGCGACCCTGGGCGCGGCGCGCGGTTGGAAGGATGTCCTCGCCGTCTGGGTCGGCACGGGGATCGGCGGGGGGCTCGTCCTGGGCGGCGAGATCTACCGTGGCCCGATGCACACCGCGGGGGAGATCGGCTACATGCTGCTCATGCCGCGCGGCGGTGTCGGGCGGCGGACCGTCGAAGACCACTGCAGCCGCGTGGCGATGGTCCGTGCGATGGAGACGATCGCGGGATTCCATCCCGAGAGCGCGATGCGCGCGGCGCTTGCGAATCGCGTGGACGGGGAGCTCATCGGAAGTTCGACGATCGCCAAGGCCTATGAAGACGGCGACGAGCTCTGCCGCAAGGTCGTCGATGATGCCGCGGATCTCTTGGGGATCGCCATCGCCAACATCGTGACACTCATGAGCGTGCGCGCGGTCGTCATCGGCGGCGGCGTGGCGGAGGCGATGCCGTCGCGCTACATCGACAGGATCCGCGACTCCTTCGAGATGAGCGTGTTCCCATCGACGCTCAAGAAGTGCCGGATCGTCCGCAGCGAACTCGGCGGCGACGCAGGGATCCTCGGCGCGGCGATGCTGGCGAGGGGCGGTGGCATCGCAAACGACAGTTGAACTGCCGTTTTGGATGGCGACGAGAGGGGCGGGGTGTAGCGCACCGGGTCGAACTTCAGGCGCCGGGACTCTGCGCGCTCTATGCGGACCGCATGATGGACCTCATCGTCAACAACTAGTTGAAGGCTCCTGTCAATCAGACCCAATCGCATGTTCTCCACCAGGAGGCCGCGACGCTGAAGTGGCTCGCGAACCGGCTAGCCCCCCGAATCAAGCGGCCAGTCCTTGGTCGCCGACTCCAACATCGCGAGCAGCGCCGGCAACTCCTCGATAACCGTCTTCCAGAGACGGTCGTAGTCGACTCCCCAGTAGACATGGATGAGCACATTGCGCATGCCGACGATCTGCGGCCACGGCACCTCTGGCGCCCGCCCGCGACCGCCCTCCGAGGTGCGCGACGCTGCTTCGCCGATCTCCAGAATCGTGTGCATCAGTGCACGCGCCAGCATCGCATCGGAGTCGAGGTTCTTCCGGGACTTGCCCTTCGCGAAGTCGATGGCCTGTCGTGCCGCATCCATCATGTGCTGAATGCGGATCCGATCTTCCGGAGCGCCGTGGCGATCACGCGGCATGCAGCAGTCGCGCCTCGCGCAGGACCTCGTCGCGGAAGTAGCCCGACAGATCGGCCGGAGTCCGAAGGTCGACTGCGCGCCCGAGGATGCGCGAGAGCTCTAACTGAAGGCCCGCGAAGGCGATGAACCCGGGGGCGATGCCGGGGTTGAACTCGATGAGCACATCGATGTCGCTGTTCGCTGAGAAATCCTCGCGAAGCACGCTGCCGAACAGACTGAGGCGCGCGATCCCGCTACGCCTGCAGAAGTCTGCAATCTGAGCGATCGGAGGTTGGATGGGTAGCGGCAACATCCCTTTGGATGCTATCGGCGACGCGGGCATCCTCGGCGCGGCGACGCTGGCGAGGGGCGGTGCCATCGCAAACGACAGTTGAACTGCCGTTTGGGATGGCGGCGACAGGGGCAAGTGCGGGTGCGCAAGTGTGGACATCGGCGTTCGGCCGAGTTGGCCGAGGTGATGCCAGCGAAGAGTTGTCCCGTGAATCAGAGATCTGAATCTTTGGTCGTTGGTCTGTTGGCTGTGCTCGTCGTGTCCAGTTTGGCGGCGCCGCAGGACTGCGACTGCCTCCTAGACGTGGTTGCTTACGACCCGGGCGACCCGCCCTGCAAGTGCTCGATTGCGTGTCCGACGGGCCCGGAGTGGTCGCAGGATGTACAGGTCGATGGCGTGACCTATCCATGCCTTCCCACCTGTGCGGAGTGGCAGTCGACTACATGCGAGGAGTTCGCGCGGAAGTACTTTGAGGCCCTCGAGTGCGAGCGCCTCGACTGTTGGAATCTGGAGTGGCTCAGCGAACCACTCGGTACCAAGCTGTGGCACGGGACACCTGAAGAGCATCTGCGTCAGGAGATAACCCATGGCCCACCCCTTCCAATCCCAGTCGGATGCGCATCGAGGCCCTCGTCGGCTCGTAGGCGTGTTCGAATACGATGTTGACCTGCGTGTCGGCAGTGCGGGCATCGTCGAAATGGCAGTGCTTCGATTCGAGATTTGGCAGTTCTTGAACGACAGTACTGCCTACAAGGCGCGCGTTTGGCGACTTGAGCACTACCGAGTGCAGGCGACCTTCCCACAGGACCATGGCGAGCCCCTTGAACCGGTCTCAGATGAAGTCCTCTGTGTAGAGAAACCAGAGTTCCTCTCCTTGTCGACTCTGCAGGTCATCCGAGCCGCCGACGAACATGAGGCTGTTCAGGTTGCACTCAACGCCCTGTTGCCAGTTTGCCAGGTCCGTAAGGGGCACGGTGGCTGAGTCTCGCGCGCTGCACGGTTTCGTGAGACACAAAATTGGGAGCCCCGCAGACAATGGCGACAATGACCAAGAGGCACGTGGTGCGCCGCACGATTTCGTGAGACACCGATTTGGGACTCGAGGGCACAAATGCACGACACCAAAGAGAGGCCACGACCCAAGACCGAGATCGTCCTCCGCCTCTTCCGCGGCGGCAAGCGAGGAACCTGTGCTGATGATCGAGCCAACCCGACTTTCATGGCGCCAGACCAGAGATCGGGTGCAGGTCAGTCGGGATACACGTGGTCCGTCAACCGCGCGCCGGCGAGACTCCGCGTGCGGCCGAGTCAAGACCCAGTCGGAGGTAACTCGGCGCGTCGAACGGCATCGATCCGCCGAAGCAACTCTTCGATCGTATTGCTCTTCTTGATTGACAACAGGTCCTCGGGAGACGCGGATTGGCCAAGCAAATCCCCAAGTTCAACTTCGGTGAAGTATGTCAGTTCATCGTCCGGATCGATCTGAATGGGCCAGATGTCCTTCAATCCAAGCTCATCGTCAAACGAGTCGGAGGGAAGAATCTGCGTCATATCGCACTTGAGCGTGGCCGCCAACTTCGACAGGGCTTCTATCACCAACTGCCGATCGATCCCGAGTGATCCGTAATGCCTGCGGAACCACGTTTCGATGTCGTGGCCCGGACGAGCCAATAGTCGCGACCGGCGCTCGTCCATTGCACGTCGATCCCGCTGCTGCGCAAGCAGCACAACAAGGAGCCCTACGAGCAAGAGGACTCCGAATGCGATTGCGACGATCTTCATTCGCTACATGCTCTCCTTCCCCGTCAGAACCAATCGTCGTAGTCAGGGTCATATCGCTTACTCGACGTCCAGCCCGCGCAGTGACCGGGTCGCCCTCATCGGTCCACCCCTTGTGAGAGTCTGGACCTCTCGGGCTACACGCAAGCGGACCTCAACAGGGTAGCGCGCCAACAGAACGACCGCCCTCGAAAGACGCTGGGATACAACACGCCCGCTGCTAGGATCCGAACCTGTGTTGCATTGACCGGTTGAACTCGCCGCCGCTGTTACTAGGATGTCACGCTCGATTCGGAGCATCCGATTCTCAGCCTCGAGCTCGCGAAGCCGTGCGGCTGGATCAGTCGCCGCTGGCGAAGTCAGGCCACTCGTCCCGAGGCGGGCGTTGGCGATCCACCCGCGAATGGTGTGAGGCGGAATCCCAAGACTCTCCGCCGCCTTCTGGGCGGTCAGCCCTTCAACAAGAACAAGATTGACCGCGGACTGGCGAAACTCTGGTGTGCATTGACGCATCGTGACCATGAGACACTCTCCTTCTGGCGAGATCAAACTCGCCGGGAATCAGAGTCCACCAATTCTGTGGAGGTCCAGCCTACGACGCCGACACCACGCCGGATGGTGGCCCAAGTCATCGCAGCCCCAATGACGACATTGACTCCAATGGCCAGCGTCGCGGCAGCGCGACGCACTGGAGTGCGACCGACCCAGAGGCGCTGGTCTTCCGCAAGGGGAACAATGTCGGCGCACTTCCTTCGCACACGATGCACGCGGTGACGGAGAAACGCAAGGGAATCATGCTCGCGGTGGCTGGCGCGCAGGCAAACGGCCGCTCGGAGCGCGCGTGCGAGGCGGAGAAACCACGGCTACCAAGTCAGTCAGCGAGCGCAAGGTCGTCGAGGAATTCTTCGGCTGGTCGAAGAGCGTGGCCGGGCTCAGACGAGAGAAGCATGTCGGCAGATGAAAGATCAAGCAGCAGGTGGAACGGACGGCGGCGGCGTACAATCCGGTGAGGATGCGGAAGCTGCTCGCCGCGTGCGCCCGGGAACAGGTCGTACGCCGGCTTGAATCAGCAGCCGATCCGAGCGAACACTCCAGCTCGACGATCCCGAAGCCGGGAAACGCAGCCTGCAGCCGACTACATCAGCGTCCTGCTAGGCGCTCTCAGAGCAGGTCGAGCTGTTCCCGGCGGCCTTCAACCCAATCACCATTCGGCGCATCTCGAGTAGCCCAGCTTCCGAGCAGTAGTCTTCTTTGTCGAGCGAGGGGAACACACGCGGCAAGTCTCGGCATCTCTCCCGAATGCGATCGAGACGGGGATCGTGGATAGGTAAAGTGAGGAATTCATCCCAGTCCCATTCGCTTCCGCGTCGTTCCAGGAAGTTCTCTATGAAGACGGCCACCTCTGCTGCAGTCCGCTTGTTGCGCCGCCTTGTAACCACATTCATGCAATGAAACAGGAGTGCCACCACGGCTACGGCCAACAGTGCCCAGAAAACGGTTGACAAATCGAGCGCTAACAGGGGCACGGCGGCTTCTCCGGCTCGAAACGCCGAGTAGACGAAAAAACGATGACATCGAATCGGACCATCGAAGGCATTTGGCGTGGACAGCCACGCCTACTCTGCTTGCCACTGCAGCCTTCGGGTGCCCTGGAAGGGTTCTCTAACCAATGCGGCACGCCGGGAGGATCTCCGACTCTCGGCGCGGAATCGATCGGCATCCCCCCCAACGGCTCCCCGAAGAGCCGCCGCAAGAGCCAGCCTGCCAATGCGGCTGTTCCGGCGGCTACCTTCCAATCTGGCGACGGCAAAAATCGAAAGACATGCCAATGAACCCTGACTCCGAAGAGCATGAGCCGGTTGTTTCCAATCACGAGCCTAATCACCCGGGTGGGCCGGGCATACCCCGCGGTTCTTCCGTACCAGCTCGGGCCAAACCGTATCCAGTCATTCTGGTTGGTGAACCGGAAAAGCGCTCGTGAGAGCGATCCAAGCACATTCCGCATCAATGGTGCGAGCATTGGTCCGGCGCCGTGCGCCACAATCGCGGTGACAGCAACCGCAGCCGTAGCAACGGCGGCACGCTCCCCGTACTTCCAGCCTCCACCCAAGCTATCTGCCTGGCCGAGCGGGCCGTAGTCGTAATGATGGTGGATGTTCCCCCAGTTGCCCGTCAGCAGATCGCGCCACGTGTTTCCTACGGACCGCGCTGTGTCCCCGAGACTCTGGCCAAACTCTCCCCAATCCCATAGTCCAAATGGATCCGCACCTATCGCCGGGAGCATCCCGCCGTACTGATAGAGACTCGCCCCATCTAGGTACCCCGCCGGATCCCGCTCGAGCCACCGCGCGACCCCCGTCGCCGGGTCGTAGTGCCGGAACCTCACCGTGCAGATGTTTGGCCCCGCGTTGAACCTGTACCCGCACCACCCGACGGTGTTGCCGTAGGCGCTGATCCGTCCTGCGGGAATCCCGGCAGTCCCGACCTTCGCGCTGATCGCGCTTGCCTCGGCCGTTGTCACCGTCCCGTCGCGGTCGAGGTCCGCGTCGGCGAGGTAGCCCGTCTGGCCGATGGACTTGCCCACTGCGCTGGAGGCTGCCGTCGCGTCCGCGCTCGTCACGCCGCCGCCCACCGCACCGGTGACTCCCTCGGGCCAGTGGTGCTGGGCCTGGCCGTATGGGTCGTACTCCACCCGCTCCAGCAGCGCGCCGGCCGTGTCGACCACCGCCACCACGCTGAACTGCGTGTCGTTCAGGAACTGGTCGCCTGCGCGGTCGCCCGCGTCGGTGAAATCCGTGTCCGCGCCCCCGGCGAAGTTCGCGTTCACGCGCCGCAGCACGAGGTCGTCGACATAGCGCATCCCCCAGACGAGCTGCTCCACCTGGTCGATGTCGGCGATCGACGTCGCCAGCGGCAGGTCGTTGTCGATCTGCTCCTCGAGCAGCTGCCAGTTCAGGTTGTAGTACCCCAGGCGCCGCTGGCTGATCGTCGGAGCCGCCGGTGGCAACCAGCTGTCGGGCGCCCGGTCGACCACACAGCGCATGCCGAGTGCCGAATACTGGGCCCGCAGCGCCGGCTGGGCCGTCGTGCCGTTGACGAGATCGACCTGCGTCAGGCGGCCCCATCGGTCGTGCTTGTACCGCCATGCGTTGCCGGGTGCGCCCGCGATGCCGCGCTCACGAAGGTTTCCGCCCGCATCCCACGTGAATGCGATCGCCTGCGGCGCGCCGCCGAGTGGGCTGAACGAGCCGCCGGTGACCTGGTTCACCAGGTCGAAGGTCGAGGTGCTTGCGTCCGTCGATCCCGTGGCGAAGGTCCCGGCCGAGGACGTATCGGTGCGCGTCGACGGGATGTTTCCGATGAAGTCGTAGCTGAAATCCTGCGATCCCGGCTTCGCCTGCGTGCTCGGGAAGGCCGCTGAACCGCGCTGGTCGGCGAGCAGCCGGAGGAGGCCGTCGAGCGTGTAGGCGTGCTGCGCGAGCATCGTCGCGCCGGGTCGGCCATCGAGCTTGCCGGTGAGGCCGCCCAGTCGCGTGTAGGCGTAGGTGGTATCGACGATGGCGGGCTTGTTCGCGAAGCCGCTCACCGAGCCGGGTGCGTACCCCGAATCGACCCACAACTGGCGGATCACCCGCCCGAACGCGTCCATGCTCGGGTACTGGCCATCCGCTTGCGCCCCGGCCTGCGACATGGCGCGGTCGAGGCGCACGCCCGGCCCGGGGTACGACGTGACCACCGGAGTTGCGAGGCCGAGGAATTGGTACTCGACGGCGGCGGTCGCCTCGGCGAAGCCGAGGCTCTGCGGACGGCTGATCCGGTTGCCGATGCCCGCGGTGCCGTAGCCGACGCTGAGCACCTGTCCGCCGGGGTAGGTGGTGCCGGTCCCGCGGACCCAGTTGCCGTCGGCCAGCTTGGCGAGCCCGTAACTCGAACTCACGCGCTTGGTCATGCCGGTAGGCGTCGTGCCGGTGTAGGTCAGGTCGCCCAGCGGATTCTGGTCGAACGCCTCGGGCAGCCCGAGCGCCGAGTAGCGAAGACCGACGGCGTTCAGGATGGTGTCCGTCGCGGGTGCGATCCCGCGCTTGATCGTCTTGACCGTCGCAAGCCGCCCGTTGGCGTCGTAGGCGATCGCCAGAGCGTCCGCCCAGTCATCGGTGGCGGCGTCGCCTCCGGTTGCCTCGTCGTTCACGATCCTGCCGCCCGCATCGAACGTGAAGGTGTGCTCGACGCCGCGCTGGTCCTTCTTCCAGCGCAGGACGCCCTGGCGGTCGTACGCGAAGAGGTGCCGGTCCGTCGCGCTCGGCGCGCCGGTGGCTGCATCCGGGTAGGCCAGCGCCGCGACCAGGTCGTTGGAGGAAATGCGCGAATCGCCGGCCCCGGTGCCGTTGGAGACGCCGAACAGCGTCCGCGTCGTCTGGAACTTCTGCGTCCAGGTTGTCCCGACCTGCACGAACGTGTAGGCGATCTGGTCGACCGCGGGCGTCGCTTCCGTGATCCTGGCCCGCACGCTCGCGGCCTGGTTCTGGTCGGGCATCTTCGGGTCGGCCCCCTGCAGCTCCAGCCGACCGGTCGATGCATTCCACTGCAGCGATGCCGTCCCGTCCCAGTTGGCGATTGTTCCGACGACGGCGCCGGTCGCGTCGAAGTAGTTCCGGGTGCGGAGCGGGCTTCCCGAGTCGCGCGGCACCACCGTGAGGTAGGCGCGGCCCAGTTCGTCGTACTCCACGCCTTGGACGAGCGGCACCACGTTGCCCGACCACGTGAGCGGCGTTCCGGTGGCAGTCGGTGCCGTCCCTCCGCCGTTGAAGCCGGTGGCAAGGTTTGTGCCGAAGTCGAGGTGGCGGACGGTGCGGCCCGCGGCGTCGTACTCGACGACGGTCCAGGTCGTGATCGACTTGGTGGCGCCGTCGATCCTTCCCTTGTCGGTGTCGGCCAGCGTGTGCACGCGCGCCTGTTGCTTGACGAGGTCGAGGAAGCCGCTGCCAGACCGGAACTGCGGGAAGGTCTGCTCGAGCACCACGTTGTTCGTGAGCACCGCGCTCGAGGTCGTGCGGTCGAAGACCGCCGCGTAGTTGCCGGCCGCGCCAGGCAGCGGGTCCGTGCCCCGGTCGACGACATAGGTGGCGCTGGCCCTGCCGAGCCCGTCGATCGAGTTCTTCACCATCGGGCCGCTGGGGCTCCATGCGCCCACGATTCGCCCGGCGGGGTCGTACCACTCGTGCGACTCGACGAACTCGGTGTAGGTGGGGCTGTCGAGGTCGGTCGAGGTCGGGGCAAGGGCGACCCGCGTGCGGTACCGCATGCCGCGCTGGCTGTAGGCGCTGGACGCGAACGAGAGGCGCGTGGCCGCGATGCTGTCTGCGCTGGGGGCGACAGGCGCCGAGACCGGCGTGTTCAGCGCGGCTGCCTCGGTCACCCGGCCGAGATTGTCGTAGCCGACGACGGCGTAGGGCGCGACGGGGCCATTGACGGCCGCGAGCCATCCACGCCAGTCGTAGAGGTAGTTGGTCGTGCGCGATGCCGGCGAGGTCTCGCCCGTGTACGCGATGACTGAGGTCGCGAGGCCGTTCCCGACCGTGAGCGTCGACCCGGTGGCGCCGTCGTACCGGACCAGCGACGTCGTGAGCGTCGTGGCGGCGTCAGGATCGCCACCGACGGCGAACGAGCCCTCGCTCGTTTCACTGACGCGCCCGAGCGCGTCGTATGTGGTCCGGCGGATCGTCCGGTTTGGTGCCACCGTCTGCCGCAGGCGTCCCTCGGCGTCATACGCGTGGGTCGTCGTGTAGCGACCGCCACCATCGCCGTTGCCCGCAATGTCGTGCCAGACGGTGGTGGACTTCACCTGGCCCGTGACGGCGGTCTCGACGGCACGTCGCGCGGAGGGTGCAGCGACCATCGTGTACGGCCAGGTCTTGAAGATCTTGCCGTACTGGTCCTCCTTCGCCGATGCCCGGTAGTCGCAGGCCCCGACGAGCACGCCCGCGGCGTCCGACCACGTCACGCTTGCCGGGCTCACGAACTCCGGCGTATCACCATTGCCGGGGACCTCGTAGGGGAGCCCGACGAGCGTGAAGTACAGCACCCCGGGGCGTCCGTCGCCGGAGGAGAGATGGCTGCCAAACGCCCGGAGCTCGCGGGTGTAGCGGTTGATCGCGCCGCTCGGCATGGTGATCGAGCGGACCCGGCCCGCGAAGTCATGGGTCATCGACCACATCATGGACCCGCCCGAGGCGTTGCGGCCATCCCACGAGAACTCCCCGGTTACGGGCGCGGGGCGCGGCATTGAAGAGAGGCCGGTGTCCGGCGCATTGGACTCGATGCTCCGCGTCGCGCCGGTGGCCGGATCAAACGTGCGCTTGACGAGGGAGTCGTCCGCGAGCCGCTGGAAGACGGGGAAGCCGTTCGCATCGAACAGCGTGTGGGAGACGTAGTGGCCGCCAGGGCCGTTCTCGGCCGTGGTCTCGGCCTCGAAGCGAGCCTGCATCCACGCGATCGCGTCCGGGTTGCCCGTCGGGTGAAAGCCGTAGGAGAGCTCCGTCTTCTGCACGCGGTCGGCGAAGAGCGCGTTGTCCATGTCCGCCGCGGTCATGCCTTCGACCGTCGCGAGCTCGCTCGTGGTTGCCAGCCAGGGCCTGGTGCTGTCGTAGGTGTTGCGGAGCAGGATGCTCGTGACGGGCATCGACCCCTGCTTGACGATCGACGTCGTCGCGAGCCTGCCCTCCGCCGTGTACGTGTATTCGAAGTGTGCGCCACCGGTCGTCGAGATCGTGGTGGACGGTGCCGCAGCCGTTGCTCCTCCGACCGCCGGGGTGTAGGCACTGATCGCATCGGGCCCGTACGCCGTCGTCATCGCGCGGGGCGGGGTGCTCGTGGTGCTGTAGTCGTAGCGCGTGACCCAGTAGGGACCCGAGGCACCGTTGCCGAGGCCAAGCGCATCATGGATCTGCTTGTAGACGAAGAGCCCCTGCGACACCTCGAACGGCCGCAGGTCGTGGAAACGCGTGCGGACCGGGGACCACGTTCCCAAGGAGTCCTTGACTTCCTCACGCACCACCATGGTGCGGCCGCTCGCCGCCGTGCCAGAGGGCCACTGCAGGTACTCGTAGGTCTCGCGCATCCCGAGCGTCGCGCCGCCGCCCGAGCATCCGCAGCCGGTGAGCAGTTCCTGAGCCGTCACGCGGTCGGAGGCGTCGTACGACGCGATGAACTTGGTCGCAAGATCGCGGATCGTGACATTCGTCCCGCCGTCGGTGAAGCAGACCGCCGCATCGGCCATCGCCAAGAGGCTGTCCGCATAGTTCTTGACCGTGTTCCATGCCGGCGTGCCAGTGGCGTTGCTGCGCTGCGCCGCGAACTCGATCTGCTGCGGGGCAATCACCGCCTTCAGCTGGTGCGCCTTGCCAGGCGATCCGGATCCGCCGCTGTGGTAGCGGTACTGCGTCGCGACGATGTGCCAGAGCTGGTTGGTCGCAGACTGATCCTCGCTCCGGTCGACGGGCTGCCAGACCTGGACCTGAATCAGGTCGCCGTCGGTGCCGAGATCCGGGGAGTAGCCCGCGTTGGGCGTGAAGTAAGTGTAGAAGACCCGCGAGACGGTCCGCAGCACGCCGCCACCGTCCCGGCGGTTCACCTCGACCGAGGCGACCTGGCCGGCGCTGGTCCACATGAAGTTGATGATGGTCGCCGCGGCGGACTCGCTCTGCGAATCCACGAGGACCTTCGTGAGCTTCGGTCGCAGCAGCGCGATGTCCGCCTCCCAGACGAAGTGCCGGACGTGCCCGTAGAGGTCGCGCTGCTCGAGCGGAAGCCCCATCGTCCCGAGCTCGTGGCTCATGCGACGGTCGTAGTCGGTCGTACCCAGTCCGGGATCCGTCAGGCGCCAGACCTCGACGCTGCTTCCGCCGATCACCAGTGTGGCGCTCGTGATGAACTGCGCGCTCCCGCCGCTGGGCTTCCAGACTCCAGAGCCGTCGTGGTTGAAACGGGTCGTGCCGGCCGGTGTGCTGAGCGCGATGAACGGCGGCGGCACTTGCCCTTGGTTCTCGTATCCGTGGATGTACAGGCACTGCCCCACATTGAGCGCCCAGTGCCAGCCGGAGAATCGCGGCAGACCAAGATTCGTGTCATCGCCCGCCGCCGAGGTCGACACCTGACTCGAGTAGCCGCGGCTCAGCATGAAGTCGGGACCGGGCAGCGGGACCACCAGGTCGGTCGCGGACTCGATCTTGTAGCCCGTGGAAAGGTCGACCGGGTGGCTCGTCGTGGTCGGCACGCCGGGGCCGCAGGTGATGTCCTTGTATCCGGAGGCACCGCAGGATCCCTGGCCCGCGCCAGTGGCACCTGCGCTTCCGCTCCCTGGAAGCATGGACCAACTACCTGCGCCGGACGCGTAGCCGGAGCAGTTGAGGCCCATGCACGGTGGCGGTCCGGGATTGGCCGGCGGCATTCCACCCACCGGGATGTCCGATGGCAGGCCGCATCCCATTCCTGCACAGATGGGGTCGCTCGGCACCGGGCCAGGCGGGCTCGGTGGGAAGCCCGGGCTGCCGCCGCAGGAGAGTCCCATGCAAGGCGTGCCCGGTGAGGTTCCCGAGCCTGCGGGGGCGATCGGGTCGAGCAGGAGTCCGCAACTCAGGCCAGCGCACATCGGCGGGCCGGCCGGCGCGCTTGGCGCGGGAGTGATCGCGGGCGTCAGGTCGCCGCAGCCCAAGCCCGCGCAGTGCACCGCCGGTTCGACCGGCTCCATGGGCGGGTAGTTGATCGGCGGCGCGCAGTTCAGTCCGGCGCAGTACGCGATGGGAGCGGTCGGAGTCGTCGCCGGCTGCTCGGTGAACTCGGGGGCCGGAAGCACCAGGATCGGCCCCACCGGAAGCACACTGGGCTGACGCGCTGTCCGCGGGTCCATCGCTGCGATCGCGAGTCCGGAACAGACGACCAGCAATGCAGCGCACGCAGCGAGCCGCGCCGTTGCCGGCGCAGAGAGTCGTTCCCGGCGGAGTGGTCCGAGATGGTCCATCACTCGAGCCTCCATGCGCTGCCGTCGTCGCACCACGATGGTGACGGGGGCGCCCTCATCGGTCCACCCCTTGTGAGAGTGGGGGGATGGTAGCCGCCTCCTCCGTGCGCGGCGGCGCAGCGGCGCAGATGCACGAAGCGAGCCTCCGCGAGTGTCTCGAATAACTCCGACGACGGCAGCTCGTCGCGCACCCGACCGTTGAAGCCGTCCACGGTCCTGTTCTGCCACGGCGAGCCCGGGTGGATGTACAGAGTGCCGGTGCCGCCCTCCTGGCACCACGCTCTCAATGCTCGCGGGTCGCGTGGAAGGAGAGGTCATCGGAAGTTTGACGATCGCGAAGGCATATGAGGATGGCGACGCACTCTGCCGCAGAGTCGTCGATGATGCGGCGGACCTGTTGGGGATCGCCATCGCGAACATGGTGACGCTCTTGAGTGTCCGTGCCGTCGTCGTCGTCGGAGGTGGCGTCGCCGAGGCGTTGCCCGCGCGCTACCTCGACCGAGTCCGCGAGTCATTCGAGTCGCATGTCTTCCCCGCGACGCTGAAGAAGTGCCGGATCGTCCGCAGCGAACTCGCAGGCGACGCCGGGATCCTCGGCGCCGCGATGCTGGCGAGGGGTGGGGGATAACGGGGCACTCGCGCGGCGTTCGCGAAACCCAGAATCCGTCGCGCTTCCGCGCGGGCGGCTTGCCAGGTCAATCAGCCTGCATCCGAAGTTCGCGCACCAGCGTCTCGATCTCCCCCTCGACGAGCGCGACTATGCGATGCCGCTCGATCGCGAAGTATCCGTGCACCAGTCGATTTCGCAGACCGATGATCGCGGAGAGGTGCGAGATGCGGGTCTCGAGCGACGCATCGAGCAGGCAGACACGAAGTTCACGCTGCTGCGTAGAACGGCATCCGGTCGCGCAGGAATGCCTCCCGCAGAATCGGATTCTTCACGGCGCTCAACTCGATCAGGTCGACACGACGACCGAATACCATCTCAAGTGCATCGGAGTACTCAACGAAGGTGAACGCCGACAACTTGGTTTCGGGAAGAAACTCGACGAGGAGATCGATGTCGCTCGTACGGGGATCGAAGTCGTCGCGCGCCGCGGATCCGGTGAGTTCCAACCGTGCCACGCCGTAGCGGGCAGACAACTCGGCAACTCGATCGAGGGTCGTGGGTCTGAAGTCGACCATGGCGGAGGCCGATTCTGCCCGCTGTGACGATCGCGAACTCACCGATGGCATCCAAGATCTCTACGAGCCCTGCAAACTCGACGGCAATCGCCCCTCGTCAAGTCGGGAGGGGGCGGCGCGTGCGGGGGCGAGGTCAGGCCGTGACAAGCGGGTGGGCGTCCCGCTTCGAGATCGTGAATTCCATTCGCGGTGCTGCGCGGGCGAGGCGCTCGGCGAGTTTCGGCAGGTAGCCGCGTTCGGAGTTGGTGTGGCCAGCGAGGATGAGAGTGCACCCGCGCGCGATGGCCGCGAGCTGATCGTGATGCTTCGCCTCGCCAGTGAAGAAGAGGGTTGCCCCCGCCTCCATCGCGGCATCGCAGAGTGACATCCCCGAACCTGCGCAGAGGCCGATGAGTTCATGATCGGCGCGAGCGCCGTCGCCGCTGGCGACTTCAAGTCGCTGCACTCCGAGGTGGCGCTTGAGCCGCTTCGCGAGTTCAGGAAGCGACGCAGCCTGCGAGAGATGGATCATCCGCCCCTGTCCCTCGTGCGCGGATGGGTGCGCGATGAGTCTGTGGACTTCGGTCGCTGGAGTTTCGTATGGATGCGCCTGACGCAGTGCCGCGAGTGCTGCGGGAAGTGATCGACGGCCGCAAACCATCTCGATTCGCGCTTCCTTGACCCGCTCGAACGCGCCGCGCCGGCCGGCGCGAGGGTGGGTCGATGCCCCGCCGAAGAATGTCCCTTCGACGAGGACGCTCTGCGAGCACTGGGAGTAGTCGCCGATCCTTCCCGCACCTGCAACCGACATCGCGCCGCGGATGCGGTCCACCGCGTCGGGTGGGGCGAACGTCACGAGTTTGAACGCTTCGGTCGCTCCGAGAGCGGTCGCCGGTTCGATCGGCCAACGGGTCCCATCACCGAAAGCGTCGGCGAGCCAGTCGTTGACTCCGCCCGCGACGGCGTCGAGCGCCGTATGGGGAGAGAAGATCGCAATCCCTTGGCGCACGGCATCATGGACGATGCCGCTCGCGCGATCGCCCTTCACCACGCGCTTGATCGGCGCGAAGATCGGCGGGTGGTAGGCGACGATTGCCTGGACTCCGAGTTCGCGCGCCTCGTCCAGGACGGCCGCGGTCAAGTCGATGGTCAGCAGGACCCGGTGGCAGGGGGCGCCCGCATCCCCGGCGAGCAGCCCGACATTGTCCCACTCGGCCGCAAGGGTGGCGGGGGCGACCTTCTCAAGGGCTGCAGCCAGTTCACGCACCTTGAGGAGCCGCTTCGCCATCGCTCCACGCTACCTCCCTCGGCAATTTCGCGAATCGGTTGGCTCGGTGCCCGCGGCGATCGTAGAATCTCAGCATCCATGACGAGTCGTTCAGCCGCTGGAACGGGCTCCCACAAGGCCCCGGCGAAGGCGCCGGAATCACCGAGTGCGGAGCGTCTTCGGAAGCACTTCGTACTGGACACCAATGTCCTCCTGCACAACCCGCAGGCGCTCTTCAAGTTCGAGGAGCACGAGGTCGTCATCCCGCTGTCGGTGATCGAGGAACTCGACACCTTCAAGAAGAACAATGACGAGAAGGGGAGAAATGCACGGCAGGTGATCCG
>CANETX010000022.1 GCA_947441435.1 Planctomycetaceae bacterium
CATGTGCGATCGGTCTGCCGCTCGCCAGAATCGCGTCTGCCTCGCGAAGTTTGCAAATGATCTGCTCGGGCGTATGTCGTGTTCGTTTCATCGAGAGTCTCCTGAGCCCAACCGGGGCTCGACGGGACTCTCATAGCGGATGGATCAGTTTTCGGGGGGCAGGTCACGGCCAATGGGTCCGAACTCGACACGCTTCACGCTGTCATTGACAGTGGCACCCTCTACATCTTCATCGGGGAGAATCTCGAGACGAACTTCAACAAGTTCGAGTTGTTCCTCGACTCTGCCACCGGTGGTCAGAACAAGCTTCGCGGCGACAACCCTGATGTCGACTTCAATGGGCTCAATCGCCTCGGCGACTCGGGAACGGGAGATGGCCTCACCTTTGATGAGTGCTTCTCCGCCAACTCCTATCTGACCGTCACGGCAGGGGGCACCCCCGTCGCGATGTACGCGAACATCTCGCAGGTGCTCACCGATGGAGGCGGCACGGGGGCGTATCTCGGTTCGGGTTCGCCCGGAACTGTGGCGATCGACAACATCAAGTACGGCGTCAAGATCGCCCTCAACAACTCGAACACCCTTGGCGTGGGCGGCGAGGGCGGCAGCGTCGATGGATCTGGTGTGGCGACAGGAATGGAGATCGCGATTCCGCTCTCCCTCCTCGGCTACGACTCGTCAGCGCAGGCGAACATCAAGGTCTTTGCGGCGATCAACGGGTGGGGGCATGACTACCTCTCCAATCAACTGCTCGGACCGGTTGGCCCCTATGGCAATTTCGGGGAGCCGCGGACTCTGAGTCTGGCAGGAATCGCTGGCAACCAGTACGCGGTGGTCGTCGTTGACAGCGACGAGCCGGACTGCCCCGTGGTGCCGCCCGCCTGCGCGGCGGATCTCAACCACGACACCTTTGTCGACGGTCTCGACATGACCGAACTCCTGAGCTGCTGGGACTCGACCTGCGGCGATGTCGACGGTGACGGGATTGCCGGGGGACTCGATCTCACCTCGATCCTCGCCTCGTGGGGACCTTGCCCGTAAGGTTTCACGCCGCTTCGTGACGATAAAGTTCGGTCGGCGACGCAGCGGACGCTTCGTCGACGCAACTCGGAGATCTCGTCATGACACGGAACGTCAATCGTCGCACACCACTCTGGTCTGTTCTCGCACTTGGGGCGCTGCTGGCAGCAACAGGCTGCAAGTCCAACAACGCGATGCTCGATCATGTCACCGAGGGACTCGATGCCCTCAATGCGATCCAAACCTCGGGGAAGCCGATTCCAGCTGAGGCGCTGAAGTCCTGTGCCGGGGTGGCGCTTGTCGAGTGTTTCCAGATGGGTGTCGTCTTTGGCGGCATGGGAGGCAATGGAGTCGCGGTCAAGAAACTCGCTTCAGGGTGGTCGCCACCCGTGGCCATCGGCGTCGTGAAGGGAGACTTCGGGGCGCTCATCGGGGCACAGCATCTCGACATCGTGATGGTGTTCGAGGATGCCACGCGATTCGAACAGTTTGTCGCCGGGAGTTCGTACTTCTCCGCCGGAGCTGATGGAACGGCGGCAAATGCGACCGGGAACACTCAGGCGAGCGGACCGCCCGTCAAGATGTACGTGACCGCTGGCGGGCTCTACGGCGGCGCATCGATCGGCGGCTTGGGGGTGATCTTCAAGAAGGACGCCAACGCCGTCGCCTACGGTGCCGAGGCGACCCCCCAAGACATTCTCGACGGCAAGTATCCGCAGCCTCCAGGCGGTATCGATCTTGGTCAGAAGCTCGACACGGCCGCCCGATAAGGCTTCGGCTCGGGATTCTTGAGCAATCCGTCGGGGTCCTTCGGCAATCGCGATCGGCGGGGCTATTCTGGGTTGATGGTCGGCTTTTCCATGCTCCGAAGGATCGCTGCGGTAGCCGCGGTGGGCGCTGCCCTGTTTGCCGCCACTGACTCAGCGCTCGCAGCAGTCTCAACTCGGCCCGGGGTTGGGGCGATTCCCTATGCCGATGCTGCAGGGACGGGCACGACCTTCCGCACGTGGGCTCCTTTCGTCACCAGCGTGCATGTCGCCGGAACGTTCAACTTCTGGAGTTCGACCTCGCTTGCGCTGTTCACCGAGGGCAATGGATTCTGGTCGGTGGATGTGCCCGCTGTGCAGGCGGGGGCTCAATACAAGTTCGTCGTTCGCAACTCAACGCAGACGCTCTGGAAGAATGATCCGCGGGCGCGCGACCTGACTTCGAGCGTCGGAAATTCGGTCGTTTACAAGGCCAGCGCCTACCAGTGGCAAGTGGGCAACTTCACCATCCCATCATGGGACAAGATCGTCATGTACGAGATGCATGTCGGGACCTACGGGACTTCGACGAGCGGGACTCCGCCGGCGACACTGGATCAGTGCCTCGTCAAGCTTGATCACCTCGCGGACCTCGGGGTCAACATGATCGCGCTCATGCCCACCTGCGAATACCCAGGGGACACATCGTGGGGCTACAACTATTCCCACCCCTTTTCGGTTGAGAGTGCCTATGGGTCGCCCGACGATCTGAAGGAGTTCGTCGATGCGGCCCATGCGCGTGGAATCGCCGTTTCGGCTGACATCGTCTTCAACCACCTTGGCCCCAACGATCTTGACATGTGGGTCTTCGACGGGTGGAGCCAGAACGGTCTCGGCGGCATCTTCTTCTACAACGACTACCGGGCGTACACGCCGTGGGGAAACACGCGACCCGATTTCGGAAGAGGCGAAGTCCGCTCCTATATCCGCGACAACGCGCTCCTATGGCTCGAGGAGTTCCGCATGGATGGGCTGCGCTTCGACGGGACGAAGTACATCCGCAAGACCGACCAGTTCGGGACCGACATCCCCGAGGGGTGGTCGCTTATGCAGTGGATCAACAACGACATCGACGCAGCGCACCCCGAGAAGTTCATCGTGGCCGAGGACATGGACCTCAATGGATGGATGACGAAGACGACAGGGGCGGGGGGAGCCGGATTCGACAGTCAGTGGGATGCCGCGTTCTTTCCCAAGATCCGTGCTGCAGTCATCGTCGCCAACGACAGCGATCGCGACATGAACCAAGTGCGCGATGCGATCACCTACTCCTACAACGGCTCGATGCAGGAGCGGGTCCTGTACACCGAGAGCCACGACGAAGTCGCCAACGGAAAGCGGCGGGTGCCCGAGGAAATCAGCCCCGGCAATGCAGGCTCGTGGTGGGCGAGGAAGCGCTCGACGCTCGGCGCGGTCGCCGTGATGACTTCCCCCGGCGTGCCGATGATCTTCCAAGGGCAGGAGTTCCTCGAGGACGAGTACTTTCGGGACAACGTGCCGCTCGATTGGTCGCGCAAGGTGACCTACGCGCCGATTCACGCGCTGTACAAGGACCTGATCACGCTTCGGAAGAACTCGACGGGTGTCACGCGGGGGCTGTCGGGATTCAACACAAATGTCTTCCATGTCAACAACAACGACAAGGTGATCGCGTTCCACCGCTGGCAGAACGGCGGCGATCTCGACGACACGATCGTCGTCATGAACTTCTCGGCGACGCCGAGACTCAACTATCGGATCGGGATGCCTCGGTCGGGTCTGTGGCACTGCCGATTCAACAGCGACTGGACGGGGTACTCAGGCGACTACACCAACGTGCTCTGTCTCGACACGGCGACGCAGTCGGGGACCTACGACGGCCTCGCGCAGAGCGCACTCGTGTCGCTCGGGGCGTACTCGGCGGTGATCCTGTCGCAGGGGAATCCGCCGCCGCCCATCGACCCGGGGGACATCAATCAGGATGGCTTGGTCAACGGGTTCGACTTGACGATCCTCCTTGGGGCATGGAGTTCGGTCGGCGGACCTGCAGACGTGAACGACGATGGTGTCGTGAACGGTCTCGACATGACCGTCGTCCTCAGCGCCTGGGATCCGTGAGCTCAGTCGGAGCGGGGGAGGGCAGCGCCCGACGAATCGAAGAGATGTGCCTCGCTCCCTTCAACAGAGAGCGCGACCGTTCGCCCCTCTGAGGTGGTGTCGGCGAGCGCGGCAGCCCCGCGTGAGACGAGGCGCGATCCACTGACTTCGCTGACGATGTCGCAGAGCGAGCCGTAGCGCTCCACGGACGCGACTTGGCCGGAGAGGACCGACGGCGCTCCTGCGGGGAGGACGCGAAATTGGTCGGGGCGCACGCCGAGCGTCAACGGCGAGGAGACTGCGCGCTCGAGATCGGCGCGGCGCCATCGTGAGCCATCGATGGCGAGGTCCCGGTCCTGCCAGCGAAGGTGCGCGGTGCCGCCGTCAAGGCGCGTGAGCGTCACGTCCAGGAGGTTCATCGGCGGTGTCCCGATGAATCCGGCCACGAAGCGGTTCGCCGGTCGGTCGTAGACCTCGCGCGGGGTGCCGATCTGCTGGATGACTCCGTCGCGCATGATGACGATTCGGTCGGCGAGGCTCATCGCCTCTTCTTGATCGTGCGTCACATAGACCATGGTGGCCTTGAGGCTGCGATGGAGGATCCGCAGCTCCGTGCGCATCTGGGTTCTGAGGAGCGCATCGAGGTTCGACAGCGGCTCGTCGAAGAGGAACACAGATGGATTCCGGACGAGCGCCCGCCCGACCGCGACGCGTTGTCGCTGGCCTCCGGAGAGTTCTCGCGGCGGACGGTCAAGCATCGAGTCGATGCCGAGCGTCTTCGCCGCAGCGAGGACGCGCGCCTGGATGTCCGACGTTTCCCGGCGGCGATTCATGCGGTACGGGGAATCCCAGAGCGCGCGCACCAGGCTGCCGTAGGCCCGACGGCGTTCAAGTCCGAACGAGAGATTCTGCCGGACATTGAGGTGCGGATAGAGCGCGTAGTTCTGAAAGACCATCGCGATGTCGCGGTCGCGGGGGGGGGAGTGGGTGACGTCGCGGTCCCCGATCTGGATCGTTCCGGCCGAAACCTCTTCAAGTCCAGCGATCATCCGAAGGGTGGTGCTCTTTCCGCACCCGGACGGGCCAACGAGGACGACGAATTCCCCGTCGGCGATGTCCAGCGAGCAGTTCTCGACCGCCCGCACTTTCGCGCCGTAGACCTTGGAGACATTCGCGAGGCGGACCGAGGCCATCGACCGTGAGGCTACAGGCCGGGGCGAGCCGGGGTACAACATGGAGACCATGAGACTGAACTCGAAGGCGTGGATTGTCGCGATGCTCGCAGGCGTTTCGCTCGGAGTCGTTGGCGTTGTGAGCGAGCGCGAAGCCGCGGCACAGTCAGGCGGCCAAGAGAGCGAGACCCTGCCGCCAAACTCGAAGTGTCCGCGCGATCGCAAGCTCCCCTCGACGATCACCTACGCGGTGCTCCCGCTCGATGGAGAACTGGGCGACGCTTCGGTCTCCGAGGCGATCGACGAGTTCCTCAAGGGATCAGCGGTGTCCAAGGGCATCAATGCGATCGTGATCAAGTTCAACGGGGCCGGAGGGCTTGAGGCCGAGGTGGCCCGCCTCGCGCAGCAGATCTTCAAGCTCCGGAGTCGAATGCCGGTGATCGGTGTGCTCGGCTCGTGCAAGGGAGCAGCAGCCGAATTGCCGCTCCTCTGCGACTACCTCATGGTCGTTGGGCAGCCGAAGGAGACACTGGTGCTCGACTGGTCCCCGCCAGCCGATGTGCCCGATGCGAAGATCGGCGAGAACATCGAGAAGCACCTCAGCGACTTGAGCAAGCGTCCCGGTGAGCGCGCGTACTACGTAGAGCTCACGCGGGGCATGCTCGATCCGACGCGCGACCTGTTTCTCTGGCGCGGGCCCGATGGTTGCGCGGAGGCCGGTGGGACTGCGCCCACCGGGAGCGAGTCGTTCCAGATGAGCGAAGGCAGCGATACTGCGACGGGATTCACAGCTGCCCAGCTTGAGACAGCCGGGCTTGCCATCGAGGTGCAGGGTGGAATGGCCGATATCGGCAAGGCGCTCGGTGTGAAGACATGGACGGAGAAGACCGGCGTTGGCGAGAGGCTCGTCGCGGAGATGCATGCCCGTCACGAAAAGGAGATCGCCGACGAGAAGACGAGCCTCAAGGCAGGGTTCGCAGCGATCAAGCAAGCCCGCAATCTGGTTGGTGCGCTCATCGAAGCGGAGTCGATCGCGCGCGAGACCGACCCGCGGCGGCGGCAGTTCACGCCGTCGTACACGCGGAGCTGGGGAGGCAATCGCTGGTCGTACAGCACAGGTGGGACCTACGCGTGGCGGAAGAACTGCGACACCTCGACGGCGGCGTGGAACGCGGTCATCCAGCTCTATGACGCGGCGAGCACTGCGACGGCACAGGCGAAGCAGATCTCAGAGTCACTTGCCAAGAGTCCGCTCGCAGCGAGCGATCCCGAAGCCAAGCAGGACATCGCGTCGCTCACATCGGAGGTCGATGCGCTGATGGTGCAGTCGGGGATGCTGACGATCAAGGGACAGAATGCGCGAGCCCAGATCGCGTGGCTCAAGCAGAACTACAACAATCCGGTGCGCTAGTCGCCGGCGCGGCTAGCCCTTCACGGCCCCCTTCGCCAGCCCCTCGATGAAGTGGCGCTGCGCTGCCGCAAACAGCAGGATGCACGGCACCATCGTCACGAGGCTCGCGGCCATCAGGAGATGAACATCCTCGAGTCCGCCGTACTGATTGCGGAACGAGTTGAGCGCGACCGCCAAGGTCGACTGCTCGTCGGAGTGGAGATAGATGAGCGGTCCCATGAAGTCATTCCACACGTAGATGAAGGTGAAGACCGCGCAGATGGCGCTGACGGGACGGGTGAGGGGGAGGACGATCCGCCACCAGACGCCGAGGAGTCCGTAGCCGTCGACGCGGGCCGCTTCGAGGAGGCTCTCGGGGATCTGCGCGATGAACTGCCGATACATGAAGATGAAGAAGGCATTGCCGAAGAACGCGGGAACAATGAGGGGCCACAGCGAGTCGATCCAGCCGAGCCCTCGGAAGAGGAGGAACAGGGGAATGATGGTCACCTGCGCGGGGAGCATCATCGTGCCGAGCATCACGAGGAAGAGTCCCCGATTGCCGCGGAAGGCGATCTTGGCGAAGGCGAAGCCGACGAGGCTGCTCGAGAGGACTGTCGCAAGGACGACGAGCGTCGTGACGACGATCGAGTTTGCGAGGGCGTCCGCAAATCCCTGCCAGGGCACTGACCCCATCTCGGCGAGCGCCTGCGGATAGTTCGTCCACTGCGGATCGCGCGGCCACAGCGAGAGTCCGCCCTTGCCGGTCACTGCAGCTCCTGCGCGCTCGGGAGTCTCGAGACTCACCACGACCATCCACCACAGAGGCAAGAGGAGAACGATGGAGCCAGCCACGAGCAGTGCGTACGCAACCGGGTTCGAGCGCCGACGACTCATCCGCGGAGC
Organism: Planctomycetaceae bacterium; assembly: GCA_947441435.1. Lineage (GTDB taxonomy): Bacteria > Planctomycetota > Phycisphaerae > Phycisphaerales > SM1A02 > F1-60-MAGs104. Next base: position 7,371 of record CANETX010000022.1, read on the forward strand.
CCCTCGGAATGCACCCATCGGTTGCTGGTTCGGAGAACGATCCCTGTGAGCACGAGAACGACGACGAGGAGGATCCACGCCATCGCGCTCGCGTACCCCATCTCATAGAACTCGAACCCTTGGTTGTAGAGGTAGAGCACATAGAAGCGCGTGAGGTCGCCGGGTTCTCCGCCGGTCATCACGAAGGCCTGCGTGAACACCTGGAAACTGGAGATGATCGCCATGATCGTGTTGAAGAGGATGATCGGCGAGAGCATCGGCAGCGTGACCGACCAGAATCGGCGCAGTCTCCCGGCGCCGTCGATGGAGGCGGCCTCGTGGAGTTCGCCGGGAATCTGCTGAAGTCCCGCGAGGTAGACGATCATCGTTCCTCCGACGAACCAGAGGCTCATGAGTGCGAAGGCGGGTGCTCCCCAGACGGCGGCGTCGACGCCGAACCACTCAGGGGGCGAGAGGCCGAGGGGGGCGAGCACCGGAGCGAGTGCTTCGTTTAGTAGTCCGCTCTCGCCGTCGAACATCCAGCGCCAGAGGACCGACACGCCGACACCCGCGAGGACGCTCGGCAGGTACCACAATGCGCGGAAGAGGTGGATGCCGCGCACTCGCACGGTCATGAGAAGTGCGCACAGCAGCGCGAGCACTTGCCCCGAAGGGACTGCGATCGCGGCGTAGTACGCAGTTACGGCGAGGCTCGTGCGGAAGCGCTGATCGGCGGTGAAGAGTTGTTGGAAATTGGCGAGCCCAGCGAACTGCGCGTCTTCAAGGGGGCCTACTCCCTTCCACCTCGCGAACGCGAGGGCGAGGCTCACGAGCACGGGCCCCGCGAGAAAGAGCGCGAAGCCGATGATCCACGGTGAGGCGAGGGCGTATCCCCAGCGCTCCTCGCCGCGCGCGCGCTGAGAGAGAGAGCCATGCCGCAGGTGACGGATCCAGAAAGCGATCCCAATCGCTGCCGCACAACCCACGCACCACACAAGTCCTCGCCAAGGCATGGGCGGCATGGCGGCGCTCGCCAGAGGCGTCGCAACTTGCGCCTTCCAGTCGCGCTCGAAGTTGGCGATCGCTTCCTTGAGTGGGAGGTCACCCGTCTTGAGTCCTTGATCGAGGCGTGAGCCAAGAAGTGCCTCGAATTGCGGATTGGCTGGCCAATCGACGATCCTCGCGCTCGCCGCCGGTTCCAGGAATCCGCGGTCGTTTGCGGGTTCCTGCGTGGGGTCCGAAAAGTCCTCGCTCTCGGCGGCGGCCTTGATGGTGGGGATGGCAAGCCCGAGTCGCGCAAGGGATCGCTGGGTCCGCTCTCCGGAGAGAAAGCGCACGAGCGACCACGCCTCCTGCGGATGCCGACTCTGGCTGCTGATCGACCACGAGACCGTGAGGACGATGTTCGCGTCAACCGTTCCGCGCGGCAAAGGCGCGAAGTCCCACGCGAAACCGCCGCGGTCCTTGGGGGGAATCTTGCGATAGCTCGGGACGACCCACCGCCCGAAGGGGCCAGCGAGTCCGACCGTGCCCGACAGGAACACGCTCGAGCCGGACGCGACCTTGCTCTTGCCGCTCGTGAGCGCGCCCTTCTCGTCGTGGCGCCATCCTCGGAGTTGGTCGAGCGCGCGGACGACTTCGGGGTTGCTGGTTGTCGGCTCCTCGAACGATGCCCCCTTCACGTCGAGTCCATAGGTCATGAGGTACGCGCGCACCATCGCCGGCCACGTCACGAACTCCGCGCCGGTGCAGCCGGGCAACTTGCCGATGGCGCGTGCATCAGCCATGAATTCGTCCCATGTCCAGTGGCTTGAAGGGGCGGCGAGTCCAGCCTTCGCAAAGAGGTCTTTGTTCCAATAGAAGCCGACGGTCGTGAAGTCCTTGGGGACGCCGTACAGCGCGCCGACTCCGGTGCGCTCACCGTCGAAGCGGAAGGCGGCGACGGTCGATGGATAGAACCCGTCGAGATCGATCGGGTCAGGGACGGCTCGCTCGCGATCCTGTTCGATGAGATCGTCGATGGGGGCGAGGAGGCCAAGCGAGGCGAATGCGGGAATCCGCTCCGAACCCACATAGAAGACATCAGGCGCATCGCCGGAGGCCATCATGGTCTGCAACTTCGTATAGAAGCTGCCGGCATCGCCGGGGTTGATGCGCCTGACGCGGATCGATGGGTTTTCGCGTTCGAACTGCGCGAGGGCATCCTCGACGATGCGGTCCTCTTCCTGTCCGCCTTCGCCGGACCAGTGCATCACGACGATTTCGGTGCGCGGGTCCGAGGTGCCGATGCGACCGAGTTCGCGAGCGCCGACACGCGCGAAGGCCCATGCGACGAGAGTTGCGGCGGCGACCCCGAGCAGCGTGCGAATGGGCGTCGCCAGGAGGCGCGGCATCGAGGTCGAGGATAGTGCGAGGGTTGCCCTACGATCGCCTCGTGAGATTCACGCCATGCACACGCGGGCTCGTCGGTCTGGTGCTGGCCATCGCTTCGAGCCTGCCGGCGCGTGGACAGTCCGAGTGGCCCCCGAAAGAGCCAATGGTCACCTCATCGCTCAAGGTCGATGAGGTTCGCAGGCCTCGCAGCGTGTCGGTCAGAGCACTCGGGGATGGATCCTTCGAGTGCGAGTTCTCCTTCCATCCTGAGCGCCCCGCAACGTCCGTCAATCTGGCCGGGGATTTCAATGGGTGGAACACGAAGGCGACCCCCATGGCTCGCGGCGACGATGGCACGTGGCGCGCGACGCTGACGATGACGGCTGGCACGCGCACCTACAAGTTCGTGGTTGATGACTCCCAGTGGACCGCCGATCCACTCAACCCCGACCATGCCCCCGATGGCCACGGCGGCGACAACAGCATCCTGCGGCTCGGGCGGGAGGCGAATCTTCACTCGGCGCAGGCGCATCTTGGCGACGGGAAGATCGAGGGAAGTGCGATCGAGCACGATCCATCGAGGGCGGCGTATGTCCAGCAGCTCCCCGATGGTCGATGGCTCTTTCGCGTGCGCACGCTTCGAAGTGATGTCGAGAGTGCAGAACTCGCCGTTCGCCTCCGGGAGCGCGTGCCGATGCGCCCCTCAGGTGAGGACGAGACATTCGCGTGGTGGGAGGTCGCCATCTCTCCCCCGGGGAAGGGTGTCCCATATACCTTCCTCTTTCTCGACGGAGCGACACGCGTGGCTGACTCGAAAATCTATTCACTCGACCCGACAACCCACACATCGTTCACGACTCCGGACTGGGCGAAGCACGCGATCTGGTACCAGATCATGCTCGAGCGATTTCGCGACGGCGACGAGGCGAACAATCCTGATCCCTGCCGTCCGTGGCGCAGCGAGTGGTACGCGCCGAGTCCGTGGGAAGGGCAGAACGGGCAGACCTTCTTCAAGTGGGACGTCTTCTCGCGACACTACGGCGGCGACCTCGCAGGGCTTCGGGCGAAGCTCGGCTATCTCAAGGACCTCGGGGTCAACGCGATCTATCTGAATCCCATTTTTCAGGCGCCGAGCCACCACAAGTACAACGCGACGAACTTTCTCCATGTCGACGAGTCGTTCGGCACACGCGGGGACTACGCGAAGGCTGAGGCGGTCGAGGATCTGCGAGATCCTGCGACATGGGTGTGGACGCCGACGGATCGACTGTTCCTCGACGTCCTCAAGGAAGCCAAGGCCCTTGGATTTCGCCTCATCCTCGATGGAGTGTTCAATCATGTTGGGACCGCGCATCCCGCATTTCGGGATGTGCAGTCGCGCGGCCAAGAGAGCCCGTTCCGCGACTGGTTCAGCGTCCGCTCGTGGCAGCCCTTCGAGTACGACGGATGGGCGGGGTTCAGCGAACTGCCCGTCTTCCGCAAGAACGAGCGCGGCTTCTCCTGCGACGAGGTCAAGAGCCACATCTTCGCCCTCACGCGACGGTGGATGGACCCCAACGGAGACGGCGATCCCTCGGATGGCGTCGACGGATGGCGGCTCGATGTACCCAACGAGGTCGCGATGCCCTTCTGGCATGAGTGGCGCACGCTCGTGAAGTCGATCAATCCCGATGCGTATCTCGTCGGCGAGATCTGGCGGCGCGCCGACGACTGGCTCGACGGGAGGGCCTTCGATGCCGTGATGAACTATCCGTTCGCCGAGACGCTCCTCAAGTGGATCCGCGATCGTCAGCACAAGATCACTGTCAGTGAGATGGACCGGCGCCTCGCGGAACTCCGCCATGCCTATCCCGCGCAGGCGACCTATGTCCTGCAGAACCTCCTCGACAGCCACGACACCGATCGAGTGGTGTCGAAACTGCTTCACCCCGACTCCGAATACGACAAGGGAAATCGCGAGCAGGAGAACCCGCACTACAAGGGAGGCAAGCCCTCCGCGCGCGAGTACGCGATGGCTCGTCTTCTCGCGTTTCTCCAGATGGTCTACGTCGGCGCGCCGATGATCTATTACGGTGACGAGGCTGGCATGTGGGGGGCGGATGACCCGACGAACCGCAAGCCGATGCTGTGGGAGGACCTTGAGCCCTACGAGAAGCCGGAGGAGAACGCCGTTGATGCCGCGCATCTCAACTGGTATCGCCGGGTGACGGCATTGCGAACGGCCCATCCGGCCTTGCGCATCGGCACATTCGAGACCGTCCTCTGCGATGACGCCAAGGATGTGTGGGTGTTCCTGCGAGAGGGAGCGGGGGAGACGCTGCTCGTCGCCGTGAATGCATCGGAGCGCGAGGCGCAGATCGATCTCGCCAACACGAGGGCCGCGACACGCACGGGGCATTGGCGGCCGGTCTTCGGGGGCGAGGGTGAGTCGCTCACCGAGGCGCACTTCCCGCGAGTCTCGCTCGCACCGCTCTCAGGGCGAGTGTGGACGCTCGCTCCATGAGCAGTCGTGGGTCGCCTGCGCTTTCGAGGCGCAGCGCTGGCGTGCTCCTCCACCTCTCAAGTCTCGATGGGCCGGGGGCGATCGGCGACATGGGAAAATCCGCTCACGAGTTTGTCGAGTGGTGCGCCGACGCGGGGTTCTCGTGGTGGCAGATGCTCCCGATCGGGCCAGTCGGCGCGGGAAACTCGCCGTACTCAAGCCGATCGACTTTCGCCGGTGAAGAACTGTTCGTGTCGCTCGAAGGCCTTGCCGATGACGGACTCCTGACGGCGAAGGATCTCGCGAAGGCACGGAGTCGAAGCCGCAGCGTCAGGAGCACGGTCGACTATCGCGTCGCGCGAGCGACGAAGGGACCCGCGTTCGCCGCCGCCTTCCGCGCCTTTGCTCACGGACGCGGCTTCGCAGGCGACGAGTACACCGCCTTCGCGCGCCGCACACGCAACTGGCTCCCCGGATGGCGGCGATTCATGGGGGACCGGGCGGGCTTCCACGCCTTCCTCCAGTTCCAGTTCGACCGCCAATGGGCTGCGCTGCGGCGAACCTGCCGCGCACACCGTCTCGGACTCCTCGGCGACCTGCCGATCTTCGTCTCGCTCGACAGTGCCGATGTGGCGGACCATCCTTCACTCTTCAGGCTTGACCGACGAGGCAAGCCAGAAGTCGTCACGGGAGTCCCTCCCGACTGCTTCTCCCGCAACGGTCAACGGTGGGGGCACCCGCACTATCGCTGGGCGACCCACCGCCGCAGAGGGTTCGCCTGGTGGACGGAGCGCATCGCCGAGTCGCTCCGCCGATTCGACGCGCTGCGCATCGACCACTTCGTTGGGTTCCACCACGCCTACGAGATTCCGGCGAAGGAGAGGACGGCGCGCAAGGGGGAGTGGAAGCTTCAAGCGGGAGGAGAACTCCTCGCGGCCGCGAGACGTCGGCTCGGTGCGCTGCCGCTCGTGGCCGAGGATCTCGGCGCAGTGACAGCCGAAGTGGTGGCGCTGCGACGGCGGTTCGGGCTGCCCGGAATGTGTGTACTCCAACACTCATTCGGAGACGACAGTGCGGGCGCCCGACTTCGCGCCATCACGCCGGCAACCGTCGTCTACACGGGGACTCACGACAACGACACATCAATGGGGTGGTGGCGCGCCCTCGATGCGACCGCTCGCATGCGCGTCAGGCGCTGCGGCGGGGCAACGATGCAGCGCGACCCGGCGTGCGGACTCTGCCGTCTCGCGCTCTCGTCCCGCGCGGCACTGGCAATCCTGCCGATGCAGGATCTCCTCTCGCTGGGCTCAGAAACGCGCATGAATCTCCCGGGCTCTGCACGCGGCAACTGGCTCTGGCGACTTCCTTCGGCGTGGCATCGGCTCACGCGCGCCGATCCATCGGCGATCAGTTCAATGGTGCGACGCGCCCGCCGCGCCAGCTGAGAGCGCATCTGGGTTCTGGTAGAAATGCAGGGCTCATGTCTCGCCCCGCGCGACCGCCCGCGATCTCCGTCGAAGACCTCGTCACTCACCTGCGGGATCTCGCCGCGAACCTGTGGTGGTGCTGGAACGAGGAGGGTTGGAGCGTCTTCCAGACACTTGATCCCGTCGAGTGGCGTTCGACAAACCACTCGCCCCTGGGAACCCTCGAACGAGTCTCGCGCGCGCGGCTCGACGCGCTTGCCCACGATCCCATCTTCGTGAAGCGGGTCTACGACGGGCTCGCAGCGCGCATGGCGTACTTGGGCGAGCGCGCGTGGTTCCAGCGGGGTGCGGCGGCGCGGCTCAAGGGATTCAAGGTCGCCTACTTCTGCAGCGAGTTCGGGCTCCACGAGTCCATCCAGCAGTACGCCGGCGGCCTTGGGATCCTCGCGGGAGATCACCTCAAGAGTGCGTCGGACCTCGGGATTCCGCTCGTCGCGGTGGGGCTTGCCTATCGGCACGGGTACTACGTGCAGAATCTTCACCGAGACGGGTCGACGCAGGTCTTGCTGCCCGACTACGACTTCCATCGCTTCGGCGTCGAGGACCTGCACACCTCGATCGCCTGCCCGATCGGATCTCGGCTCGTGACAGCGCGCATTCTTCGGATGATGGTCGGTCGCGTGCCGCTCTATCTCCTCGATACTGACCTCAAGGCCAATGCGCCGGAAGACCGCCGACTGACGGAGGGGCTCTATAAGGGAGAGCCGATTCTCCGCCTGCGGCAGCAGGTGCTGCTCGGCGTCGGTGGAGTGCTCGCACTCAAGGCCCTCCACGAACACCCGACCGTGCTCCATCTCAATGAGGGGCACGCCGCATTCGCCGCGCTGCAGCGGGCGATCGATCTCCACGCGCCCGGGCGCCCGGTCGCCGAGGCGTTCGAGGCGGTGCGCAACTCGACGGTGTTCACGACTCACACCCCCGTCCCGGCGGGCCATGATCGATATGACCCGGCGATGGTCGTCCACGAACTGCATGGCCTCGCGGAGCGGGGAGGACTCAGTTCCGCGCAGCTCGCCGATCTCGGCAGGGTGAACGCGGGCGACGTCGACGAGTCCTTCTGCATGACGATCCTCGCGCTGCGGCTTGCGCGACGGGTCAACGGCGTGTCGGCACTCCATGGCGCGGTGAGCCGTGAGATGTGGCGGGACTTCTATGGCGTCGCCGCCGCGAAGGTCCCGATCACCTCGATCACCAACGGCGTGCACGCGAAGACATGGATCGACCCCGATGCCGAGCGGTTCTGGCGCGAGTCGATTGGATTGCGATTGACGAAGCAGGCGCCGACGGCATCGGGATGGCGGCGCGCAGAGTCAGCCGATCCAGAGCGATTCTGGAAGATGCGCGCGACCCTGCGCGATCGCCTCGTCCACTTCGTGCGCGACCGGATGGCGCTCCAGCGCAAGCGCCGCGGGGAGGGGCAGGCAGCGGTCGCGGCGACCTACTCCATGCTCGATGAGGACATCCTCACCATCGGTTTCGCCCGGCGATTCGCCACATACAAGCGAGCGCCGCTGATCTTCCATGATCCCGAACGGCTCGCGCGGATCCTGTCGAATGGTTCACGCCCGGCACAACTCGTCTTTGCGGGAAAGGCCCATCCCAGAGATGAAGGTGGGCAGGCCTATGCCCAGAAGATCTTCGCGTTTGCGCGCGACCCGCGCTTCGTCGATCGGGTCGCGTTCATCGAGGACTACGACATGCATGTGGGTCGAATGCTCACATCGGGATGCGACGTCTGGCTCAACACGCCGGTACGACCCTATGAGGCTAGCGGCACGAGCGGCATGAAGCCGCCGCTGCACGGCGGACTCAATCTCTCGATCCTCGACGGATGGTGGCCCGAGGGGTCCGATGGAATCAATGGATGGCGCATCGGCGACACGGAGGCGGTCGATGACCCCGATCTCCGGGATGCGCGCGACGCCGAGAGCCTTTACCAGTTGCTTGAGCAGTCGGTCGTCCCGCAGTTCTACGAGCGCGATGAGGCTGGACTGCCGCAAGGCTGGATTGCCCGAGCTCTGCGCAGCGCGGCGACGATTCCACTCGAGTTCAACTCCCACCGCATGGTGGCTCAGTACACGCGGAGGATGTATGTCCCCGCGCACGAACTGCGCGGGTCGTGAACTTCAGGGGGCGGCGACTGGAGGTGCCGGAGGGAAGGGTGCTGTGGGCGCTGCGGGGGGTTTCGCATCGTCGGTCCCGTACTTCCACAGGGCGAGCCGTTCGTCGATGAAGTCGCGCTCTTCAGGGGTGGCGAGAGCCGCAGCGCGCTCTAGGGTCTTGAGCGCATGATCACGCTGTCCCGATCGAGCCTGCACTTCGGCAAGAGCGATGAAGGCCAGCGCTTCCTTCTCGCCACACAGGCGCGTGCCGCCGAGCGCAGCCATGAGTGCCAGTGAGAAGTCGGGCTTCGCGAAGAGTTCAGAAGCAAGCGTCCGCGCCAGTTCCGCGTGCACGACCCAGTCGCGGCTTCGCTGCATGAGCGCGCGCGCCGACTCGAGAGCCTCGGCGGTCTTCCCGGCTTGCTGAAGCATCGCAACCCGGAGCAGGCTTCCTTCGCGCGCGAGCCCCGCATCGGGATCGGCTTCCATGCGCGCGACGAGCGCCATCACCTGGTCGTACTCCTTGCGGTCGAGATGGACCCGGATGCCCTCTTCAAACTCGGCCGCACGCGCACGCAGTGCCAGCTCGCGCTGCGCATCCTCGCGTCGTGCATCGGTCGACCAGCGGCCGTCGAGAATCGCACGAAGGACCGGCTCCAACTGCCGTGGGCTGCCGATCCACTGCACCTGCCCCCCGGAAACCACGAACGCCGTGGGCAGCGACTTCTGCCACGACGAGGTCATGAATTGGTTGTACGAACTGAAGTCGGGATCGCATCCCACCGGAATCGTCACCCGACCCTGAAGGGGAGGAGAGTCGAGCAGCGGCGCAATCGCCTCCGCTGGCTCGGTCGTGATGGCGACGACTTCCACGCGCGGATCGCCGATCACAGCGGCCAACTTCGACAGGGTGAGGAGCGACTCGCGCGCCGGGGTGACAGCGGAACTCCAGAACGAGATGACGTGGACACCCGCGGAGTTGTCGAGTGACTTCGGCTGCCGAACGAGCCAAGTCTTGACTTCGAGGGCTGGCATCGCCGATCCGATCGTGAAGGGAGGGCGAGCAGCCACTCGCTGCGCGCCCTCTCCAGATGCGGGTGGGAGCCCCTGAAACATGAACAACGCGAGGCAGGCAGCGATCATTCTTCGAGGCTACTCCGAGCGGTCGCGCGCCCGTCGAAGAGCCACCGACTAGATTCCTGCCATGTCCGCCCCGTCCCGTCGCTGGATGCCATGGTTGCTCGACGCCCCCGTGTTCCTTGGCGTCCTGCTCGGCATCGTCATCATCGCTGCGCCCGAGCGTGTCGGACTCGTGGTCGTTCCAGCGCCGTCCGACGAGGGCATAGCGTCCGTCGAGGCCCCGTCCTACCTGCTTCCGCTCGTCGGGTTCATCATCATGTGGGCGGCGCTCCGGGCGGCAGCCCACGCGGAGGTGATCGCCCATCGTCTGCGCGATCCCTTCGGGACCTTGGTGCTCACCCTGTCGGCAATCTTCATCGAAGTGATCCTCGTCATCGAGGTGATGACGACCGGTCGCATGGAAGACACGGTCGCGCGAGACACGATGTTCGCGTCGCTGATGCTCATCCTGAACGGTTTCGTTGGGCTTGCGCTGGTGGTCGGTGCGTTGAAGCACCGGGAGCAGGTGTTCAACCACCAATCATCGAGCGCCTACATGGCGATGATCGCGGCACTCTGCACACTCGGTCTCGTGCTGCCGCGCTTCACGAATTCTGCTCCAGGCGGCTACATGTCCCAGGCGATGGAGGTGTTCGTCGCGGGGGCTTCGCTCGGCCTCTTCGTCGCCTTCATTGCCCTGCAGAGTTCAACCCACCGCGACTTTTTCGTTGCCGGAAGGCCGGCCAGCATGAAGGGGCAGTCCCGCGCCGCCGCTCCATCTCTCCCAATCGGGCGCTCGGTCGTGCTTCTTGTCGTGTCGCTTGTGACGGTCACGCTGCTGGCCGACTCGCTCGGTGACCTGCTGGTCACCACCCTGCGCCGTGCGTACCTTCCGCAGACTCTGCAAGGGGTGTGCATCGCCTCGCTGATCCTCCTGCCCGAAGGGATCACCGCGGTGCGTTCGGCATTCCGCGCCGACGTGCAACGGACGATCAACATCCTTCATGGATCGGCGGTCTCGACGATCGGCCTCACGATTCCCGCGGTCCTCATCGTCAGCCACCTCATCGGGCGCGATGTGGAGTTGGGGCTCGAGGCTCCGGAGATCACGCTCTTGGCCGCCACCATCATGGTCTCCATGATCCAGTTCGGCCATGGGCGGACCAACGTCATGCAGGGGATCGTCCACCTGATGCTGTTCATGCTCTGGATCGTGCTGCTGATGGACGACCGGATCCCAGCAGTCGCTGCGTGACCAAGTGATCCTCAGTCCTGCAGCCCCACGATGCGGAACTGATCGACATCGATGATCCCGCAGTCGGAGACCTTGAGGCTCGGGATCACGGAGAGCGGAAGGAACGCGAGCTGCATGAACGGGTCATGAAGGACGCCGCCGAGCGACTCGTAGGCCGCGAGCATCGAGTGTTGCCTTGCCCCGACAACACTTCCCGGCTCGTCCGAGAGAAGCCCCGCGATGGGAAGGGGGAGCTCCGCAAGGACTCGACCTCCCTCGACGACGCATTGCCCTCCGCCGATGGCTTCGAGCCGTTTGGCGGCGACCAGCATGTCTTCGGCGTCGACGCCCGCCACAGAGAGATTGTGCGCGTCGTGACCGACGGTGCTGGCGATCGCCCCGCTGCGCATCCCAAACCCGCGGACGAGGCCAGCCCCGACATGTCCGCTGCGACCGTGGCGCTCGATGGACGCGAGCAGGAGGAGATCGCGCGCAGGATCGGCGACGACTCGCCCGTCCTTGACGGCGGGGAGTTCGCGAAGGTGTGTCGTCACGATCTCGCCGGGCACGATTCCGACGACGCGCGCGGGAACGCCGTTCCTCGCGATCGGGCGGAAGTCAAGCGCTGAAAGCGTCGGGCCCAGATGCACCGTCCGGCGCAGGAACGGAGGCACAGGGATCGTGACGGCAGGCAAAGAGCACTCGCCATCGCGCGCCACGAGTTTTCCGGCCACAAAGGTCCGCTCGATCGTGAGATCCGTCCAGTCGCCCTGTCGCGTCTCGCCGAGCGAGAAGTCGGCGGCCATTCCCGGTGCGATCGCCCCGAAGTCGCGTAGGCCGAAGTGCTCGGCGACATGCAGCGACGCCATCGCCACCGCCGTCGGGCCATCAAGGCCGAGCGCGGCGGCGCGGCGGATCACCCGATCGAGGTGACCGTCATCGACGATCTCCGACGCGTGCACATCATCGGTGCAGAAGCAGATTCGGTGGGCATTGGCGGGAGTCACGAGCCCGACGAGCGCGGCGAGATTGCGCGCGGCGCTCCCCTCGCGGATGAACACTCGCTGGCCGAGCGCGAGTTTGTCCCGCGCCTCGTCGGCAGTGAAGGACTCATGGTCGCTCGATGGGCCCGCAGCGATGTACGCCTGCAGGCGATCGCCCCGCAGGCCGGGGGCATGGCCATCAACGCGACCTCGTCGCGCGAGTCCGAGCGCGATCTTCGCCATCAGCGACGGGTCTCCCGCAATCGTCCCCGGGAAGTTCATCATCTCGGCGAGGGCCACGACCCGCGGATCGTCGAAGAGCGGCGCGAGGTCATCGCACGAGAGCGTCGCGTTGGCCGTCTCGAGGTTGCTCGCCGGGACGCAGCTCGACGCGGTGAACCAGACCCTCATGGGTGCGGCGAGCGCGTCCTCCATCATCCACCGAATCCCCGGCATCCCTGCGACATTGGCGATCTCGTGGGGATCGGCCACCAGCGCAGTCGTGCCGTGCGCCACCATGAGCGAGGCGCACTGGGACGGCGGGAGCATCGTGCTCTCGATGTGGATGTGCGCATCGATGAATCCGGGGAGGGCGAGCCTCTGTCCGGCATCGACTCGTTCGGTCGCGTCGGCGCGCTCGCCGCGCGAGAGCACGCGAGCGATGCGCCCCTGATGGACGAGGATCGATCCCTCGACGATGGCTCGCGTGAACACGTTGACGATCCGCGCGTTCTCGACGAGGAGATCACCCGGCGCATCGCCCCGGGCGACGCTCAGGAATGCCGGATCTGTTCGATCAATCATCAGGATCCCTGCGACCGCCGAGGTCTCAGGTATCGCTCGGAGGGGTTGCGGTCGTGGTGCCAGTCGGCCCGTTGCTTCCCCGGCCACTCACTCCGCCGAACGCCGCCTTGCGCGGAGGCATTCCCGTCGGAACGCGCGCTCGGCCCGTCGCGATGGCCCCCGAGACAAACTGATCTGCGAGGCGATCGGCAGTCGGCGCTCCCTGCGCGGCGGATACGGCCTCGAAGATCCTGGTGATCCCCCACGCCGAAGAGTTCCAAGGCACTTGGTGGCTCGTGCCCCGCATGGCGTCCACGAACAATTCCGCGTTCTCGTAGTACGTGGTCTCGTCGGGGAGGATCACGCCGTCGCTGGTGTATCGCCCCTTGTAGCAGTACCACGCGCACATCGGCGCGCCGCCACCCTTGGGGCGCCGGACGATGTGGCCGGCCACCGCGAGCACACACTGTTCGTGGGCAGGTCGGTAGGCGTACGCGAGACCGTCGATGGTCTCGGTGGTCTCCACGAGATTGCCTCCAGCGTCGAGTTCCTCGCTCATCGAACTTCGCGTCTTGACGGCAGCGAGCACGAGAGCCTCACCGGCGGAAGTCACAGGGAGCACATCGTCGTGGTCGTTCGCCCAGTCGAAGATGGCTTCATGGGCTAACGGCAGTGCTGCCAAGACAATCGACGGCGCATTGAGCCCGGGAGGAATTGCCGCGGGAGTCGCGCAACCAGCAGCCGCAGCCATCAACCCGAGGGAGAGAGCGACGCGCGGGGCCGCGAGAGCGAGTCGAGCGCATCGAACGGTCGTCATGAGCATCGCCCTACTGTACCGCCCGCCTCGAATGCCGCGTGGATCGGCGCCTAGGTCGACGCGTGCGACGCAACACTCTCGCGGTGGACTCCCTCGGGCACCGAGAGCAGCGGCAGAACATCGAGGTGCAGGCGGATCCACTCCGACTTCCGCGCTGGCCCCGAAGTCGGGAAGGTGGTGGGGATGGATGCGTACTTGAGCCGTGCCATCGGCACGTAAAGGATCGTCGCGCTCTCGCTCACTTCCACCATCAATCCGTCAGTCGCGACTCCGATGAGCATTCCCGTGATCGCTCTTTCGTCGCCGTCGGAGTCCACCGCCGACAGATGAACGACCGCGGGAACCGACCTATGGAGAAGGTGATGGATGGTCTCAGGGGCTCGGCCACCGGGACGCAACTCGTGTCGGTTCGAGTCCTGTTCGCGCACCGCAGGTTCGTGGGGCGCGGTCGCCACTGCTGGTGGCGGAGTCGGCGCGTGGAAGAGTCCCGGAATGGATCCGGCCAAGACCCAATCATCCCGCCCGGCCTGCTGGATTCGACACTCGGGGGTGAGCCGCTTCGCGTGGGCGGCTTCCTTCAGGGCTTCGCCGGGCAGCCATGGCGAAATGAGATCCCCAGTCTTGAATCTGTACTTCACGCTCACGGGAGACTCCTTTCAGGGAGTGCGCTGCCGAGGTGATGCAGGATGGAGTCGAGAACTTCCTGAGAAGAGTGTAACCGTCGACCCCAACGCAGAGCCGGCAATTGCCGATGAGAACGGGACTAGACTCCCGCAAACATGCGGCGTTTCGCGCCGGATTGTCCCGGTAGCTCAGCCGGATAGAGCAGCGGATTTCTAATCCGCAGGTCGGTGGTTCGAGTCCACCCCGGGACGCTTTTTCGTGTTTTCGGCCCCTTTCGTTCAGTTCTTCGGTGCGGCCGACACGGTCAGCGTCAAGGTTCGACGCTCAGACGAGGCCTGTCCTGACTCCCACGCTCGTGCAAGATCGAAGGTGAGCGTCGCGGTACCCGGTCCGATGACGGCGAACTCGAAGATGCATTCGACGGCGCCTCCCATGCGCCCGGGCTCGAGGGGCTGCTCCTTGACGGTGCCCTTCGCAGGGTCGAACTTGGCCTCCACGACAGCCGAAGCTCCGGCGGTCGGAATGCACCGCCAC
>CANETX010000023.1 GCA_947441435.1 Planctomycetaceae bacterium
GCCGAGAACAAGCCAGCCCAAGACGAAATCACGCCAGAACTCACACGGGCGGTCGAGCGAGGTCTTGCATATCTCGCGTCCTCACAGAACGGCGATGGATCATTCGGGCGCGGGCGTTACGGTCGCCATGTCGGCATCGCAGCGCTTTGTGGACTCGCCTTCATGGGCGATGGCAATCTTCCTGGTCGAGGCGCCCATGGCGAGCATGTGTCGAAGGCACTCGACTACCTCCTTGCCAACACCTCGGAGAGTGGACTCCTTGCAGCCGATGGGACGACCGGTCCGATGTACGGCCACGGATTCGCGACGCTCTTTCTCGGCGAGATCTACGGGATGAATCCACAGGACACACGGGTGAGGGACGCGCTCGTGCGTGCGGTCGATCTCATCCTCAATAGCCAGAACGATGAGGGTGGGTGGCGCTACAACCCCGTCCCGTATGACGCCGATGTGAGCGTGACCATCTGCGAGGTGATGGCGCTGAGAAGCGCGCGCAATGCCGGAATCAAGATTCCCAAGGACACCATCGACCGGGCGGTGCGATATGTGCGGGATTGCCAGAATCCCGATGGAGGATTCCGGTACATGCGTCAGCCGGGGACGAGCGCATGGCCCCGAACGGCAGCAGGGGTCGCGAGCCTCTTCTACGCGGGGGTTTACGAGGACGACTCGATCGTCCGCGGCCTTGACTATCTGCGGGGAAATGCGATGGTTGCAGGCGGAGGTCCGCAGATGCAGGCACATTATTTCTACGGCCAGTACTACACAACGCAGGCGATGTATCTCGCCGGTGGCGAGTGGTGGTCGCAGTGGTGGTCGAAGGTCCGCGAGGAACTCCTCGCGATGCAGACCGACGACGGCTCGTGGGTGGACCACCAAGCCGGCAATGCGTACGCGACAGCCATGGCCCTCATCGTGCTCCAGATGCCCAACCGGTATCTCCCAATCTTCCAGCGGTGACCGATGTTCGTTCGCCTCCTGACACTCACCGCACTCACAGCACTTGCGGCACTCACCCACGCCACACCGATCGATGATGCGATCGGTTGGGAGGCGCTTCAGCCGAGCGGCCAATGGATCGTTGCGCGACAGGATGGAGAGGGTGTGCTGCGCTCCCTTAATGGAAGCGATGTGATGAGCGGCGCCATCGCCATTCGGCGGCTCAGGGCGGAGGATGACGTCGGCACCGATCCGTATGCGTCCTTGCACCTGACCGACGGGCAGCGGCTTTCGGGGACCTTCGTCGGATTCTTGGATGGCGGCGGCATCGATCGGGTGCGCTGGAAGAATCCCGCGTTGGGCCTCATCGACATTTCAGTCGAGCGCGTCGCGGGGATCGAATTCGAACCGAGTCGACCGTCCGCTCCACAGACCAGTGCGGACCGAATCCTCTTGCGCAACGGCGACACCGTCGAAGGATTCATCGAGTCCTTCGGTGACCCACTCACCGTCGATGTGGCGGGCGCCACACAGGAGTTGCCCCTAGATCGTGTCGCCTCAATGTGGCTGGTCTCAAAGACGCAGCCGCGCAAGGGGGCACGAATCTGGCTCGCCGACGGATCGATCCTCGACGGCGCGGCGCTCGAAGGAGCTCCAGCCGCTTCCTTCATCATGCCAGGGGTCGATCTTGCAATCTCGAACGCGACACTGCCGCTCCTCGTCGAGGAAGTGCTCGCAGTGGAGCGGACCCCGAATCGCACCATGCCACTCGCGGCGCTGGTGCCGACGGTCATCGAGGCCACCACCGCCTCGCTGCCGAGGGCGAGTCTCCCCACCCCTCGCCTGACGAGGCGCAACACGCCGCTTGGCGCGTCGACCATCGAGATCGGGGGGCCGGAACGGCTCCTCTATGAAGTCCCCAAGGGGTTCACCATTCTCTCGGCGCAACTGAACATTCCCGCATCGCTGGCACACTGGACCGATTGCGCGCTGATTGTTCGACAGCGCGGCGTTGAACTCGTGCGCGTGCCGCTCTCGCGCTCGTCGCCAAGTGGGGTGGTGCACGTTCCCATCGGAGAGGGGACACTCGAACTCGAGGTGGCCGAGTGTGGCGGCGGGCCCGTCGGAGACACGGTCCTCATCAGGCGGGCGCTCCTCATCGCGACCGACGGCCAGAGTTGATGCTGCGGCCATCGTGAGTAGCGTCTTCGTCCACTCGTAGCGCCGCCCGTTCCATCGACCCATCCGCACCCCACCGGTGGTGCGCCACTCAAGTGCACACGCGCGATCGCGTGCCGTGATCAGCCGGTCTGCGCCTGCAAGGAGTTCGTTCCAACGGTCCCTCAACAGTCGCCTCGGTCCGGTGGATTGGAGAACGATCGGCGGCGCCACTCGTTCGACAAGGGCGGCGGCTTCCGGGCGAAAGCTCCCATGGTGTGGAAGCTCCATGACTTCGATGCCGCGGAGTGAGTCGGTGATCTGTGGCTCGAGCACCGCCGCGCACGCTTCACGCGACGCATCGCCAGTGAGAAGCAAAGTGAACTCCCCCGCTTCGACACGGATGATGAAACTGCCGTCATTGGAGTCGGCGAAGCGCGCGTCCATGGGCGGATGAATCACCCGCCATGATGTAGCGCCAAAGACCATGTTGTCCCCCCGGCCGTGCGGCTCAATGGAAGCGCCGCGTTGTGCAGCCGCCTCAAGCGCGACCGAAGCTGCGCACGTGCGGTGCTCTGCCCAGCGAAGGAACTGAGGCGTGACAATCACGCGCCGAACAGCGAATGCATCAACCACCTCGGGGAGCGCGTTGAAGTGATCGGTGTTGGGATGGGAGATGATGACCGCATCGAGCTGTTCGACACCGAGCGCCTTGAGCGCAGGGACAACGATCGCGCTCCCCGCATTCGCCGAGGCGAGACTTCCGCAATCAAAGAGGACGGCAGCATCACCCATCCGAACGAGATGGCACGAGCCATCGCCAACATCGACCATGTCCAGGCGCAGCACCCAGTTCCTGTCATCGTCGACTTGCTGAACCGGTCGCCCGGGGTCGTTGGCACCCGGAAGGCGGCCGATCGCGGTGGCGATGAACAGCACACACCGCGCGCTTGTGTTGGCAACGAATCCACAACCATTGCCAATGGGCGTGGCGATGGGCATCGTGAGGAGCGCGGCGTTCGAAGCGATCACCATCACGGCGAACGGTGGGGTCAACACCAGCGTGGACGGGATGCACAGGGGGGCACACTGCCCGAAGTGGGCGAAGACGATCGGCAGCGTCGCGAGCCACGCCGCGACTGCGGCAGCCAATGGTTCAACAGCCCTGCGAGCGATCGCAGAGCCAAGAGAGAACCCACGAGTCCAACTGCGGATCAACCTTGACAGCGGCGGCGTCCCGAAGTGCAGCCCGAGAATTGCCGCGAAGCTCAATTGGAATCCAGGTTCGGCTGGCGAGCGTGGATCCCACCACGCGATGGCGACTGCCACGAGCGCGAGCGGCGTTCCCGCACGCACGCTTCGCGACGAGGCGAGGGCGAGTGCTGACACTCCGCCCATCAACGCGGCGCGCACGGAGGAGACTTCCGACTCGATCGATGCGACGAACGTGAGCGCAAGGACGAGGAGCACAATTCCAGAGGTCCTGCGCGAGAGGCCAAGGCTTGCGGCGATCACCAGCACACACCCCGCCAGAATCCCGAAGTTGAAGCCGCTGATGGCCACGAGGTGTTGCGCTCCACACGCAGCGAATGGCGCCGAGGCCGCGCGAAGGCCGGGCCACGCAGCACCCGTCGTCGAGGCGGCCACGAGTGCCGTCGCGTCCATCGCAGAGGGGGCACCAAGTGCCTCGCGAAGGGTGCCATCGACCTCGGCACGCCAGCGTGCGTGGATCGCGGAAAGCCTCCACGCGGCGGCGGGCAACCGCTCAACGAGGTCGGCAGATTCGACATGCAGTGTCCCGGCAATCCCGCGCGAACGACCCCACTGCACCGAGTCGAACCCACCAGGGTTACGAGGGACTTCCAGCGGAGCAAGCCATCCGGTGAGGCGCACACGATCCCCCGCGAGACACCCGGCGCCTGTCGCAGTGATGGCCACACGAAGCAAGCCAGGGAACTCAAGGGCGTCCACGGGTCGCGGCTCCATCGCCTCGACCTCAAGGAAGAATCGCACAGAGGGCGCCTGCCTCATGTACGGAGCGAGCACATCTTCACGGAGCGCACCACACTCCGCGAGCGAATCGCGCCACGCAGTCTCGTCGACGCGCGGAGTCGATGCAACCACACCGACCACACTCACGAGGCGGCGGGGCTCCCCGGCAGTCAGCGACCACTGCTCAAGCGACCTCTCCCACTGGCGCGTCCACGACATCGAGCGCGCGAGCCCGAGCAGCGCCGCGCCCATCATGAGCGCCGCGAGCGCACTCCGTGGGTGGTTCCGAAGCACAATCGCAGTGAGGTGCGCCGCAATCGCCACTCCGGCGAGTTCCGAGGGTGCGACATCGCCGACAACCAACGTCGGCAGGACCGCACCAACCGTGAACGCCACCGCGATCGGCGCGATCATCGCCGGGCAGTGTGTGCGTCGTCCGCCCCTCGATCTGAACATTGGCGCACCCTAGAGGCGCGCCGGAATCCCCCGAGGAATCTGCCGCTATTTCGTCAGCCTGGCAACCACCAGAACATCAGGCGTTCGGCGTTCCACGAATGATGTCGCGGATGATGAAGATGGGCCGTCCACGCACCTGCTCGTGCACCCGGCCGACATACTGGCCCACGATGCCAAGCACCAACAACTGGACGCTTCCGAGAAGGGTGACGATGATCATGAGGCTTGTCCAGCCTTGAGGAGTCTCGCCCACGAAGAGCCATGAGTACAGCGCGTACACGATGAGCCCGACACAGAGGAGGGCGAACAGTCCCCCCGCGTAGGTTGCCAACATGAGTGGTCGCGTCGATGACGTCACGATCCCGTCGAGCGCGAGCGTCACCAGTCGAATGAGGGGGTACTTCGTCTCGCCGGCGAACCGTCCCTTGCGGTCGTACGCAAAAGGGACTTGCTTGTATCCCACCCAGCTCACCATGCCGCGGATGAAGCGGTGACACTCGGGCATGCGGACGATCTCGTCGACGACTCGCCGTGAGAGCAGGCGGAAGTCCCCAGTGTCGAGCGGAATCGGCCGATCGGCGAGCCACGTGAGCACTCGGTAGAAGGCGGCGCACGCGAGGCGTTTCATCGGCGCATCTCCGCGGCGAGTGCGCCTCTGCGCGTAGACGACATCCGAGCCGCCATCCATCAGCGCCATCATCTCCCCCACCAATTCCGGTGGATCCTGAAGATCCGCATCGAGCACGAGGACGCGTTCGCCGCGGGAGACCTGCAGTCCCGCACTCAGCGCGAGTTGATGTCCATGATTTCGAGAGAGGTCAACGACGACGAGCGTCGGATCCGTCGCCGCGAGCGACACCATCACATCCAGAGTCCCGTCGGACGAACCATCATTGACAAGAATGATCTCGTACGTGGCGTCGAGCGACCCCCCTGCCGCCTTGACTCGCCGATGGAGTTCACCGAGCACCTCCTGTTCGTTGTAGCAAGGGATGACGAAACTCAAGCGAGGGCGGGCAGTGGGAGGCGCTTCAGATGAGTTCATGCGGTGGCTCGATTGCGAAGAAGCAGCACGAGGAAGACGATCGCCATCAGCGGGCTGAAGAAGAGAGAGAACGAGTTGCCAAAGAGCGGTCGCAGTGGTTCAGGCAGCAGTCCCATCGCAAGGACGATGGCGGTGAGTGTCCATCCGAGTGGTGCGCGTTCTGGAATGGGGAGAAACCGCACGGCCCAGAGGGCAATCACCGGCGCGAAGATCGCGTAGCTGTTCGACTCATTCATGGGGTTGAAGAGCATCAGGAAGACGACTGTGAGGGTGAGCGCCCACAATCCCCGAGTTGGCTCTGTCATGGAGCGCACTGTCGTCCAAGCCGCCCCCGCCACCGCGACGAGCGCCGCGACTCGAATCACGAGCGACCACGGCGAAGCGATCTCGACACCGAGGGTTCGGACAATCCCCTGAAAGTCGGCGAAGCGGTGTTCGGTGACACCCGCGCAAGCGGACAGGTTGGCGAGCGCTGCTGAGTACTGCGAGAGGACATAGTCGACTCCCCCGAATGCGAATGGAGCCAGGACGACGACGACAGCCGCTGCGAAGAGCCGGGAGCGGACCTTTGGATACGACAGTGCCACGACGAGTGCGAACACCAGGGCGATCGGTTTGACGACGATCGCGAGCGCGATCCACGCAGCGGCACTCCCCCACTTCGCTTCCATGAGGGACGCGGTGCCAAGGAGCATCAGGCCCGCGAGGATCCCGTTGGCCTGACCGTAGCGCATCGGAGCGAGCGAGAGCGGTAGTGCGAGGAGCAGCACCCACGGAAATGCAAGCATCACCTCGCTACCCCACACCTGGCGCGCGACACGCCAGATTCCCCACACCACAAGGGCGGTCGACAGGAGCCTCCAGAGGAGGTCGCCCAGCGGTGCAGGCAGCGCATGGAATGGGGCGAAGATGAGGGCGAAGTGCGGGAGGTAATTCATTCCCGCAGGGCCCTTGTAGAGCGCCGCGCCGGAGGCCCACTGCGCGCTTGCGTCGTGGTAGAGGTGGGTGACCGTCCGAGCCACCGGATCCGCCACAAACAGTGCAGAAACGACGAGAATCGCGATCCCCCACACCCCAAGAGCCACCACAAGCCAGATCCGGTTGGTCGCCCACCCCAAAGACATTCCGTGGTCGGAGACGGTCAAACTGTCCCGAGGCTACTTCCTGTGGCAATATGCGGTGATGGTCCTTTCGTTCCACCACGGTCGCCTTGCCACACGCCTCTCGATTGTCGTGAGCATCATGGCGGCCACTGCGGCCAGAGGCGACTGTCCTGCCGATCTCAATGGCGACCTTGTCGTCGACGGCACTGATCTTGGTTCGATCCTCTCGGCTTGGGGAACGCCCTTTGGCGATCTCACAGGCGACGGCATGACTTCCGGCGAGGATCTTTCGGTGATCTTCGGGAGTTGGGGCCCCTGCCCCGCGCCCGCTCCCGAGTGGTACCTCGTCAGCACCACCAACGGATCGACGACCACAGCCTTCGACGCCGCAACCGATGAAGCGGTAAAGACATGGACTGGCGCTGCCGGCTGTGCGAGCATCGCCTACTTGCAAGGCGACGGGTCCCTGGTGCGGCCGACGGTTCACACGGGTGGCGCTTACAACGGCGCGGCGCGCGGCGGACGCATCCAGATCTTCAACGAGACGGGGACGATCGTCAACGACCTGATCGTCTCGACTGCGGAGTTCCAACAGCATCACGACATTCAGCCGATGCCCAATGGGAACTTCCTCTGCATCGTCTGGGAGGGACACACACAAGCGCAGGCAGTCGCTGCGGGGAGAACAACCATTGCCGGCACGATGTGGTCGGAGTCGATACTCGAGATTCAGCCGACGGGATCGAGCACATACACCATCGTCTGGCGGTGGAATCTCTGGGATCACCTGATCCAAGACGCCAACGCATCGGCAGCCAACTATGGAGTGGTCATCAATCACCCAGAACTCGTAGACATCAACCTCGGCACGGTCAGTAGCGGCGACTGGATCCACATGAACGCGATCGACTACGACGCGACACTCGATCAGATCGTCGTGAGTTCACGCAGCCTCAACGAGTTGTGGGTCATCGACCACTCGACAACCACGGCTCAGGCCGCCTCACATGCTGGTGGCGCGCGTGGTCATGGTGGTGACCTTCTCTATCGATGGGGGAATCCAGCCAACTACGACCGCGGCACCACCGCAAACAAGGTGTTCTATGTTGTGCATAGCGTTACATGGATTGACGCAGAGCTTCCCGGCGCCGGAAACATCATGGCCTTCAACAACGGCGATCGTGCGGGCACGGCAACCGACTACTCGACTGTGATCGAACTCGTGCCGCCGCGCGACGCGAGCGGCAACTACTCGATCGCAAGTGGCCAGGCCTTTGGACCCGCATCAGCCTCGTGGTCCTACGGGAGTCCGGGGCAGTTCTATGGCGGCCCAACTCAGTGCGGCGCATTTCGCACGCTCGACAACACAACGATCGTCACGCTCACCAATTCAGGGCGCATCTTCGAGGTCGACAGCACAGGTGCGACGCTCTGGAACCGCGACAACGCAGGGACCAACATCGCGCGCGTGCCGCGGTACCGCAAGATTGCGGGAGTGTGGTTCGGCCCCTGACGCTTTGCTGCGTCAGCGTCCAAGGGGCGCTGCGGGCGCCACTGGATTCGCGAAGGCGATGGCGGCACGATCAAGCGCAGTCTTGACTTCGCGCAGAGCGGCCTGCCGAATGGCGAGATAGTCCGCGGCACTCGCCCAGACCTGAACCTGCCACGCGGCACCGAGCGGTCCGATGTCCGTCAGGACGACTTCAACAGGTTCGGCGAGTCGTCCCGGGACTCCCTCGGCAGCACGTGTCAGCACCGTTCGTGTGGCATCGACATCGGCGCCGTGCGCAATGGTGACGATCACATCCACCCGCCGGCGCGCGTGGAAACTCACATTGGTGATCACCGATCCGAAGATCGAACTGTTGGGGATGAAGATGCGCTTGTTGTCGAAGGTGTCAAGCGTCGTCGACACAAGATCGATCTCGTAAACGATCCCCGTCTGCCCCGCCGCCACGATCGTGTCGCCGATCTTGTAGGGGCGGAAGATCATCAACATGATCCCGGACGCGAAATTGGAGAGCGTGCCCTGGAAGGCAAGGCCGATGGCGAGGCCGACAGCACCCAAGAGCACCGAGAGACTCGCGGTGTCGACGCCGAATTTTCCAAGCACAAAGCTCGCGGCGATCAGGAGGATCACCCAGCCAGAGAGTTTCGCGAAGAACTTGCCTGCGGTCGGTTCGACCTCCGCCCGTTTGCACGCGGCGAGCACGAGGTGGCGTGCCCAGCGAGCCGAGACGTACGCGAAGGCAATGATGACGAGCGACCAGAGCACGGGGGTGGCGTACTCGGCGGCGAAACTGACAGCTTCTTTGGACGCGGTCGAGGCGGCGTCCTGCGCTTCAAGCATGGTGTTCACGGTTGGTCTTCGTTGGAGAGGCGGACGATGGTGTCGAGTGTCGCCTGCGCGGCGCCCGAGTCAATGAGTTGTGCGGCCCGCTGCACTCCCTCACGCAGCGAGGCCGACGCGCCTCCGGCGACAAGCGCGGCGGAGGCGTTGATGAGAGCCATGGCGCGTGGGAGCACAGGGGCGGTTCCCGAGAGCACACCTCGGAACAGCGCCGTTGCCTCCGGAAGATCCGCCGGGCCCACGGCGATCGGATTGGCGCGCAGGACTCCGAGTTCCTCGGGCGTCACCTCGTACTCGCGAACGCTCCCGCCTTGTGCGTCTCTGGTCACCTCGGCAATCAGAGTCGAAGCACCAGTCGTCATCTCATCGAGTCCATCAAGCCCGTGGTAGACGAGCGCCCGCACTGCACCGAGATCGCGCACCGTGTGCGCAACTAGCGAGACCATCGCACGGTCATAGACACCGATGGCATGGCGACGCGCCCCCGCAGGATTCGTGAGCGGCCCAAGCAGATTGAAGATCGTCGGAAATCCGAGCGCCTTGCGCACCGGCATGGCGTGACGGGCCGCAGGATGATGGGCGGGGGCGAAACAGAAGGCGAAATGAGCCTCTTCGAGGCATCGCCGCTCCACTGTGGCGCCGGGGTCGACCTTGACCCCGAGGGACTCAAGGATTTCCGCTGATCCGCGGCCCGTACGCGACCGATTGCCACCCTTGGCGACGAAGACCCCCCCCGCTGCGGCGATGAGCGCCGCCAGCGTGCTCACATTGAAGGTCTTGGGTGCCCCACCCGTTCCCGCCGTGTCAAGGATCCGCGCGGGATCGATCGATGAGGGAAGTTTCTCCGACACATCGCGCATCACACTCGCCGCACCTGCAAGTTCATCGACGGTTGGCAGTCGCTGTCCCAAGAGCGCGAGGAACGCTCCCATCTCCGCGTGATGCGATGAACCGGTCACGAGTTCAGAGAAGGCGCTGCGCGACTGATCAAAGGTCAGCGTGCGTCCGCGCAGGAGCAACTTCAGAAAGGGCGTGAGGTCTCCCGCACGCTCTGGTCGCGCGAACTCACTCGGGCCTCCTTGATCCGGTTGCAATCCCATCGCAGTTTGGGATGCTACGCAGGTGCTCGCAGCAATCATCCACACGCTCGATCCCTTCGCGATCGACTTCGGAAATGGATTCGGCATCCGCTGGTACGGGCTTGCCTACGCCGGCGGATTCCTCATCGGTTGGTTCGTCCTCAGATCGCTCGCGCGCAAGGGACGCATCGCGCTCTCGACGACGCAGGTCGCCGATCTGATGACCTACTTGATCGCGGGGGTGATCATCGGCGGCCGGGTCGGCCATGTGCTCTTCTACGAACCGCAGCTCTTGGTGACGTTCCATGGCGAGATTCCGTGGTGGGGACTCCTCGACATCCACAAGGGAGGAATGTCGAGCCACGGTGGAATCCTCGGGACGATCGTCGCCAGTTGGCTCTTCGCGAAGCGACAGCATCTCGGGGCGCTCCACATGATCGATTGCGTCGCCTTCGCCGCGCCATTCGGCCTCAGTTTCGGGAGGCTTGCAAACTTCGTCAACGGCGAATTGCCCGGACGCCCCCTCCCTGAGTCGATGCAGGCGAATCCGCCGTGGTGGAGCATCAAGTATCCCGACGAGGTGTATTCGGCAGCCTTCGATGTCGATCGCCTGCAGCCTCTCGCCGGACTCGTGAATCCAAATGTCTCCCTTCCGCAGGCGGTGCGCGATGCTGCGTACCTCCACCGGGCGGATGTGCTCGCGAAACTCGAACCGCTCTTGACCGCGTACTACCCCAGCAACTTCATCCAGGCGATCACCGATGGACCGATCCTCTTCGCGGCGATGGCCCTCGTGTGGCTGCGCCCGCGCAAGCCGGGGGCGATCGCGGCGACATTCCTCATCGCCTACGGCGCGCTGCGCGTCGCAAGCGAGCAGTTCCGCGAGATCGACTCGGGAGTCTTCATGCTCGGTCCCGTGACCCTCCCGATGATGCTCTCGTTGGGAATGGTCGCCATCGGGATCACGCTCGCGGCGTGGGCGTCGCGACAATCGGCGCCGGCGATCGGCGGCCTCGTTCAGAAGTGAACCAGGGCGCGGATGCCGAAGACGAACACATTGTTCCCCTGGCTCGTCCCCCCGATCGGGTCATTTGGATTGGTGATGATCTGGATGTCTGGCGTGATCTGGATCGAGTCGGTGAGCTGCAGCCGGTAGTAGATCTCCGTGACGGTCTGGACGCCCAAGGACGACTCCCCCGCCGTCGTGTACCCCCACGCGACGCCGAACCCGTCGCGCTTTCGGCCGAAGCACTCGTCCATGGACAGCCCCATCGTGAATTCGGTCTTGTAGAGGGCGACATCGGGATCGCAGTAGGTGAACTGCGCCCACACACCGATGTCCTGCGTCAGGTACTCCGTGCCCATCACCCAGAACCCATTGCCGAACTCCTGGTCGGCGAGGCTCGTCGAGGTGTACGCCGCATTGGTCGTGCTGAACCCGAACGAGTACTTGCCGGGGGCATCCTTGTCGCCGAAGAGGTCGGTGATCAATCCAACTTCACTTCCGAAGTACCAGAGCCCTGATCCGAGACCCTGTGTTCCGAGCCCCCGATAGCTGGCGGTCGATGGATTGGTCACCAGGAAGTTCGCGTAGATCCCCTCGACCGGAACCACCATCGCGCCGGTGCCGAGCAGGTAGCCCTGAAATCCCGACTGCGCGGCGTCACTGCCGTCGAAGATCGACGCCATGAACTGCGTGGTCTCATCACCGGCGAATGGGTTGTTCAGGAGATAGTCGTTCGGGTTGATCTTCCCCACGAACCCCATGACATGGTTGTCGAGCAGTCCCTGTTCGTAGCGGACACGCACGAGTTTGGTGCCGTAGAGCCCGGTGAAATTGCTATTGAGGGTGATGTCTGATCCGATCGCGGTGCCCAATTCCGTTTGCGTCGGGAACGAATTGCTCTGCCGCATCTGGGCAGTGATGCGTCCCATCGCACCACCACCGAAGTCCCACAACTTGAGGTCGGCACGGAGATTGAACCGATTGGCCCCTTCGTCGCGCGAGTCGCCTGCCAGGCTGGCGGATGCCATCTGGTAGACGGTGACGTTGTAGATGTCCCAGCGCATGCCGAGCTGCTCCTGCGAGGCGATCTCGACGTTTCGCACGGGCGAAAAGAGCGGGCCGCAGGGATCCGGCAAGATCCCGTTCACTGGACCCCACGGGACCGCGTTGGGTTGGAACTCGAAGAAGTTGTAGTCCTTCTTGACCTTGTCGGAGCCGAAGAGCGTCGGCGTCGACTTCATGAGGTCCATTCCCGCAAAGCTCCGTGTGAGGTCGAGGCTGTCCGTGAGCCACGAACCCTGCGGTTTGAGCTGCAGGCTCTGCCCGGGGTTGTTGGGGGACTGGGCTCGCGCGGGCACCGTGAGGACAAGCACCGCGAGCAACGCGCCGGCGACTGCGACCACCGCGCGCTTGCCAGTTCGCTCAACCCTCATAGACAGGAGTCGATGCGGCCCACTCCGGCGCCCAGAGGCGGAATCCGCCGAGGAATGCGTTCGCGTTGCTGCCCATTCGGCAGTTCTCTGGCAGTGCCTTCAGTTTCGCAGAGTTGCCGCCACCGAGTACGACATAGTCGGGAATGAGCGCGTTCGACAGGAGTTCGATCACTGTGTGGACATCCCTCGTCCACTGCCGCTTCCCATGCTTCTTGAGTGCCTTCACTCCCAAGAACTGCTCGAACGTCTTTCCCTTCTTGAATGGCAGGTGCGCGAGTTCCGTCGGGACGATGACGTGCTGCACGATGAGGCAGGATCCAAGACCGGTGCCGAGACCGAGGAAGAGCATGCGACCACCCTCATAGGAGCCGACAGCCTGCATTGCAGCATCGTTGATGAGTTTCACCTTCGCGGAGAACCCGGCATCGAAGTCGAAGTCAGTCCATCCCGGCCCGAGATTGAAGGGGTCGTGGCTTGGCTTGTTCTTGACGATCGGCGCGGGAAGCCCGATCGAAATCCGGTCGAAGGACCAGCCCTTCGCCGCTTCATGCACACCCGCCACCATGGCGTCGGGAGTGAGCTCGGGACCCGATGGAAAGGACCGTTTCTCCGGGTCCCCCTCCACTCGCAACTTCACGTTCGTTCCGCCGATGTCGATGGTGAGGACCTGATCGGGCATCGCCCTAGCGTATCGCCCCCGAAGTGGGATACTGTGGCCATGACCGATCCGAGCACGGTGTGGGAGTACGCGCCGGCACCAGAGTCGACAAAGGTGGAGATCAAGCCCGAGTACGGACTCTTCATCGGCGGGGCATTTCGCGCGCCCAAGTCGGGGGTGCACTTCGACACGATCAATCCAGCCACCGAGGCGGTTCTCTCGCGGGTCGCCGATGCGGGAGAGGCCGATGTGGATGCGGCGGTCGCAAGCGCACGCAAGGCGCTGAAGTCTTGGCGACGCACCGCCCCCCGGGAGCGGGCGAAGTACCTCTTCAGGATCGCGCGGAGAATTCAGGAGCGGGCGCGTGAACTCGCCGTGCTCGAGACGCTCGACAACGGGAAACCAATCCGCGAGACACGCGACGAGGATGTTCCCCTTGCTGCGGCGCACTTCTTCCACCACGCGGGGTGGTGCGACAAACTGAAGTGGGCGTTTCCCACCAGCGATGGCAGGGAACCAGAGCCCGTCGGTGTGTGTGGCCAAGTGATCCCGTGGAACTTTCCCCTTCTCATGGCGGCATGGAAGATCGCCCCCGCGATCGCCTGCGGCAACACCGTTGTCCTGAAACCTGCGGAGACGACATCACTCACCGCGCTGCGCCTCGCCGAGATCATGCAGGAGGTTGAGCTTCCTCCGGGAGTCGTCAACATCGTCACGGGGGCTGGCGAGACCGGGCGGCGCATTGTCGAACATGAAGGGATCGACAAGATCGCCTTCACCGGATCCACCGAAGTCGGTCGGCTCATCGCGAGCGCGACTTCGGGAACGAAGAAGCGGCTCACACTCGAACTCGGCGGCAAGAGCCCGAACATCATCTTCGCCGATGCTCCCCTCGATCAGGCGGTCGAGGGAATCGTCAGCGCCATCTGGTGCAACCAGGGTCAAGTGTGCTGCGCAGGGAGTCGCCTGTTGGTCGAGGAGTCGGTCCTCGAGGAAGTGATCGCGAAACTGAAGTTGCGCATGCGTAGCTTGCGGATCGGCGATCCGCTCGACAAGAACACGGATGTGGGGGCGATCAACAGCGCCGCGCAATTGGCGCGCATCACCCGCTACATCAAGGTCGGCGCCGAGGAGGGGGCAAGCCACAACGAGGTCGCGACACAGACGCTTCCCGCGAAGGGATTTTGGTGCCGCCCCTGCTTCTTCTCGGGGGTGCAGCCGTCGCACACCATCGCACGCGAGGAGATCTTCGGACCCGTGCTCGCGGTGATGAGTTTCCGAACTCCCGACGAAGCCGTCTCGCGCGCCAACAACACGATGTACGGATTGAGTGCGGGCATCTGGACGAGCCGAGGATCGAAGGCGTATGACATCGCCCGCAAGATCAAGGCCGGCGTCATCTGGTGCAACACCTTCAACCAGTTCGACCCAGCAGCCCCGTTTGGCGGCTATCGCGAGAGCGGCTTCGGTCGTGAGGGTGGTCGATCAGGACTCGCGGCGTATCTCGCGTGAGTGGATGCAGGATGCAAGGACACCAGCCATGAGCGAACGAGCAGAGATCACCAAGACTTGGAAGCTTTTCATCGGCGGGGCATATCCGCGGAGCGAGTCGGGGCGGGTGATGCCGATCCGAGGCGGGAAGCGTGGTGATGGTCGCGCACTGGCGTATGCCGCACAGGGATCGCGCAAGGATCTGCGCGAAGCGATCGAGGCGGCGCGGAGCGCACAGGAGCGTTG
This sequence comes from Planctomycetaceae bacterium, assembly GCA_947441435.1. Lineage (GTDB taxonomy): Bacteria > Planctomycetota > Phycisphaerae > Phycisphaerales > SM1A02 > F1-60-MAGs104. The sequence goes on from CANETX010000023.1 coordinate 14,957, forward strand.
GGCCGCGTCGAGCGGATACTTGCGTGGGCAGATCCTCTATCGACTGGCGGAACTCATGGATGGTCGGCGCGCCGAACTCATTGAGGCGGTGAGGATGGGGGAGCGCGCTGGGAAGTCGCAGGCGCGCAGCGAAGTCGAGTGCGCAATCGACCGCACGGTGTCGTTTGCGGGATGGTGCGACAAGCTCGACTCTGTCCTTGGTGGGCGCAATCCTGTCGCCGGTCCATTCCACTGCTTCTCGGAAATCGAACCGGTGGGAGTGGTCGCGGTTGTGGCTGGCGGCGGGCCGAGCCTCCTCTCGTTCCTCTCGCTTTCGCTTCCGGCGCTCGCGTGCGGGTGCGCGGTCGTTGTGCTTCCGAGCGAGACGGAGCCTGTGCCAGCACTCACCGTCGCCGAGTGTGCGCCGAGCGCGGATGTTCCAGCAGGCGTGCTCAATGTGCTGACGGGCAGCCACAGTGAACTCGTGAGTGCGATCGCCGCGCATCGGGACATCGACGCGGTGGTCGGCCATGTGTCCGCGGATCACGCGCAGATTCTGCGCAGCGGCATCGCCGAGAATTTCAAGCGAGTGCGGATTGTCGATGAGGGGGCGGACTACTTCGCAGGGGATGAGTTCTCCGGGCCTCGGGCCTTCCAGGCAGTGACCGAAGTGAAGACGGTCTGGCACACCATTGGATCTTGAGCGTCAGGGCCCTTTGCCTGTTGCAGCCGCGGATCAAATCTCAAAAACTCGATGCGTAGGTTTGGAGGATCGGTCGTCGTAATCGATCTTCTCTCTGTTCGAGAACCCAAGAGGCGCCCCGTCCGGCAGACGAGAGTGCCCCAAAGAACACAATCGTTTGCCTGAAGGACGGGGAAACCCACTTCGTTCCCGAGCATTCAGGTGCTGGATGTTTGATGACCCTGTCTTGGATTGCACGCAGATTGCTGGAGTTAGCCAAGGGGCTGGGCGAATTGTTATCGGAGCCCGGGTTGGCTTCAGCAATCAAGGGATGGAGGGAAGGAAAAGACGGACAGGGTGCTGGAGGCGGCGGAGTCAGGGAGATGGATGGAGGGAAGGAAAGGGTTGGAGGGAGGGGAAGGGACTCGGAGGGAGGGAAAGGTCTTCCGGAGGGAAAAGGACAACGGCGCAATGCGCCAAGGGATGTATTGGGGATTTGGCGCTGCGCCCATAAATGGTCGCAGCGCTTTTTTTGTCAATAATCGCCGACGATCACCGACGATCGCCAAAGTACTTCGAAATGTCATGAAACACACATCAATTTAGCCGATCGTGCGACTATCTCCGCGACGCATGATCGCCTAGGATGTCACAATGTTCATGAACGTACACAAACTTGTAGTGATCATGACGGTATCTGTCGCGATCTTGGTTGGATGTAAGAGTCATCCACAGTATCTGAGCCTAGATACTGAGAAGGACCGCATCCTCGTGTTCTCGAAGACGGCTGGGTTCAGGCACAAGTCGATCCCGGCTGGGATCGCCTGTATCCGGGAGATCCTTGGACCAGACATCCAGGTCGATGCGACCGAGGACTCGTCAGCATTTACGAAGGAGAACCTCGACCGCTACGGGGCGGTTGTGTTCCTCTCCACCACAGGCGATGTCCTCGACGAGCAGCAGCAGACCGCGTTCGCGAACTACATAGAAGGCGGCGGAGGCTTCGTCGGGATCCACGCCGCCAGCGACACCGAACACTCCTGGCCGTGGTTCGCGCAGATGATCGGCGCCCACTTCGCCGGCCACCCCCCGGTTCAGCAGGCGGTCATTGTCGTCGAGGACCGAAGCCACCCGACCACAGACTTTCTCCCGGAGCGCTGGGTTCGCACCGACGAGTGGTACCGATTCAATCGCAACCCCCGCAGCGTCGAAGGCATCCAGGTGCTGGCTGTCCTCGATGAGTCAACCTATAAGGGAGGGGGAATGAACGCAGATCATCCGTGCATCTGGTGGCGCATGATGGGCAAGGGTCGCTGCTGGTACACCGCCGGCGGGCACACCGAGGAATCTTTCTCGGAGCCACTGTTCCGGAAGCAGCTCCGAGTGGCGATCGCATGGGCGGGGATACCCATGCGATGCGGGGGCACCTCGATGAGCCGCTAGGATTCGCCCATCTACAAGCGCGCACAGAGAGGAGCCTGATCGTGGAGTACTCGTTCACGAATGTCTGGGGTGCCAGTTGGGGAACACTGAAGGCAACGTGGGTCCGGCTCGCGGGCGCTTGCGCGATCTATCTGCTGGCAAACATCCCCGTCTGGGGTGCCCAAGCAGTCCAGATGATCAGCCAGATCATCCAGAAAAAGAACCCCGACGAAGTGAAGGTCATCGCGGCGACCAATGCGTTCAGTGGGGCCGCAGGGTGCTTCGTGCTCATCTATCAGATTTTCGTGCTCGTCCCTCTCTTGGCGGGACTTCTGTGGGTGGCAACGCGGGCTGTGCGCAGCCACCGTGTGGCGTACGGCGATCTCCTTCGAGGATTCCGTCGATTCCCGAGCGTGCTTGGCACCGTTGTCTTGGTGGCGATCGCCCAGATGATTCCCATCCTGCTCGGACTCGCCGTGCTCTCGGCGATCGTCTGGTTCGGGATCGGCTTCTCCAACTTCAAGGACGGCGTTCAATGGCACGACTTCGACGATGCGTCACGTGCAGCAGTCATCCTCGGATGGATATGGGCGATCACCTGCGTCGTGGTGTGCTACTGGATCTGCATACGAACGATGTTCAGCCTGTTCGTCGTCGTCGATGAGACGCTCGGAGCGCGCTCCGCGATGGCAAGCATCGAGACGAGTTGGCGGATGACGCAAGGGAAGGCACTCTCACTCTTCGGACTGATGATCTCGCTGTCGGTCGGTACGGTGGCAACACTTCTCGCGTGCTGTGTCCCGTTCATCTTCCTCGGGTTGCCATTCTGTCTCATCGCTCTGGCGACGGCGTACAACATGCTTGTGGCCAAGGATGTCCAATCCACTGACCGCGCCATCGCTGCCCCGTGACGTCGCCGAGCGCGCGAAGGGGGCGCTCGAGTCTCCAGGGAAACCGCTGCAGATCGCGGCCTCAACCGCGACCGCGGCGCTCGTCGTTCCTGTGGCTTGGTCGATCGTCTCGTTCGTGATGGCAGAGCCACTCTCCGCATCGGACACCAGCCCCGAGGCGCTTGGGGAACTCTTTCATGCGCTCGCGATCGAGACGATGTCCATTGCAGCGCAGGCACTCTGGTTCGCAGGCGTCGCCCTCCCGCTCTGTTACGGCGCGACGCTCGTGGCGCTTCGTGTCGTCCGTCGTGAAACTCCCGTCGCTGGGGACCTGTATGCGGCCTACCGACGCGGACCGGCGTTCCTCGTGTTCCTTTCCGTGCTCGGACTCCTCGCGGGGGTGCCGACCATCCTCTGGATCATCACGGCACTCGTCGCGGGTGCGGTTGTCGGAGTGCTCGCTGCGAGTTCGTCAGACGCGATGGCCTCGACCTCGACGATCACGATGGTGGTGGTCATCGCCGCCATCCCCTTCCTCGTGCCGAGCATCTACTTCCAGTGCCGCTTCCTCTTTGCGGGCCTCGTGATCGTCGATCCCCACCATGCCGGCGAGGGCGCAGGAGCAGCGCTCGCACGCAGCTGGCGGATGACCCGTTCGCGCGATACGGCCCTGACGCGGATCACCCTCACCGCGCTCGGCGAACTCTTGAGGGGATTGACCGTGGGACTCGTGGTCGGCCTCTTCACCCGAGGCATCCCGGCGGTGTTCATCCTCCTGGCCGCGACACACGATGCGATCGCGCCAAGCGCGCAAGCGAAGCGACCGCCCGGTCGCTCCGCCTAGACTCCACTCGATGCCCGGACCCTTCAAACCTAGCGGCGGATCGCGTGGACCCTCACGCGGTGGACCCTCACGCGGCGGATCGGCGCGCGGGAGTTCCTCGCGCACGGGAGCGTGGAAACGAAACGACCATGCGCCGCGCGAGCGCCCATCGGCCCTGCGACTTGCCGGCGTGCGTGCGGATCTCGAACGGATGCTGCGGGAACTCGAAGATGCGACCAAGGCGCTCACCGCGCCGACAGTCAAGATCCCCGATACGAGCGTTCTTGAACACCTCAAGGAACTTGAGGCCGATGCTGTGTTCGCCCCGTGGCGCCGGGTCCGTGCTGCGCTCGCCGATGTCGAACGCGCCCGCGAGCGGATCGAGCAGTTCAAGTTCCCCAAGCAAGATCGACCGCCGCACTTCGATCGACCGCGCTGATCACTCGGACGTGTCGTAGCTCGCGGCATAGCGGACGGCGCCATCGACGGCAGCCTTGCGCGGCATCTCCAACCGGATGAGCTGGCGGATCAGGTCATTGGCGAGCGTTGAGGCGCCGAAGCGGAAGAGACTCGGACGAAGCCACTCGTCGCCGAGGGTCTCCTTGACCATGACGAGGTAGGCGAGCGCACTCTTGGCGGCGCGGATCCCCCCTGCCGGTTTCATGCCGATGCGCAAGCCGGTGGCGAGGTAGTGATCGCGGATCGCCTCGAGCATCACGAGCGTCACCGGCATCGTCGCAGCAGGCTGGATCTTCCCTGTCGAGGTCTTGATGAACACGTCCCCATCGCGCATCGGGCCGACACCAGCGACGCTCGCGGCAGCGTCGATGGCCAGATCGCTCGCCCGTCGAATCGACTCGAGCGTGCCGAGTTCGCCCGTCTCAAGGATGATCTTGAGATGCACATCCCCTTGGCCGCGCTTGCGCGCCGCTTCGAAGCAGGCGGCACGGGTCGCACGAATCTCCGCGCGCACCTCATCGGTGCGTCCAGCCAGAAACAGTCCACGCGAGATCACCATGTCGATCTCGTCGGCGCCGGCCGCGATGGCCCGAACGCAGTCGTCGAGGCGGACATCAAGCGGGTACTGGCCGCTGGGGAATCCGGTGGCGACGGAGGCGACCTTCACCCCAGATCCCATGAGCGCATCGCGTGCAAGTGCGACGAGCGTGGGGTAGACGCACACAGCGGCGACACTTGGAAGTTTCGGGTCGAAGGGAATCTCACTCGGCGTAATCGCCTTCGCGCACAGGGCGCGAATTTTCTCCGGCGAGTCCTTCCCCTCAAGCGTCGTGAGATCGACCATCGACAACGCAAGCCGCAGCCCGGTGCGCTTGGCGGAACTCTTGATGGATCGCTTCGTGAATCGCGCGGCCCGTGCCGTCAGAGTGACGGTGTCGACCGGGCGCTCGCGCATCGATCAGCGGCGTCCCGCCCGGAAAAGTGCGGGCAGGGTCTCGACGTATCGCAGCGCGACCGATCGGCTCGCTCCCGAACTCTCGACGGTGTAGATCATGAGCATCTCGGTGCGGTTGTCGAGGACATAGACACTCTCGGAGGGACGAGCGCCTGGGCCCGATCCGTTGGCGACCGTGATGACACCGATCCCGTTTGGAGCCGGGACGGTCGAGTCCCCTCCCTGCGCGTCGGGAGTCATCGGTGCGAACAGCATCACAAGGAGCGCCGTGGCGAGCATCAGCGCGCTCGTCATCAAGGTCCACTCGGCGCGTCGCAGCGTCATGGTCGTCATGGGCGGAGTTTTCCAGCCCCCGCGCTGTCTGCGGCGAGATTGCGATAGCCGATCGGCGTGAGCGCGCGGGCCTTGTCGTTCCACAGGAGCGTCACCATCTCCTGATGTGTCTCATCAACGATGTGCAGCACACCCATGTCGGTGCCATCGACATTGCCTCCGGCCATCGAGTAGGTGGCGCGACCAACTCCCGCCTGCCCTCCCGCCTTGGCGGTGAAGACAATGGCGAGGACGAGGGTGATGAGAGCGAGATTGAGAGCAGCGAGCGCGACGATCCGGCGGTGGCGCGGGCGGGTCATTCCTGATGTCCGCGCTTGGACGGATAGAGACTCACCATGACGACAAGCGCCATGATGAAGAACATCGCGGCATAGCCGACCCACGCTGCCGGAAAGTTCTTGACCGCCGGCTGGCGGGGAGCGTTGGACGACTCTTGGGCGAAAGCAGGCGCCACAACGAGCGCGATCGCCAGGAGCACCACTCCCCACCGAAGGGACTGTGTCGCGATCGACCGAATCTGGATGCGGGTCATGGGCATCTCAGGACTTGACGATCTCGCAGCGGATCTTGTCGGCTGGAATGTGCGCCATCGCGTTGCGCGTGTCGACGACGAGTTTCGCGTGCTGGGCAATCGCGGTGTAGTCGACCGCATCGTGGTCGGTGAGGATCAGGATGCAGTCGGCCGCCGAGAGTGTGGCCTGGGTGAGCGGCACGGAGTTGAGGTTCATCCGGTACTTGCGCATCGCCGGGAAGAGGGGCAGATGTGGGTCGTGGTACGAAACCACCGCGCCGCGATCGCGCAGAAGTTCGATGATCTCGGCAGAGGGACTCTCGCGCGGGTCATCGATGTTCTTCTTGTAGGCGATGCCGAGGACGAGGATCTTCGCATCCTTGAGGCTCTTGGAGTGGTTGTTGAGCGCGTGGACGGTGCGCTCGATCACGTAGTGCGGCATCGAAGTGTTGACTTCGCC
>CANETX010000024.1 GCA_947441435.1 Planctomycetaceae bacterium
ACGAGCCGCTTGAGATAACCCTCCGCGGAGTGGAAGGGGATGCCCGCCATCGGAATCCCCTCGCTGCGCTGCGTGAGCGTGATCCCGAGAATCCGGTGGGCACTCAGCGCGTCCTCGTCGAACATCTCGTAGAAGTCGCCGAGCCTGAAGAAGAGGATGCAGCCGGGATGCTCGCGCTTGAATCGCGCGTGCTGGCGCATCGCCGGGGTGTCGCGGTTGGGTTGCGCGGGCGCCTCGGGCACGAATCAGAGGGTATCGGGCTCTCCGGCCGCCCGGTTATACTTCGCCTCCCAAGTTGGGGTGGTAGCTCAATTGGGAGAGCGCTTGAATCGCATTCAAGAGGTTGTGAGTTCGATCCTCATCCACTCCACTGAATCGGCATCAGGACCCCGCCCCGTGGCGGGGTCCTTGCACAGGGTCGCCGCCTGAATCCCGATGCTCCTCTTGATCGACAACTACGACTCCTTCACCTGGAACCTCGTGCAGGCGTTCGGTGTGCTCGACCGAGGGCTTGAGGTCCGCGTGGTGCGCAATGACGCGATCGGGGTGGAGGAAGCGCAGGCGCTTTCGCCGACGCTGTTGGTGATCTCACCCGGTCCCTGCACTCCCAAGGAGAGCGGCGTGTGCGCGGATCTGATGCGCGCCTTTCGTGGGCGGATTCCGATTCTCGGGGTTTGTTTGGGCCACCAGACGATGGGCGACATGCACGGAATGACCGTCCGCCGCAACGAGCTGCCGGTGCACGGGAAGACCTCGCCGATTCACCACGATGGACGGGGGGTTTTCGCCGGTCTCCCTTCGCCGATGGTCGCGACGCGGTACCACTCGCTCATCGTTGATCGCGCGAGCGTGACGAGCGAGTTCGAGGTCAGCGCGTGGACCGAGGCCGAGGAGGTGATGGGACTGCGGTGGAAGGCTCCGCCGGGATCGGCGCCGATGGAAGGAGTGCAGTTTCACCCCGAGAGTTTTCTCACCCCCGATGGCCCCAAGCTGCTGGCGAACTTTCTGGCGATGGGCGCGCGGGGGTCCGCGGCCGCGACGGCACGCTAGGGCGCGTCACTCGCCGGGGATCGACGAGACTGCGCCTTCCCACGGACTCGAGGCCGTCGCGTAGCGGCGTCGTGGGATCCGCCCAGCCCGCGCGGCGAGATATCCCGAGTCGCAGGCAAGTTTCATCGCCTTCGCCATCGCGACAGGATCCTTCGCGTGAGCGATCCCCGTATTGAGGAGGACACCATCAGCGCCGAGTTCCATCGCGAGCGTCACATCGCTCGCGGTGCCCACTCCCGCATCGACGATCACCGGATAGTCCGGGCTGCCGCCCGACGCCGGGTCATGGAGCAGTTCGAGAATGATCGAGATCGCCGATGGATTGCTGATGCCGCGACCCGAGCCGATCGGGCTACCCGCGGGCATCACGCTCGTCGCCCCCGCATCGCGCAGCCGCACTGCCATGATCGGGTCGTCGCTCGAGTAGCAGAGGACTTCGAAGCCGTCCGTGACGAGTTCGCGGCAGGCCTCGAGCGTCCCGACGGGGTCGGGGAGGAGCGTCTTCTTGTCGCCGAGCACTTCGAGTTTCACCCAGCGCGCGCCGGGATTGCCCAGTTGCTCAAGGAGATCGCGTCCGAGCCGCGCCACGCGGACCGCGTCGGGGGCGGTGAAGCAGCCCGCGGTGTTGGGGAGGATGGTGAGCGTCGAGAGATCGAGGGAGTCGAGGAGCGATCGTCCCTGTGCATCGACGAGACGTTCGCGCCGCACTGCGACCGTCACGACGTCGGCCTCGCACGCGGCGAGCGCGGCGTTCATGGTGTCCATCGACGGATACTTGCCGGTGCCGACGATGAGGCGATTGCGCAGCGTGAACGAGCCCACTCTGAGCGGGGGGATGGTGGAGATGGGAGCAGTTGCCTCGGTCATGTCAGCCTCCACCCACAAGGGTCACGATCTCGATCTGGTCGCCGTCACGGAGTTCCGCCGCGGCGTGCTCGCGGTGGGGGACGAGTCGCTTGTTCACCTCGACCGCGCAGGGGATTCGCGCTCCGGGCGCGGCGCCATCTCCGCGGATCGAGCGCAGATGTTCGATCGCCGCGGCAACCGTGGAGGGATCGGGGAGCGTCGCGAGGTTGCCATTGAGCGTGACGAGCATGGAGGACTAAGATTAGCGGCGTGAACCCTCGAATCGAAACCTCTTATCGCTGGCGCCTGAGTTCGGCCGTGTGCACCGCGTTCCTCGCCGTGCTGGGAGGCTGCTCGAACGATGCCCTCGACACGAGCACTCCTACCAAGGCCCTCGACGCCATCGCGGAGATGGTGACGAGCGGGCACCCCGAGGGGCTGCCGCAGATGATCGAGATCAAGGCGCGCGATGTGACTTTCGACGATGGCGTCACCGAGGCGAGCGCGATCTCGGATGTCAAGGGCAAGGCCTCCGACATGCTTGCGCAACTCTGGCGGGTGTCGACGAAGATCAAGGCGCGATTCCCCAAGGAACTCGCCGACGAGGGATCAAAGGCGGTCGACGCGGGCGTCGAGAAGGCGCGTGAGTTCGGCTTCGACTACCGGTGGCTCGCCAAGCAGGTGCTCGGCGATCCCTTCGGGTTCCTTGCACAGCAGCGCACGCGCGTGACAGCGGAGGACATGGGCGACGGCACCGCGGCGATCCTGATCGACGATGAACCGGCGTTTGGCGGCCTCCTCACGATGGTCGAGACCCCGGAGGGCTGGCGCATCAATGTGCCGGTCGAGGCGATCCGCTCGAACGAGTACTGGCCCGACACCCGCCACGAATGGGCGGTCATCGCGTCCATGATGCTCGGCATCGAGAATTCGCTCAACGACTTCGAGTCCGAGATCGACAACGGGAAGATCCGGTCATTGCGCGAAGCGGGGGAGCGCGTAGGTCGACTCGTCGGCGAGTCAGTCGTCGTGCAGAGCGTGATCTACGCGATGATGAAGCGCGACGACGGCGCGACGAAGACGCCGGCGACCCCCTAACGAAGGAACAGCACCGTGACGAGTGCGAAGAGGGGCAGCAGGATGACCGCCGCCCACGCCATGTAGCCGAAGAAGCCGGGCATCTTGACGCCGCTGCGCTCGGCGATTGCCTTCACCATGAAGTTCGGGCCGTTGCCGATGTATGTGTTCGCCCCCATGAAGACGGCGCCCAAGGAGATCCCCGCGAGATGGCTCACGGCCACGACGGCGCCATCGTCGAGCGTGACCGAGCTGGCGCCGGCGGCGACTCCGACAGTCGTCGCCGTCGTCAGGAACACGAGATAGGTCGGAGCGTTGTCGAGGAGGCTCGACAGCGTTCCTGTCGCCCAGAAGTACTCGGTGGGCGAGTCGAGTCCGAGCGAGGGACCGTAGGCGGCGAGCGCGGAGAGCGGCACCTGCATCGAGAGGAAGATGCCGAAGAAGAGCACCGCGACCTCGACGATCGGTCCCCATGAGAACTCGTTGATCGCGCGGATCGACGATCGGGTGAGCGCCAGGCTCGCGATCGCGAAGGCGGCCATCGCCCCTTCGCGCGCGAAGTGGGGCACGAGTTCGTTCGTCCCGAAGAGCGGCCGTCCGGGGACAAGGAGGATCACGCTGGCGAGGATTCCGCCGAGGAGCAAGAAGTTGGGGAGTCCGAGCATGTGCAGCCGATGCTGCCGCGTCCGATCGGCCGCGAGCGCGGCGGGCGGCTCGCGTCGGAACATCCACGAGTCGATCACGAAGTACACAAGGAGCAGGCAGCCTGAAGTGAACGCCCATGGGATCCACAATGAAAGCGTCCAGAAGAACGGGACCCCGCGCAGGTACCCAAGGAACAACGGGGGATCTCCGATGGGGAGGAGCGTTCCCCCGATGTTGGAGACGAGAAAGATGAAGAACACAACCGTGTGGGCGACGCGGGTGCGTTCCTTGTTGGTGGTGAGAAGGAGGCGAATGAGCAAGACGCTCGCGCCCGTCGTCCCGAGGACGCTCGCGAGGAGAGTCCCCGCCGCGAGGATCATGGTGTTGGTGCGGGGAGTCGCCACCAGGTCCCCGCGGATGGCGATGCCACCAGCGACGATGTACAGCGAGCCGAGAAGCACCATGAAGGGGATGTAGTCCCCAAGCATCGCGTGGGAGATCGTCGAGACAACCGAGGGGAGAGGCTCCGTGGCGAACATCCACGCGCAGGCGCTGCCGGCGCAGGCAATCGTGACGATCGCCTTGCTGCGATTGGACTCCCACCAGTGGTGCGTCGCGCCGATGAGGGGGAGCACCGCGATCGCGAGCAGCAGTAGCACGAACGGAGCGGCACCGACCATCCAGAGTGCGTGCAGCGCGAGCATCGAGCGCACTCTAGCCGACTAGGATGGCGATCGTGATTGCGGCCCTCTTCACGGCGACCCTCGCCCTTGCGACCACGCAGTCGCCGGCGGTGCAGCAGATGCTGCCCTCGTCGGGTGAACTCGCCGGCAAGTACCTCTGGCAGCGCGGCAACTTCACGGCGCCGGTCGCGTGCGCGATCTCGTCGAAGGGAATCGTCGCCGTTGCCGATGAGGCGGGCGAACTCGTCGGACTCAATGCCGCCGATGGGACGCTCGCATGGCGGGCGTCACAGGCCGACGGAGTGGCGATGGTCGCGCCGAGCGCAGTCGCCGCGCGCGCCGATGGCTCGCTTCTCCTGACGGACTCCCGCCGCAGGCGCACCGACCACATCGGCGCGGATGGTGCGTGGATCGCGCGCTTCGCTGGGGATGTTGCCATCGACGAACCCACGGCCATCGCCGTGGGTCGGGGAGGCTCGCCCGAGTCCGAGCGCGTCGCGATCGTCGATGGCTCCTCAGGTGCGATCGTGATCTGCGACTCCCATGGGAAGGAAGTCATGCGTGTCGCCCCCGGGATCCTTCAGACTTCTACGGGTCGCCCTGCGGAGCCCGCCGGAGTGGCCTTCGCATCGCCCGGACATCTCGCGGTCGTCTCGGCGCGAGAGAGCCGAGTCTTCCTTGTCGACTGCACCGACGAGAAGGGCAGCCCTCGCGTCGAAGGAAGTTGGGGAGGGCGGGGCGCCTTTCCTGGGTTCTTCAACTGGCCGCTCGGCATCGCCGCGCTCGGCGACTGGCTCTTCGTCGCCGACGAGTTCAACCATCGGATCGCACGTCACGACCGGCTCGGCAAGGGACAACTCGCCTATGGACAACACGCGGTCCTGCCGCGCGCGGGGGAGGGTCGGGTGCACTATCCGGTGGCGGTCGCGGTCACCGCTGGGCTCGCCGTCGTCTGCGAGCCTTTCGAGCGCCGCGTGCAGGCCTACATCCCGTCGCACGCCGCCGAACCCGCGGACCTGCGGCTTGTCCTTCCGAAACTCGAAGGAGTGCAAAGCCACTTCGGAACCGCGGCCACGGTCGCGGGGCAGCGGCTCTTCCTGCAGGATCCCGAGTCGCGCAGCATCGTCGTCTTCGATCTCTCGCGCGGGCAGCCCATCCATGTGACGAGCCTCGGCTCGGCAGGAACGAAGGGGCACGAGTTCGGTTCGATCGATGCGATGGTGGCGCTCGACGGCGGGCTGCGTCTGCTGGTTGCGGACAACGCGAATCGCCGTCTCGCCTTGTGGGAGTTGACCCCGCCGCCGAAGGACCTGATCTTCGAGCCTTTCATGGGAAAACTCGTAAAGACCCGTCCTTATGACCGGCTGGACCTTCCCGACGGCGCGGACATCGTGGGTCTCGCGCGGACTCGCGAAGGCTCGATCGTCGCGCTCTCGGATTCGGGACCGACCCTCATTGAACTTGATCCGTCGCTGCGGACCGCGACGAGCATGCTGCTGCCGATGCCGGACACGACGGCCCACTGCACCGGACTCGCCGTCGACTCCGAAGGGACCGTCGCCGTGGTGAGCGACGCTCCCGCAGCGATCTCGACCTTCCGGTCGACTCCCGATCGGTGGGCACCACAGTCGATGCGTCCGCTCGATGGCGTGAAACACGCGCGCGCAGTTGCCGCTGCGGCGCCGGGCACTTGGATCGTCGTCGATGACTGGGGAGACGGCGCGGTCCTCGTCACGCCGCAGGGAGAGTCCTCGCGCATCGGCACGACAGGAGTTGGCGACGGAGAGTTCTGGCTCCCATCGAGCGTCGTGGTCGGTCCCTCGGGAGAGCGGTACGTTGTTGACAGCGGGAATCACCGGGCGCAGTGCTTCGACGCGCAGGGGGCGTGGACGATGACATTCAGCCTCGGCCGGACCTACACGCGCGCTCGCAGCAGCGAAGAGATCATGCGCGTACGCAAGCGACCCGAGCGGCCGGTCTCCGGCGGGGGACCCGTAGCCCCAGGAGGACCGTCGTGATGCAGACGATGAAGTGCGTCGTGGGCGCGATCGCCGTCGCGTCGACTCTCTGCCTTGGCGCGCGAAGTGTGGAGCGCCCCGGCGACGATCCCGCCGCGTGGCGCGAAGTCGTCAGCAACGATGGTTCGTGGAAGGTCCAGTGGCGGCTCGCCATGGAGTCGAAACCCGTCGAGATTCCCGTCGCCCGCCGCAGATTCTCGCTCGAGCTCAAGATCACATCGACCCGCGGCGAGAAGGACGAGGTGCGCGCCGTCACCATCGATGCGCAGATGCCCGAGCACCATCACGGGATGAATGTCGCTCCGACCATCACCCTCGAACGCGGAGGCAGCGCTCGCGCCGACGGCATGCTCTTCCACATGAGTGGCAAGTGGGAGGTGGACGTCGACATCGACGATGGATTCACCGTGGAGCGCGCGCAGTGGGACATCGGGATGTACTGATGCGGCTCGTTGCGGCAGTTGCTCTGGCCACTCTCGTGATCGCGCTCGCGTGCTCTCGGCCGACGCCAGTCCCTCAGGTCACGAAGCCGGAATCCGAGCGGTCGTACGTCGAATTCGGCCGGGCGCAGATCGAACGGGTCCAAGCCATGGGGCATCCCGGACCGCTCCAGGAAGATCCCTCCAACCGTCACGCCGATGACCTCAAGGCGGCAACGCTCGGGCAGTGGCTCTTCTTCGACAAGGGCCTGTCGCCGAGCGGCACAGTCTCGTGCGCGACCTGCCACCGGGTCGAGCATCGATTCACCGACGCCCTCGCGATCGCGCAGGGGCTCGCTCGCGGCACCCGCAACACTCCGACGATCCTCGACGCGGCCCACCAGACGTGGTTCAACTGGGACGGCCGCTTCGATTCGCTCTGGAGCCAGTCGCATGGACCGCTGTCGCATCCGCGCGAGATGGGCGGAACCTTCGCGAGCGTCGTCGGTCGGGTCATGGACAACCAAGATCTCCGCTCACAATACGAAGCGGCGTTTGGCCGATTTCCCGCGACGCCGCTGTCGGAGCCGCAGGTGGAAGGGGCGATGGCGAATCTCGGAAAGGCGATCGCCGCCTATGAGCGGCGCCTCCTCACGGGTCCGAGCACTTTCGACAGGTGGGTCGAGCGATGGCGCGACGCCGGTTCTCCTCGGCACATCGATCTCGTTGCTTCGGAAGACTTCTCGCCTTCAGCGCAGCGCGGCCTTGACACGTTCACCAGTCGCGGCAACTGCTGGCAGTGCCATGAGGGAAAGCTCCTCACCGATGGCGAGTTCCACGCGCTCGGGGCGGCTCCGCGAGGCGATCTCATTTCCGATCAGGGGCGGTACGGGGCGATCGCGCCGCTCAAGTCGAGCGCGTTCCGGTCGAGCGGCCCGCATGCCGACAATCCGAGATCCGAACGGGCCGCCGTCGTCGACTCGCTCATTGCCGTCGAGGACCAGTGGGGGGCATTCCGGACACCGCCCCTTCGGAACCTCTCGGCGACGGCGCCGTACTTCCACCAAGGCCAATTCGCGACGCTCGAGGAACTCCTGCACTTCTACAGCACGCTCGAAGGGGCGGTCACGATGGACCACCACCGCGAGTCGGTTCTCAAAGTGCGCAACTTCTCGGAGGAGGAGCTCGCTGACCTTGCCTCGTTCCTCCGCTGCCTCGATGGCACGGATCCGCCAGCCCAGTGGCTCCGGGATCCATGGGTTGGCGCTACCCCTCCGTAGTGCAAACGCTCAAGATCTCGCAAAAACTGGGCTCGCTGCCCTACCCCGGTGGGTGGAATTGCCGCCCGGCGGGGGTACATTCCGTTGATGAAACAAGGTTTTCCCCACCCTGGATTGACCATTGCACTCGCGCTCGGCTGCATCGCCACCGGCGTCGCCATTGCTCACGAAGACGATCCCAAGGAGCAGGACTGGCAGCCACCGTATGTCGGGCCGATCTGGCGCGCGGCTGATGGCGGCGTTGCGGGAACGACCTTCCAGTCTTCCGGTGTCACCTTGCAAGCGTGGTTCCCGGTGACCGCGATCAGTGCGGCCGCCACGGGCGCCTCGGACGCGTGGGGCTATGTGAGTCCATCGGGTCGCGAGTACGCGATCCTCGGGATGTCGAACGGCACCGGTTTCGTCGAGATCACGAATCCCGCGGCGAGCACGCTGACCAAGTTCATGCCCAAGCCCGCCTCGGCAGGCGACAGCTCGTGGCGGAACATGAAGACCTACCAGCACTATTGCTACGCGGTGAGCGAGGGTGGTGGTGGGATCCAGATCTTTGATCTCGCCGACATCGACAACGGCAACATCACTGACCTCGGCACCGTGACGACCGGCGGCAGCGCTGCGACGCACACCATGATCATCAACACGCAGACGGGCTACCTCTACCGCATGGGCGGCGGGTCCAACGGCGTGCGCGTCTACACCCTGCAGAATCCTGCGGTGCCCGCGTATGTCACGGCGTGGAACTCGAAGTACACGCATGACGGCGCGGTTTTCAACTGGCCATCGGGACCCTACGCAGGCCACGAGATCTTCTTCGCCTGCGGTGGACTAAATTCGGGCTACACCGACACGGGGATGGACATCCTTGACGTCACGAACAAGGCGAACATTGTTTCTCTTGGACGCGCGACGTATCCCAACGCCGCGTACTGCCATCAGGTCTGGATCTCTCCGGATTACAAGTTCGCCTACATCAACGACGAGATCGACGAGGCGAACTTCGGTGTCCTCTGCCAGACCAAGATCATCAACATCATGGACCTCGCCGCGCCGTTCCTCGCTGGGACGTACTCGAACGGCCTCACCAGCGTCGACCACAACCTCTACATCAAGGGGAACGACCTCTTCGCGAGCAACTACAAGACCGGCCTGCGCGTCTACGACATCACCCAGCGCACGGCGCCGGTTGAACGCGCATGGTTCGACACGTATCCGAGCGAGGACGCGACGGGATACGCGGGTCTCTGGAGCAACTACCCGTTCTTCCCGAGCGGAACGGTCGTCGGCAGCGACATCCAGAGCGGCCTCTTCGTCTGGACGGTTGGGACGACGGCACTGACCGTGAGTTATCCCAATGGTGTGCCGACCACTCTCACCCCGACCGGGGCGACCTTCGCGGTGGCGACGCAGCTGGCCGCCGGACAGAACATCGCCGCAGGTGGTGCGAAACTCATCTACAACAATGGTGGCGCGGATGTGGAAGTGCCGCTCGCTCCCAACGGTGCGGGTCTCTGGACGGCTCAGTTCCCCTCGCTTGCCTGTCCGTCGACGGCGAACTTCGCCGTTCGGTTCACGCTCGTCTCCGGTCCGGTCGTGCGTTCGCCGGTCGCCGGATACAACTCCGCGTCCGTCTCCTATGGAGAGATGGATGGCTTCACGGACACCATGGAAACGGGGACCAACGGATGGACGGTTGGAGCCACAGGCGACACCGCGACCGCTGGCATCTGGGAACGTGTCGATCCCGTCGGGACCGCCGCGCAGCCTGAGAACGACGCGACGCCGACTGGGACCTTCTGCTGGGTCACCGGACAGCACACGGCTGGGCAGTCCGTTGGCTTCAACGACATCGACGGTGGGATGACCACGCTGACGAGCCCTGCGTTTGATGGGACCGCCGTCTCCGATCCCGTGATCGGCGTCCAGGTCTGGTACACGAACAATGCGGGAAGCAATCCCAATACGGATTCGATGCCGATCCTGCTCTCGAACAATGGCGGCTCGACGTGGACGCAGGTCGAACTGCTGGCCACGAGTGCGAACGCATGGATCGAGAAGCGCTACCGGATCGCCGACTTCATGGCGGCGACCAACGCGATGAGGATCCGCTTCCAGGCTCGCGATGTCGACCCCGGCAGCGTTGTCGAGGTCGCGGTCGATGACCTTCGCGTCTTTGGATACGACTGCGAAGCGCCCCGACCCGCCGACATCAACGGCGATGGCGTGGTCAATGGCATCGATCTCTCGGTGATCCTGGGCATGTGGGGCACGTCCGATGCCACGGGTGACATCAATGGTGATGGCGTGGTCGGCGGCGCTGACCTGACGATGCTCTTCTCCGACTGGGGTTGAGCCCGGCCAGCGACCTGCGGCAGATGGCCGATCGCCCGGTCGGCCGGAGGCCGTCGAAAGAACCTCCCGGCGCTCAAGTCGCGATGTGTGCCGAATCGGCCCGAATTGGGCCTGTTCGGCACACATCACGCGTCATTGCGCGCGCGTGACTCACGAACTCCAAGCGGAGAGGATCGCGGTGAGATCCTGTCCGCCGACGATCCCGTCGTTGTCGATGTCCGCTGCGGGGTCGCTCGAACCCCACGCGGAGAGGAGCTGCGTGAGATCGAGGCCGTCCACCGAGCCGTCGCCGTTGATGTCCGCGGGCTCGAGGGCCTCGCACGCATCGAGAACGAAGTTGATGTCGGCGTCGAGCGGCGATGGGCTGATCTGCGCGAAGCCGTCGGAGCCGACCGCGTCCACTCGGTAGAAGCGGTAGGTCCGTAGGTAGTAGCCGTCGCTGGTTCGATGTCCGTGAAGCGCCGCGCTCCCCCCTTGGGTCATGGCAAACACGATGTCGGGGCGCTGGGCGCTCATGAGGATCGCCGTTGGATCGGTGAGCGCGACGGTCGTGCCGGGGTTCGGGCCGAAATCGAATCGCCCGAGCGCCGCTCCCGACATCGAGAACGCCTGGATGGAATCCGTCGCCCGGTCGGTCACGAGGACGCGGCCGTCCGGGAGCGCGACGAGATCTGTCGGGTCCGCCCCAGCCGTCATCGTCGCAAAGGGCAGCGTCGGGAGCGCCGCTCCCGCCGAGCGGAGAAGCGATCCGTCAGTGTTGAGGATGTAGAAGCCATCTCCCTGCCGCGCGAACGAGACGGGGGTGTTGGCAGCCGGGAGGTACGCGGTGTTGAGGACCGCGACTCCATCGCTGACTCTGTAGCGGATGATGCGGTCGAGCGAAGGCACGAGTGCATCGACGCAGAGCGTTGACCCCGAGGGGAGCCCTGCCATGCGCATCTTGGTGACGACTGGGAACCCGCTCGCCACGGTGGCGATCGTGCGGAGCGTGGCCGTCGTGCGGTCGAACTCGACGAGCGTCGGGCCGATGTCCGTCGCACCGGCGATGAGGAGCGAGTCCGACGGCGTCGCCACGACCGCGAAGATGGCGGTGAGTCCACCGAGCGTTACGAGATTGATCGCGCGCCGCTGGACTCCGCTGCGTCCATCGAGTTCGATGAGCAGGGGAGGACTCGCTTGGATGGTCCACACTCCCAGTGCTCCTGCGAGTTCGTCATTGTCGGGGATGCCGTTGGCGTTGCAGTCTTCGCAGGTGTCGATCGTGCCGTCGCGGTCACGGTCACGCGAGACTGCGACGATGAGGTCGACCCCATCGGCGACGCCATTCGCGTCGCAGTCGGGTTCGCAGCCGTCGATCACATTGTTGCCATCGACGTCCGAGGCGAGCGCTTGGGCAAGTTCGTACTCGTCGGGGAGCGTGTTCGTGTTGCAGTCGACTTGGCAGGAGTCAGGCACGCCATTGAGGTCCATGTCGGGGGTGCCCCCCTCGAGTTCGATTGGGTCGAGGATTCCGTCACCGTCGCAGTCCTGACAAGCGTCGCCGATGCCGTCGGAATTGCCGTCGGCCATCGTCCCCGCGGCGATGTCCACCGCATCGTCGATGCCGTTCGAGTTGCAATCGGCGGCGAGGCAGGGAACATCGGGCCCACGGACGAATAGGCGGACCGCATCGCCGGTGACCCGGTGCATGCGCAGGTCGATGTTCGCCGTCGCCCCCGAAACAACATGGCAGTAGCTCATGATCGTCCCGCGCTGGACCGACCCCGAGGCGCAGGAGTCGATCCCGTAATCGTGGGTGTGGCGGGTGCCGAGGTTGTGGCCGAGTTCGTGGGTCGAGACGATCACATCCCAGTTGCCGGGGTTCGTTGCGGTCGCGTCGGCGAACGAACCGATCATGTAACCCGAAACTGAGTAGCCGTAATTCGTGCAGGTTGCGTTGAGCCAGGCAACGCCGCCGTAGGGGAGATTCCTTCGGCCAGTCAGCAGTTGCGCGAGATCACGCACGACCGAGCCCTGATTCGCCTGCCAGTGGTCACGGAACTGGTAGAGGGGGTCGGGATCATTGAAGAGATCGTCGGGGGTCGAGAAGCTTCGCAGATACGACACAACGAGCCGCACATCGCAGTCGCGCTCGAGGATGAAACTGCCTGCGCCGTAAAGGGCGATCGCGTAGTCGGTCGCGGCCTCGGCATCGGCGAACATGGAGACGAACTCGTAGTCGAGATCCGCCGCCAGACGGACGAGTCGCGTGAGCTGAGGTGTTGCTGGACCCACGGCGCCCGCGACTCCACCATCGTGGCCGGGCACGTTCAGCATGGAGCACAACTCATCGACCGGTGCTGCGGCCCCTGGCCCCTCGCGCTCCCACCGCCACGGGCCTGGGCGAAGTCCTGGCGCGCACTCCTCTGAACTTCCCGAGAGGACCAGCCGACCCTCCGGCGTGTCGAGCCAACCGATCCCTCCGGTGGGCGCCGTGGCGAGGACACCGCTCATCGAGCCGTCGGTTGAACTCGTGCGGAAGATGCGGACGCGATCGCCGTCGAGCGTGCGCAGCGTCTCGCGGCCATCACGCACGTCAGCCCACTGCGCGCGTTCGTCGAGCGTCGTCACTCGCTCGAGGCGAAGGACGATCGATTCACCCCCCGGGCTCGGAAGCGTGAGTGAAGTGAGCGCCGCCGAATCGGTGGCGGCGAGAATTCCGAGAAGGATGAGCGGAGCGATCATGGTGCCTCGCAGAGATTGTTCCACGAATCGCTAGACTTGCCACTCCCAAAGTGAGAAAGCCCCGTTGAGAAAGATCGTTCCGATGGCGGTGCTGCTCCTTCTCGCGGGGGCAGGTATCGCGGCCCAGGTCACCTCTGCGCCCGCAAAGGGCTTCACCGAGCCGATCAAGGGAACGGCCCTCTCGCTCGAGATGATCGCGATTGAGCCCGCCACCGGATCTTCCGCGGCGTGGATGAGCAAGACCGAGATTCCTTGGGAACTCCTCGATGTCTGCGTCTATGGATTCGACAAGAAGGATGGGATCAGCGATCCGCCCGCCGCCGACGCCGTCACCCGCCCGACCAAACCCTACATGGCGACCGATCGCGGATTCGGCCACGCAGGTTGGCCAGCGAACTCGATCAGCTTCCCGAACGCCAAGGCGTTTTGCGAGTGGCTTTCGGCGAAGACAGGGAAGCGCTATCGGCTCCCGACCGTGCAGGAGTGGCAACACGCCTGCGCGAAGTCCGCCATCACCGAGGCGTCCGCCGCCGAGTTCGTATGGTTCGATGACAACTCCGACGGCACAACGCACAAGGTCGGTTCGAAAAAGCCTGATGCGCAGGGACTTCACGATCTCTTCGGCAACCTTGCCGAGTGGTGCGTCGAGCCCGACGGCACCGGATCGGTCCTCGGAGGCTCTTACCGCGAAGCCGCCGACGAGATCGGCTGCAAGGCGATCGAAGAGGACACACCGAACTGGAACACGAGCGACCCGCAGATCCCGCGGAGCATCTGGTGGCTCGCCGATGCGGGATGGGTCGGGTTCCGAGTCGTGTGCGAGGGAGAGACGAAGCCTGCACCGACACCGCCGCCCGCACCGCCGACCGTACCGACACCAGCAGCACCCCCACAATCGCCCCCGACTCCATAAACACAGGAGACCCCCATGTCATCCCACTCCGAGTCCCGTCGCACATTCCTCAAGTCCGCAGCGCTCGCCAGTGTTGGCGCGGCGATCGTGCCGCTTCCGGCATTTCCATCATGGGGATCCCTGCGCGCGGATGACCGCATCCGCATCGGCCTGGTCGGTTGCGGCGGCCGAGGTACCGGCGCGGCGCTGCAGGCGCTCAACGCCGACACGGGCGTGGTGCTCGTTGCGATGGGCGATGCCTTCCGCGACCGGCTCGAGTCGAGCCTCGCCAACCTTCTGAAGGAGCCAATCAAGGACCGCGTCGATGTTCCTTCCGAGCGGCAGTTTGTCGGAATCGACTCAATCGATCAGGTCCTTCCGCTAGTCGATGTCGTCCTCCTGTGTTCGACGCCCGGATTCCGCCCCGAGCAACTCGCGAAGGCCGTTGCCGCCGGAAAGCACATCTTCTGCGAGAAGCCGGTGTGCGTCGATGCACCCGGATATCGATCAGTGCTCGCGAGCGCGCGCGAGGCGAAGGCCAAGGGGCTTTCGCTCGCCAGCGGCTTCTGCTGGCGGAGCGCTTCCCCCGAGCGGGCGATCTACGGAGAAATCCTCGGCGGCACGCTCGGCGAAGTTGTGTCCGTGCACGCGACCTATCTCACGGGGCCGCTCGGCACGAAGACGCGTCAACCCGGCTGGTCGGACCTCGACTTCCAGATGCGCAATTGGCAACACTTCAACTGGCTCTCGGGAGATCATCTCGTCGAGCAGGCGGTGCACTCCGTCGACAAGATCAACTGGGCGATGGGTGGTCGGCATCCGACACGCTGCACCGCGATCGGCAGCCGGTACTGCCGTGAAGACATGCCCGAACGCGGCGACATCTACGACAACTTCACCTGCACGTGGGAGTACGAGCATGGTCCGCGCTGCGTCCTCATGACGAGGCAGCAGGCCAACTGCTTCAATCTCAACGACGACTGGGTCAACGGCACCAAGGGGTATGCGTGGGTCAACGGATGGGGACCCACCCACTGGATCAAGGACTATGCCGGCAAGACAATCTGGTCGTACCCGAAGGATGGCGCAGTCCCGGACATGTACCAAGTCGAGCACAACACGCTCTTCAAGGCAATCCGCGATGGACGTCCCATCAACGAGGGAGAGTTCATGGCCGACTCCTGCATGATGGCGATCATGGGACGGATGGCGGCCTACTCCGGGCAACGGCTCACATGGGAAGACGCGATCAACTCGAACGAAGTGCTCCGGCCAACCTCGATGGATGGTTCGATTCCGATCCTCAAGGCGCCGAAGCCCGGTCAGACAGGAGTGAAGGCGTGAGCGAGATCTCGAGGCGATCGTTCGTAGCGGCAACGGCGGCGGGGGCGCTTGCGTACGCCGCCTCGGGTGCATCCTCCGCGCGGGAAACATCCGCTCGCAGGGTCGCTGCGCGTGTGGGCCGAGAGATCCGGATCGGCGTGATCGGCTGCGGCGGGCGCGGTCGCGGTGCCGCAGGCAATGCGCTCGAAGCCTCAGCGGATGCGCGCATCGTCGCGCTCGGCGATCTCTTTCCCGAGCGGATCGAGGCGGCGCTCACCGGACTCGCGTCATTCGGTGTGCGATCGAGTGTTCCAACCGCGCAGTGCTTCACAGGCTTCGATGCCTATCAAGGAGTGCTTGCGGTTCCCTGCGATTACGTGATCCTCGCGACACCGCCAGGATTCCGTCCGATCCACTTCGGCGCAGCGGTCGCGGCCGGGCGCAACGCCTTCATCGAGAAGCCCGTCGCCGTCGACCCGACCGGGATCCGGACCATGCTCGCCGCCGCCAAGGAGGTCGATGCCAAGGGGCTCAAGGTCGCCGCGGGAACGCAGCGACGCCACGAGTGGTGCTACCTCGAGGCCATGCAGCGCATCCGAGATGGGGCGATCGGCACCGTCGTTGCCGCGCGCGTGTTCTGGAACATGGGCAGCCTGTGGAATGTGGAGCCCGATCCCAAGCGCAGCGACGTCGAGAACCAGATCCGCAACTGGCTCTACCACACGTGGCTCTCGGGAGACCACATCGTCGAGCAGCATGTCCACAACCTTGATGTGGCCAACTGGGCGATGGGGACGCATCCGGTGCGCTGTGTCGCCGTCGGTGGGAGACAGTCCCGGGTCGACTCCGCGCGCTTCGGAAATGTCTACGACCACTTCGCCATCGACTTCGAGTACCCAGGAGTTGGCGACGCGGCAGGGGAGAGAGTTCCGCGGTTCGCCCTCAGCATGGCCCGCCAACAGGATGGGACGGCGGGGAGGGTCGAGGAGATCATTCACGGATCCGAGGGGATGGCGCGGCTCTCGTCGGGAAGTGCGCGGATCGTCGGCAAGGCACCGTGGACCTTCAAGGGTCCCAACAATAATCCCTTTGTCCAGGAGCACATGGACTTGCAGGCAGCGATCATCGACAACAAGCCCCTCAACGAGACGGCGTCGATCGCGACGAGCACGATGACCGCGATCATGGGGCGCATGGCTGCCTACACCGGCGCCGAACTCACGTGGGACGCCGCGCTCAACGATCCATTGCAGCTGATGCCGCCGACTTTGGAGATGGGACCATTGCCCCAATTGCCGGTGGCGATTCCGGGGCAGCCAATCGAGAGCCCGAGAGCGATACCAGCCCCGAAGGCGTAGTTCGCGCGAAGCCCGCAGTCGTCGCGACAACGGGCATCGCCCCGGTGATGCCGCCGCGGACGATTCGCGCCTCGAACGGTCCACCGACGCGGCTGAGCTGCGCGGCGCACCGATCCATCAACGGGGGATCGACTGAGAGCGCCGTCGCCAAGGCATCGGCGAACCAGCCGTTGATGGCCATCACCGTGACGGCGCGGGACTCGGTGACCGCTTCGCCCGTCCTTGGATCGAAGATGTGCGAGCGGCGGCTGCCGCCAACATCGAGATGCTGCTCCGCGTCACCGCTGGTCGAGAGACACAGGTTTGTCGCGAGCACGAACTCTGTGGAGTCCCCCGGCACGCAAGTCTCGATTGCGATCCTCCATCCGGCGCCCCACGGCGGTGCCTCGCCGCAGGCCACATCCCCCGCGAGGGAGACGAGCACGACGCCGTGGCCCGCTTGCCCCGCTTGTCCCATCGTCACGATGGCGTCGCGCGCGGCTTGCGCGGCGAGTCCCTTGGCAATCCCTCCGAAGTCGAGCGACATTCCGCTGCGGTCGAAGGTAAGGACCGAGGCACGCCGATCAAGGGTCAGGTGGCGAAACCCCGTCGCATCCCGAGCGAGCAAAAGTGCGCCGGCTGAAGGAAGTTCTTGCGACGCGCGTGCCTCGCGCCAGAGCCGCGAGAGCGCGCCGCAGGCCGGATCGAACGCTCCCTCTGTCGCGGCAGCAACTGTGAGTGAGCGCTCAAGGGCGATGAAGAGACACTCGGAGATGGGACACGCTCGATCGGGCTCCGCCGAGAGCCGCCGCACTTCGCTCGACGCGAGATAGTCGGACAGCACCTCGTCGATCTCCCGAATCTTCTTGAACCCAATGGATGCGGCACGGATGGCCTCGCTCTCCGTTGCCGTAGCGACCTCGATCGTCGCCTCGCAACCCATGGCGATCTCACGAAACGAGTATCGCACGAGGACGGGGGGGAGAGAGGAAGCGGGCGGGGTCCCCGCTCCGATCGCCAGCGCGACGATGAGCCCGCTCATGGGCGCGGGAGATCCGGCAGGCTTTCCCGAACGCTTCGGATCTCGGCAATCCGCTCGAGCAGGATGTCGACGAGTTCTGGATCGAAGTGGCGCTCCGACTCGGACCGAATGAGTTCGAGCACTTTCTCCTCCGACCATGAATCCTTGTAGCAGCGGCTGGAACTGAGCGCATCGAAGACATCCGCAAGGCCGACGATGCGGGCAAAGAGCGGGGTCTCCTCTCCGCGGCGGCCACGGTGTTCCCCTCCGTCATCGAGCCCGGGATACCCAGTGCCGTCCCAGCGTTCATGGTGGAGCAGCACGACTTCGCGCGCCGCATCATCGAAGTCGCTCGGGTCATGGAGAAAGAGATCAGCGCCGATCTCGGCATGCTTCTTCACGAGTTCGAACTCTTCTGCGGTGAGGCGGCCCGGCTTCTTGAGGATCGTGTCGGGGACGCCGATCTTCCCGATGTCGTGCAGCTTGGCGGCGCTTCGCAACCGATCGCGTTGTCGTTCGAACGCGGGACCCTCCAAACCTCGGCGGCGCGCCCACTCCTCGAACAGCACCGCGGAGTACCCGGCGACCCGCTCGACATGCCGGCCGGTTTCCGCGGGGTCGCGAATCTCGGCCATGCGGATCATCCGGAGGATGACGCTGTCGCTGAGCCTCGCACGCTCGAGGGCGACGGTGGCGATGTTGGCGAAGTGCTCGAGAAGCCGGATGTCCGCTTCCGAGAAGTTGGGCCGCGATGATCCATTCTCTCCAACGGGATTGATCACTTCGACGACGCCGAGAATCCGTCCAGACTGGTTCTTCAGGGGCATCGCGATCATCGATTTCGTCCGGTAGCCGAGCAGCTGGTCGAAGGAGGAGTCGAATCGGTAGGGGGCCTCCGGTGAGATCGCGTAGCAGTCGGCGACATGAAGGGGCTGTCCGGTCAGGCACACCCAACCAGCCACGCTTCGATCCGTGATGGGCAGCCGGAACGATGAGACGTGCGGCGTCTGCCCGGAGGCGGTCCGCTGCGCAAGCGTCTCGTTGAGGAAGAACGCGAACCGGAGAAAATCCCCCTCGCGGAGGAAGATCGTTCCCGCATCGGCCTTGAGGAGATGCTGCGCCTCCGAAAGGATCCGATCCATCAGCGTGTGAAAGTCGTGGATCTGGTTGAGTTCGATCCCGACTTGCATCAGGGCGCTCACCCGCTCCCGCCACTCTTCCTCACCGGGATCGCCCTCGCGCGCGCTCAATCGCAGCCGGGCATCGTCGAGGGCGCGATGGGCGTGGCGCAGTTCGCTCTGGAGGCTCTCGTACGCGGTGATGCTCCGGTTGCGCCGCACGATGTTGAGGTACGCCGTCGAGTGGGTCTTGAGCCGCGCGGTGAGTTCCACCGTGCTCACGGGCTCCACCACGAAGTCATCGACTCCCCTGAGGAACGCCTCCTCACGGATCGACTCGGTCGCGGAAGACGCCAAGATCACGCACGGGACCGCGCCGACTTCGGCGGTTCGCTGGAACTCCCCAACCACGCCGAGAACATCGCCGATGCCTTCGCGGGCGTCGAGCAAGACAACGGTGGGGCAGGAGCGGATCGCCTCGCCGATGGCATCGCCCACCCGCGGGCAGATCTCAACCGAGAATCCTCCGGCGGTCCTGAGCAACTTGGCCAGTTCGCGGCTGGCCGTGAACGCCCCGCTCACCAGGAGAATCTGATCGTTGGTCGGTTCGCCCCCGGACGCGCTGCTCATCTCGGGAGAGTGAAAAGGCCCCATCGACATCGTCGTTTCCTAGAGCCTCCGTGGGTTGCGCAGGTGCGCGGAGGGTGTGCCGCGTGCAGGACGGCCATCGCCCTCGTCCGAGGATTGAGGCGGAAGGGGCTGAGGGCTCTGTCTCGTCGCGGCGTGGGCAAGCGACTCAGTCGTCCCCGGGGGCGGCCCCTCGAACTTTGCGAAGATGATCCGTCCTCCCGCCGTCTGCAGGACATTCGTCACCGTTCCCGCGACGGTGCTGCGCACCATCTCAGCCGCGCCATCCACGATGATCATCGTTCCGTCGGGAAGATGGCCAACTCCCTGACCGGCCTGGTCTCCGTGACGAGTGATCTCGACGGTGAGCTGCTCTCCCGCGTACAGCGGAGGCCGCAGCGCATCCGCGACCTCATGGAGATTGATGGTGACGACGCCGCTGATTCGCGCGACCTGCTGCAGACCGCGATCGCCGGTCGCGATGCGCATGTGCTCGCGGACTGCGAGTTCGACGAGCATCCGGTCGACCCCGCGGCCGTCGAGTTCGGCCGGATCGATGCGGATGTCCGAGTGCGGGTTTGCCTGGAGTCGCGCCACGAGGTCGAGGCCGCGTCGACCCTTCTGGCGCTTCTGTCGATCCTCGCTGTCGCACAGCGCCTGCAGTTCCTCGAGGACGAACTTGGGCACGACCAGAGGCGCATCGAGCAATTGGCTCCCGGCGAGTGCCTCGATCCGCCCATCGATCAGCGTCGAAGAGTCGAGGAGGATCGGCGCGATCG
>CANETX010000025.1 GCA_947441435.1 Planctomycetaceae bacterium
GCCCTCACTGCCTCGACCGTCTTTGCGGTGGACGAGACCACACCCGCCGACATCGTCGTGCTCAAGAGTGGACGCCGCCTGGAGGGGAGCATCGTCAAGCGCAGCGACCAGAAGTTGTGGCTCGATGTCGGTCCCGACGTGATCGTGTTCGAGATGGGTGATGTCGCCGAAGTGCAGAACGCGGCGGGGGAGTCGCAGGCGACTCGCACCGCAGATTCCCTCTTCTCGACGGCGGCGGATCTCCCCGAGCTCTCCCCGCGCGAACACGCCAAGATCATCGGGCCGGCCGTGATCAAGGTGTCGACCCCCGCGGGGCTCGGGTCGGGAGTCATCATCAACCCCGAGGGCTATGCGATCACCAACGCCCATGTTGTGCAGGGGGAGACCAACCTGCGCTCGACCATCTGGCTTCCGCTGCCCGACGGCACGCTCAAGCGGATGGAGATTGACGACATCGAATTGATCGCCGTCAACAATCAGGTTGATCTCGCGCTCATCCGCCTCAAGCACCCCGAAGGCAAGCCCTTCCTGGCTGCGCCGATCGTCCTTCAGGACGGGCTCGAGATTGGCCAACCCGTCTTCGCCATCGGCAATCCGCTTGGACTCGAGCGGACCATGACGCAAGGGGTCGTCTCGACGACGTCGCGCAATTTCGATGGACTCACCTACATCCAGACGGACACGGCGATCAATCCCGGCAACTCCGGCGGCCCACTGTTCAATACACGCGGTGAGGTGGTCGGCATCACCAACATGGGGATCCGCGGTGGCGAGTCGCTCGGGTTCGCCATTCCGGCGCGCTATCTGAAGGATTTCGTGCGCAATCGCGAGGCGTTTGCCTTCGACCGCAACAACCCCAATTCGGGCAACAACTATCTGAAGCCGCCTCCCCGCAAGGACTTCACACCGCCGGCACAAGTCAAGGATGCCAGCGGCGGTTGACTCAGCGCAGTTGCTGATCGATCGCATTCAGTCGCATTCAGTCGCATTCAGTCGCATTCAGTCTCATTAACTCTGAGGAACCATCCATGTCTCGTCGATCACTTTCCGTATTCATCGTCTCGCTCGTCGCGTGCGTGTGTGGGCAAGCGGGTTTCGCCGCCGACACCGTGCCCTTCGAGCGACTCGCCCCCAAGGGGAGCGCGCTCATCGCATCGGCGAAGGACCTGAACGCCCTCATCAAGAAGATCGACGAGTCGCCGATCGGGCAGTTCTTCGTCGCCCCTGAGCTAGCGCCTGCGCTCAAGGCCGTGAGGGAAGAGCAGCGCCGCGCGAGCGTCGAGGCTTTCAAGGAACTCGGCGCGGATGTCGAAGAGATGCCGTGGCCGGGACCCGTCGGGCTCAGCCTCTTCATCGCCCACAATGAGGAACTGGACGCGCCGGAGGTCGGCGCGCTGTTGTGGGCGGACTACCAGGATCGAGCGGATGCGGCGGGCAAGGTGTTCGACGCCGTCATCAAGAAGGTGGAGAAGGAGCTCGGCAAGCCGTTTGAAGAGGTCGACGTTGCCGGGGGTAAGGCGACGCGGATCGAGTTTCCGTCGGAAGACGGAGAGCCGGGACCGCAACAGCCGCAGCCCCCTCGCCGCGGTCGGCCGGGCCCGCTCGACGCGCTCTCGGAGTTTGCGGAAGTTCCCGAGGCCCTCTACTACTTCCGGCAGTCGACACAGTTCTTCGTCGCCAGTTCCGTGCCGGTCCTTGAGGAGGCGATTGCCGCCTCCAAGGGACAGGCAGGTCCATGCATCACTGACAGCGATGACTGGAACGGCGTGCAGTCACTGATGGGAGCGAGCGACCTGTCGCTGGTCATCCTTCCGGCGCCCCTTGAGGAACTGGTCGAGCCCATGTTTGCAGGGCCGATGGCCTCTGCAAAGGTCGTCGTCTCGAAACTCTTCGGTGGGATCCGCGGCTTCGCTCTCTCCGGACGGGCCGAAGACGGTGTGGCGATGGTCTCGTTCGGGACGGTGATCTACGCCCCCGGCGAGCGCACGGGAGTCCTCGACATCCTTTCGGAAGCGACACCCATCGAACCGCCGCCGTCACTGATCGGCGAGCATGCTGTCACCTTCCAGCGGATGAACGTTCGATTCGCGAAGATCCTTGAGCTGATCGAAGGGGTCGTCTCCTCGCTTCCCGACAACGAGTCGGATGCGATCCAAGGAATGCTTGAACCCTTCCAAATGGGCTTGAAGCAGGGGCTTTCGAGTCTCGGCCCCGCTGTGTGGTCGATCACCGAACCGCTCGCTGCAGGGGCGACCGTGCAGCGCGGCTTGACGGCCATGAAGTGTTCCAACGAGAAGGTCGCCAACGCGCTCTTGGCGACGATGTTGCCGCAGGCGGGGATGATGCCGCGCGACTTCAAGGGCCAAGTGGTCTACAGCGGCGAAGGGATGCCGGTGGAAGTGGGACTCGGAGGCGGCGCGCTCCTCATCGGGACTCCCGAGGCGGTCGAGCAGGCGCTGCGCGCGGCGAGCGATCCGACCGCGAAGGCACTCGCGGATGATCCGCTCTATCGCGAGTGCGCGGCGGCTGTCGCGGCCGGTCCGGTCTGCGCGTGGGGCTTTGTCGACACGGCCAGCATGATCGACGCGACCAACAAGACGGCGGCTGCGCAAGCGGCAAAGATGGGTTCGCCCGAGCCGCCGCCCGCGGCGGCGGAGGACGATCCGTACGCGATCGTGATGCCGAACTCCTACGACGACCTCATGGACGCAGCCCTGGAGAAGGTCGACCATGCGATGCTGTCGCGGTACTTCGGCCCGATCGTCTGGGATGCGCGCAGCGAGACGAAGGGTCTCGTCATGCGCGGACAGTGGCTCCGGCCAAAGCCTGGGTCCTGAGCAGAGCGAGGCGCGCGCGCATTGCCGCGACGAACGCCGTCGTCGCGCTGTCGATCACGGGATCGATCGAGTCATCGGCGCATGGCAGACCTGTCAGGCTTGTGCCGAGGTCGTCGTGCGTGGCGGACGGGCTCGCGCTGAGGGGAACGCTGGCGCGCGCACACAGATCCGTGAGATGGCAGAGCGAAATGGTTCGGTCGTTGGTGGCGGCGGCAATGAGTGTGGGCACGCCGGTTCGCACGAGCATCTCAAGAGTTGCCTGCACCGGACTCTCGGCGCCGAGCGCGAGCCTGAACCATCCAGTGGCGAGCGATGCGACGGGGACTGCAGGGAGCGCACGCGCGCGCAGACGGTTGGCGAGCGGTTCGGCAAGCGACGCATATGGAGCGAACGCGACGACTCCGGCGAGCGCCTCAGGTCGAAGGCCGCGCGCCACGTCGAGTGCGACGACTGCGCCCATCGAATGTCCCACGAGAAGGATGGGTCCCCGATCGGACTCCGACCTGTCCTCGATCAAGCGACGAACAAGTGCGCCATCCGTGATCCCCAGCGTCGAGGCGTTCGCCGGTGATTCGCCGTGACCGGGGAGATCGACGAGGAGCAGCGAGCGCGAGCAGTCGATCCACGGCCGGATCCGTCGCAGCGAGTCGATGCGTGATCGACGCCAGCCATGAAGAAGGATCGTGACGGGACCCTCGGGATCGCCGCCCGAGATCTCCCACACAGGCATCCCCTCTGGACCGAGCCACTCAGTGAAGGCGAGGTTCATCGCGGCCGGATCGAGGGGCAGTGAGCGCGCGAGCGCCCAGCCCGCCGTCGCCCGCGCCGGATGGCGTGCATCGCGAACCACGGCTGCAATCAGGGCGGCAGCGACAACGAGCGATCCGACGATGACGAGGAGCGCAAGCCCCATGGGGATCACGGCGCAGTCGCGCTGGCGTTCGCGAGGCGCCCCGCCTCGACACGGCGCGACGCGATCCACTGCGCCACCCGAGCGGACTCCGCCGCATCGCTGAGGAGCGGGACATTGACCTCGACGTTGGCGAGTCCTCCCTCATAGGCGCACAGCGCGCAGCGCAGGGCGATCGCGAGGTCGCTTGCCAGGGTCCTTGTCGTGATCCCCTCAAGCGAGTGGACCGTCGACGCGACGCCGAGGGCGAGATCCGAGATGGCGCAGGGAGCGGCGATCGCCTCTGAGACGGCCGGGCCCCACTCGGGGTGGGCGGCGCGCTGATCCTTCGGCAACTTCCAGAGGGCATTGAGCGCGAGATAGGCGGCGGCGTCGCGATCGGCCAGCGCGAGCGCCTCGCTGCGCGCGAGATCGAGGAAGTGCGCGAGGCGCGAGAGGCGGTCGTGATGCGCCGCGAGAGCAGGCTTGTCGATCGAGTAGGCGATCACCATGGATCCGAGCGCCGCCGCGTGGGCGAGCACCACGCTCGACGCAGCGCCACCGCCGGGCACGGGTTGGCGTGCCGCCAGTTGCGCGAGGAAGGACTCCACCGAGAGTGACGCGATCGGGGCAGTCGAAGCGTGGCTCATGCGCGCAGCTCCGCGGCGAAAGTCGAGGTGAGATGCGAGGTCAGCCGAGCGATCTCCGGCTCAATCTCCTCGCGGCGCAGGGTCCGGTCATCCGCGCGGAACACGACGCGCAACGTCACTGACTTGCGTCCCTTGGCGATGGACTTTCCCCGCCAGACGCCGACGAACTCGATCGCTTCGAGATGGGGGAGGGCCGTCTCCATGACCGCTGCCTTGAGTGCGCTCCAGGAGACCGATTCGTCGGCGACGATGGAGATGTCGCGGTCAAGGAGAGGGCGCGTGGCCAAGGGCCGCGCGAGCGGAGTCGGCGGGTAGCCCGCGCTGAGCAGATCCCAGTCGCACTCGCAGGCTCCGATCGGTCCTTCGAGTCCCAAGGACTTGAGCACTTCGGACGAGACGAGACCGATCGCGCCGATCTCTCGCCCGTCAACCGTGATCTTCCCTGCCGGATGGAGCGCGGTCCGCGCGTTGGCGCACGGGCCCTCGGATCCCGCCGCAACTTGCAGCTTCGCCCCCGCGCCGCAGAGAACGCGCGCGAGCAATTCGGCGGCACCGCGCGCTGCTCGCAGCGCACACTCGGCGTCCTTCTCGTCGCCGACGACGAGGGAGATCGTCCGCCGCTCGCGGTGCGCCGCTCCTTCGAGCCAGAAAGTCGCGGCGTGCTCGAAGAATCTGCGGGACGTCACGCCTCGGTCGGTGTTGAGGGAAAGGGTCGCAAGCAGGCTCGGCAAGAGCGAGGGGCGCAAGATCGGTTCGCCGAGGCTGCGTTCATCGTCGGTGCGCAGGCAGGTGCGCCCCGGGGCGACGAAGAGCGCTGCGGCGCGCTCAGAAATCAGCGTGTGCGTGACGGTCTCCACAAAGCCAGCTGCGGCGAGGGCATCGCGCCCCTTGCGTACCGCAGTGACGCGCACTTGGTTTCCGATGGGGCGGATGGCCACGGTCTCCGTGACCTCAAGCTGGTCGCAGCCCGCGATCCTGATGACTTCTTCGATGAGGTCGATCTCGCGAGTCACGTCGAGGCGCCGCGCAGGGATCGTGCAGGAGATGACCCCGTGCTCCTTCTGCGGCTTGAAGCCGAGCGCCTCGAGGATCCGCATGACTTCCTCCGGGCGGATCCGGACACCGATGACCGCGTGGAGTTTCGCCAACCGGAGTGAGACGCTCCGTGCCGGGGCGACCGGGATCCCGGCTTCCGCCGATCCGTCGCAGGCGGTGCCTCCGGCGGTCTCAAGAATGAGATCGACGAGCCGTTCGGCAGCGGCATCGACATCGCCGGCCGCGACGCCGCGTTCAAAACGGTAGCTCGAGTCGCTCGCGATGCCGTGGCGCCTACTTGTCAAGCGGACGGCGATCGGATCGAACGCCGCAGCCTCGAGGAGGAGATCGGTGGTTCCTGCAGTGACCGCCGTTAGCGCGCCTCCCTTCACTCCGGCGAGGGCGATGGGACGCTCGCGGTCGGCGATCACGAGTTCACCGCCGGCGAGCGCGATCTCCTTCGCCCCCTCACCGATCGGGAGGAAGCGTTCGCCTGGTCTCGCAGGGCGGATCTCGACAGCGCCACCCTTGAGCGTCGCGAGGTCAAACGTGTGCGTGGGCTGTCCACACTCAAAGAGCACGAAGTTGGAGCAGTCGACGATGTTGTTGCGGGGAATCTGCCCGATGGAGAGGAGCCGCTCCCGGAGCCACTCCGGACTCGGACCGACCTTGACCCCCCGGATGACTCGCGCGGTGTATCTCGGACAGCGCGCGGGATCCTGATTGTCGATCGCGAGTCCGGTGATCGCGGAAGTTGCGCCACGCTGCTTCACGGACGGCGGGACGAACGTGCCCCCAGTCGCCGCCGCGACTTCGCGGGCGAGTCCGAGGTGACAGAGGCAGTCGCCTCGATTGCTCGTCGTCTCGACTTCCTGTTGGACATCGCCCGAAGGGAGTGCGGTCGAACTCTCGCAGGGAAATCCGATCGCCGTGAATGCCCTCGCCTGCTCCTCGGGGGAGACTTGGGGATTCAGGTACGCATTGATCCAGCGAGCACTCGTCCTCATCGCTTTCAAGCGTAACGGAACCCACGCGAGCGGGTTGGCCTCGTGTTACTCTGCGTCGATGCGGATCGGACTGTTTCGCGCCGCGCCTAGCGCGCATCTTGCGCTCGCGCTCCTCCTCGCGGGTTGCACTGACATTCGAGAGACGCGCGTCGACTCAGTGGCGCCCCCCGCAGACTTCGCCGTCGATGTGACGATTCTCACGGGTTCTGGAGTGAAAGACCTCGCCATGGCGCACGCCCGGCAGGGGAAATTCACGCTCCTGGCCGATGGCAGTCTCCACGCCGACTATGGCGACAGCCTCGACTTCGAGACTCGCCCCGCGCCGACGAGGTGGCTCTACGAGCAGCAGGTCGACGGAGTCTGGCAACTCGCGCAGCGCGAGGGGTGGCTCGATCCATCGGCGTCGAATCCCGACAGCTGGCCCGGATCAGTGAAGGCGGGAGTCGACGAAGTTGTCTACTTGCTGTGGTTTCACGCCGATGGGACGGATTGGTGGTTCGTGCGGCGCTCGAAGGCGTCAGAGCTTCCCGACCCGCACGCGGTCGCGCTCGTGCGCGGTCTCGCTGAGCTCGCATGGGCCACCGATCGCAGCCCTGATCGGCACCTTCCGCATCGCTATGACTTTGGCCCCAATCCCTACGCGGGGTTCACGAAGGCGCCGCCATACTCTCCGCCCAAGTCGGCTCCGAGCGCACCGTGAGTGTGTGGGTGAAGCGCATTGGGGGCAGGCTGAGTTGTGTTCTGGCCTTGGTTGCGATCGTTGGCTGCAACGTCCTGCCAAGCATTCCGCTGGAGCCGGGAGCGTGCGGGATCTCGTTCGCGATCTGGCTTCGAACTCCGGCGACCTCGCAGTACGAGTACTTCACTGTGTGTGACGGCGAGTACCGCTACGGAGCGGGGGTCGACGCGCTCACCTTCAAGACGAGTTGGGGGAGAGCGTTGTCGGAGGCGGAGTGTGCGACTCTCAAGCAACTCGCGGGCGATGCCGGGTGGTTTGGCACGGCAGAGCGCGATCACGTGGACCGGTCGGCGGGATCACTGGCTGATGTCGTGGTCGCCTGGGACGGGGGGAGAGCACAGATGTCGCTCCTGGGGAGTGAGTCGGGAGTGCACACAATTGCGACGTTTCTTCGCACGCTCAGCGAACAGCGGTTCGAGCGCCAACTCGACCGGCTCCCCGAAGCTGGCAAGTTGAAGTAGCACAAAGACTTGCGACGAAGGTCGCGAGCGAAGATCCGTCGCCACTTGCGCGGGTGTTGTGTTGGCAAAGAAGCAGGGAATCCACAACTAGTTCACATGCTTTGTGACAAGATTATGAATTGTTGCATGTCTCTGGTTACGCTGCACCTGATTCGCGAGGAGGACGGATGTCCGACCGGTGGAGTGCATGTTCAATTGATGACTGGCGCGCGCGCGTGGAGTCTGCCTACAGGCAGCACGGCGCACGCATCGCCGGATTGTTGCAAGGGCATCATCGGGGGTCGGTTGTAGAGGATGCGATCCAAGAAGTGTTCCTTGGGCTCTTGGCGCGTGCCGAACATGCCGCTGCGGACGCAGAAGCGATGTTGAGTCCCTCCTACCTTCTCGTCTGCGTGCGCCGCGCAATCGCCCGTTCGCAGGAGGGAGCGAAGGTCCACGCTCAGCTCGATCGTGAAGCGGTCACGACGGGTCGCCTCGGTCGAATGGTGACTCGCGATGCCGTGGATCCAGCGCATCGGAGGGAACCCGAGGCGGACACGCTTGGCATCGATCAGGCACTCTCGGAACTGCCCCCGAAGCAGCGCGACCTCCTGATGGTGCTCATGGGACACGAGCACACCAATCAAGTCGCCGCGAAGTGGCTCGGATGTGATGCCAATTGCGTCGGTGCGCGGAGACATCGCGCGATCGTGCGCCTTCGGGAACTCCTCGAAGAGCGTGACCCCGAGGAGCGCAGCCGCGCCGAGCGGCGCACGGCCCCCCGTAGACTTCGCGAGGATGGCCCCGCGAGCGACGGATCCGATTGTCGGCATTGATCTCGGCACGACGAACTCGCTCGTCGCGTATTGCGATGCGGCGGGTCCCCGAGTTCTCGCCGATGCCCACGGCGACGCGCTCCTTCCGTCCGCTGTCCGCTATCGCGATGGACGGGTTGCGGCAGTCGGGAGGGAGGCGCGGCTGCACGCCATCGAGTTCCCGCTCGACACCGTGCTGAGCGCGAAACGCCTGATGGGGCGCTCGGCCCGCGAAGCGGTAAAGGCTGTAGGGGGGTTTCAGTACGTGGTGGTCGAGGGGACGCGCGGACTGGCGGCGATTTCGGCCGGAGGGTCCGCTCACTTGCCTCAAGAGGTGGCCGCGGTCATCCTGTCCCATCTGAGGCGAATTGCAGAGACGAATCTCGAGACCCAAGTGCGCCGCGCGGTGATCACGGTCCCGGCGTACTTCGATGATGGACAGCGGCAGGCGACGCGGGATGCGGCGCATCTCGCTGGACTTGAGCCGGTCCGGATCATCAACGAACCGACGGCGGCGGCGCTCGCGTACGGGATTCGCGGGGGCGGCGGCGCGCAGACCATCGCGGTGTTTGATCTCGGGGGAGGGACCTTCGATGTGTCCATCTTGCGCGTGACCGCTGGGGCATCTGAGGGGTCTGCGGATCTCTTCGAGGTCATCGCGACGGCAGGGGATACGCAGTTGGGAGGTGACGATGTGGACGAGGCGCTGGCGGCGGTGTTCATTGAGGAGATTCGCCAACGCGCCCAGGAGCACTCCGCAGCTGCGCTCAAAGTGGAGCCGGCCGCGCGTCAGGGGATCCGGGACTTTGCCGAAGCCACCAAGATCGCGCTCAGTGGACGCGACGAGAGCGCAGTCGCCATTGATGTGGATGGCACCACGTTGGCGCGGACGATCACCCGCGCGGAACTCGAGCAACTCGCGGCGCCCTTCATCGAGCGCGCGATTGCCTGCTGCGACCGTGCGATTCGCGACGCCGGTCAAGTGTCCATTGAGAGAGTCGTTCTCGTCGGCGGATCAACACGGATGCCGCTGGTGCGGCGAGCCGTCGCGCAGCGGTTTGGGCTCGAGCCGTACACCGCGCTCGATCCGGACACGGTGGTTGCGCTCGGCGCTGCGGTGCAGGGAGCGATCCTTGAAGGGAGACGGCGCGATCTCCTGCTGCTCGATGTCATCCCGCTCTCCCTCGGCATGGAGACGGCGGGGGGCGCCTTCGCCAAACTGATCCACCGCAATGCGGGGATTCCGACGCGCGCGAGAGAGATGTTCACGACGAGCGTCGACAATCAGACGAAGGTCGCGATCCACATCCTGCAGGGAGAGCGTGAGATGGTCGCCGATTGCCGATCGCTCGGCCGGTTCGACCTCGGTGGTCTGCCTCCCATGCCTGCAGGGATTCCGCAAGTCGAGGTGGAGTTCCTCGTCGACGCCAACGGAGTGCTGCGCGTTGACGCCGTCGAACGTCGCAGCGGCTGCCGCGCGGGCGTCCAAGTGGTCCCCACCTACGGTCTCACCACCGATGAGGTGGCGCGACTCGAAGCCGAGAGCGTGACCCACGCGCGCGCCGACATGCACCGTCACCGGGTGGTCGACTTGTGCGTCCACGGCGAGCTCGACATGAAGTGGATCCGCGATGCTCTCGGGCGCGCGCGGGGCGATCTTGACGGGCCATACCTCGCGGAACTCGACGCAGCCCTCGCGGAAGTCGAGGGATGGGTTGCGCGGGGGCGCGCGGATGTCGACGCAGTCGATGCCGACGCGTTCCAGCGGGCCAAGGAGCATCTCGACCGAGTCAGCATGCGCCTCCATGAGGCGGCCATCACCCAGAGTCTCCGTTCACTCGCCCCCGAGGGGCCATCGAGGACCACATGAGCGACCTGAGAATCGCCGTCATCATTCCCGCCGCCGGACAGTCCACGCGATTCGGTGGAGACAAGCTCGGCCAGGATCTCGGAGGGCGGCCACTCTTGCTTCGCACCGTCGAAGCCTTCACGAAGCGCGAGGAAGTGTGCCGGATCATCGTGGCGGCCCCGCCCGACTCGTTCGATGAGTTTCGCGCACGGTTCGGTGCGCAACTCGGGTTCCACGGAGCGGTGATTGTCGAGGGCGGTCGCTCCGAGCGTTCGGAGACAGTGAAGAAGGCGCTGGAGGCGGTCCCCGAGAATGCGACACACGTCGCGATCCACGACGCGGCACGCCCGGGCATCAGCGATGCGCTGCTGTCCAAACTCTTTGAGGCCGCGCGTGTCGCCCCCGCCGTGATTCCGGCGGAGCCGATCCATGCGACTGTGAAGCGCGTTTCGGAGGAGACCTTCTCGGCCGCGACCGACGATGCGGTCGCCGATGCGATCCTCGGCACTTCCGGCCGCGAAGGAGTTCGCGGTCGCAGGGTGATCGAGACTGTTCCCCGTACGCGCCTCGTCGCCGCGCAGACTCCGCAGATCTTCGAGGTGGCGCTCATCCGCCGGGCCTACGCCGAAGTGGACCCGCAGGGTGCAACGGATGAGGCGTCACTCGTTGAGCGACTCGGCGAGAGCGTGCTCGTCCTCGATGGCGAGATGCGCAACATGAAGGTCACGCAAGCGAGCGACCTCGCCATCATTCGGGCCATCATGGGCATGAGGGCACCGGAAGATTGCCCCGCGCACAAGCGCTTCTAGCGTCCGCGGGCGGCGCGGCGGGGGGCGGGCGGCGATCCTTCCACAGTGAGTTTCGCCTTGCGACTAGTCGCGGCGGGCTTCGTGCCTTCGGGGCACTTCGGGCACGCGCGGTTCGAGCTGCGCCGGGGGATCAGCGGTCGCACGACGCAGTAGACCGCGACGGCCGCGATCAGGCTCGCGATCCAGAATTGCCAGTCGGTGAGGGGGAACGCGCTCATGCTGTCTCAAACAGGCGGTACACGAGGAGCGCGCCACCATACGCCAGGAGCGTCATGTAGAGAAGCTGAGCGAGTGGCCATCGCCACGAACCTGTCTCACGCGCGACGACGACGAGAGTGGGGAGGCACTGCATCGCGAGAACGAAGAAGACGAGCAGCGAAGCCGCCGTCGGCTTGGTGAAGAGCGGTGTGCCATCGTCGCGGGTGGCGGTGCGTACGCGCGCCAGGGTTCCTGAGTCGGCGGCGTCCCCCTCGCTCCCGGCGCCTGCGAGGACGAAGACGGTCGTCGTGAAGACTTCGCGTGCGAGGAAACTCGTCAAGACCGCGACGGTCAACTGGCGATCGAGGCCGATGGGGGCGAAGATTGGTTCCAGAGTCCGCCCGACGCGCCCAGCAAATGACTCCGATTGCTGATGGCGTTCGTCGAGGCGCGTGGCGTCAGCCTCGAGGTCTGCTGCCGCCGCGGGGTCACTCGGCGCGAGCTGCACGGCGCGATCGTGCAGCGCCACGCTCGCCGGATCGGGTGATGCCTTGGGGTACGCACTCAACCACCACATCACGATCGCGATGGCGAGGATCACGCTTCCCGCGTTGCGCAGGAACATCACTCCCCGTTCGATGGCCACGCCGACCGCCGTGCGCAGGCTGGGCCAGCGGTATGCCGGAAGTTCCAGCACCATCGGCGAACTCGGACCGCGCAGCAGTGACGCCCGCAAGACCTTCGCGGTGACGAGCCCCGCGAGCGCCCCGAGGACGTAGCACGAGGTGAAGGCGATCCCGGCCAGCAGCGGTTCCCCCGCGAAGAGGAGGCTCGTGAGGAGGACATACACGGGCACGCGAGCGCTGCAACTCATGAACGGGGCGATGAGGATCGTCGCGAGGCGGTCTCGCGGATTCGGAATGACTCGTGCCGAGAGGATCGCGGGCAGGGCGCAGGCGTGGGCCGAGAGCAGCGGCATGAACGCCTGGCCGGGAAGGCCCGCACGGCGCATCACGCGGTCGACCGCGAATGCCGCTCGCGCGAGATAGCCGGAGTCTTCAAGCAGGGCGAGGAGAAAGAAGAGCAGCACGATCTGCGGCAGGAAGACGACGGTCGCAGCGACGCCGCCGACAATGCCATTCACGAAGAGATCCCGCAGGGTCCCGGCGGGCATCACATCGACGATATTGACGGAGACCCAGCCGAAGGTCGAATCGACGGCATCCATCGGGAATTGCGCCAGCCAGTAGATAGCGGCGAAGAGGAGGGTCATCACCGCTGCAAAGGTGAGCAGTCCGGCGACGGGATGGGTGAACGCGTGATCGAGTCGATCGTGGAGCGAGGAGTCGTCCGGGGCCGGGTCGGCTGAGTGGCGCGCGATCGCGTCGAAAACCGTCGCAGACCAGCGCATGCTCTCGGGAGAACCGACCTGCGAGTGCGGGTACGGAGTGCGCGGGGAGGGTCGTGGTGCCGTTGGTGTCCCCGCAGCGGCGAGCGCCTGACGCAGGCGATCAAGTCCCTCGCCGGTTCGTGCCGAGATCGCGATGACGGGGACGCCGAGTTGGGTCGTCGCCGCCGCTTCATCGAGCGCAAGCCCGCGACCACGCGCGACGTCGATCATGTTGATCGCGACGACCGTCGGTAGTCCGCGGGCGAGCGCGCTCGCCGCGAACTGCAGGTTGCGCGGGAGATTGGTGGCGTCAAGAACGAGGAGGGCCGCATCGGGCCTGCGATCGCCGATGCGCCCTTCGAGGCAGTCGCGGCAGAGCCGACTCTCGGGGATCTCCAACATCAGGCTGTAGACGCCAGGCAAGTCGATGAGTTCGACCTCTCCCCGGTCGCCGACAGCGCACCGACCGCTCTGATGTTCGACAGTGCTGCCGGGGAAATTTGCGGTCTTCGTGCGCAGCCCGCAGAGCCGGTTGTAGAGCGTGCTCTTCCCCGTGTTGGGATTTCCAAGAAGCGCGATGCGCGGAATCACGGGTGGGGTCCGCGTCGGTTCACTTGGCGGCGATCGGCGTCACCATGATCTTGTCGGCGACGCTCCGTGCGAGTCCGAGGCGGGTCTGGTCGATCTGCACGATGCAGGGGCTGCCGGTCCTGCAGACCCTGACTTCGCAGGTCTCGCCGAGCCCCATCGCTGCGAGCAGGCATCGATGTTCAGAGGGGAGCGAATCGAGCGCGGAACACTCGACTTGGGCGCGCTGGCCGCGAGCAAGTTGGCTCAAAGGGATTCGAGTGGGCCTGCCGTCCGCCATCGCGACATGGTATTGAGACTGAGTCTCAGAATCAAACGGACGGGGGACTCGCCGGTGGAATCGGCGGGGCGGGGGCACCGGGGGCCGGAACCGCAGGGGTCGCAGCGGCCTTCTTGGCCAGCTTGTAGTCGACGCGGCGAGCTGCATACTCCTCGGGGCCCTCAGCCATTTCGAGCGGCGCCCCCTGTTGCCATCGCCGATGGAGTTCGGTCAGGAAGGGAACGCACCAGTGGCAACCGGTGCCGGCCCCGAAGCACTCCGACATCTGACTTGCACAGCGGGGCGTCTGGACTTCGAGGTGCGTCACCAATTTGCGCAGGCTCACCTTGAAGCACAAGCACACATTGTCTTCGGGTTCCATGGGTCTGCCTCGTCCCTACTGCGCGGTCACTTCGGAGTGGACGCCGTCGCCGCATCCTTGGACGGATCGGTCGGCGCAACGGTGGGCGCTTGGCCCGACGAGTTCAGTTGGTCGAGTCGCGTGCGCGCATTGTTGAGCATCACTTCGATCGCGGGCTTGATGTCCGCGTTCGCGGACTTGAGGCGCGACTCGTATCCCTTCACGAGCTGCGCGACTGTGGCCGCATCTGTCGTCTGCGCAAGTTGGCTCGTGCTGCGGTCGACCATCTTGCGGCCGTTGGTTGAGAGATTCGCGAGTGGGTCCCTCGCGCGCGCTTCGGCTTCGGCCTGCGCGGCAGCGGCGAGGCGTGCGGTCTCTTCTTCTGCGGCGACTCGTGCAGCTTCCGCTTCGGCGGCGGCGAGGCGTGCGGTCTCTTCTTCGGCGGCGACTCGTGCAGCTTCCGCTTCGGCGGCGGCGAGGCGTGCGGTCTCTTCTTCGGCGGCGACTCGTGCAGCTTCCGCTTCGGCAGCGGCGAGGCGTGCGGTTTCTTCTTCGGCGGCGACTCGTGCAGCTTCCGCTTCGGCAGCGGCGAGGCGTGCGGTCTCTTCTTCGGCGGCGAGTCGCGCTGCGTCGGCCTCGGCTTGCGCAGCAGCAGCGAGCCGTGCATTCTCCTCTTCGGCAGCAGCTCGCGCAGCCTCAACTTCGGCCTCCGCCTCCGCTGCGGCTCGTGCTGCCACGCCCGCGGCTTCCGCTGCGGCGTCGGAAGCTGCCGTGTCCTCCGGCATCGCCATCGGCTCGGGCTCCTCCTCGGTCGGCGCAGCGGGCTCTTCCGGTGCGACCTCGGGCGCGGGTTCGGAGGGAGTCGGTTCGGCGGGATTCTCTTCTGGAGTAGGAGCAACCTCTGGGGAAGCGTCTGCCACCGGCGCCTCCGCGCGCTCGAGCGAGTCGCCGATCACCGTCCACTTCGAGACGCAGAATGGTCCGACGAAATGTCCCGAGCGATGCCACGGTCCCGCTTCCGCATGGTCGGCGGAGAAAGCGAGTTCAGGATCGAAGGTCCCCTTGACGCGGAAAGCCGCAGTTGGGGGGTGCTCCCGGAGGAGCGCCCGTGTCGATTCGCCGTCGAGTTCAACACGGAAATCGTTGCTGAGTTCGCTGGCCTGGTCCGCTGCGAGCCCGCGGCACACGACAACGACGCGCGATGCGGTCGTCCGAGAGGGTTCGACGCGGACCACCCGCACCAACCAATCAA
Source organism: Planctomycetaceae bacterium (assembly GCA_947441435.1). Classification (GTDB taxonomy): domain Bacteria; phylum Planctomycetota; class Phycisphaerae; order Phycisphaerales; family SM1A02; genus F1-60-MAGs104. The sequence goes on from CANETX010000025.1 coordinate 15,119, forward strand.
CGGGTTGGCTCAAGAGCGCATTCTGCCGAGACACCCAGAGCGAAACTTCTTCGCCGAACGAGTCGAGTGCGGGAGCACTCCCGATAGAAGCCGGGGCAGTCGATCCGAACCGCTCGACATAACGGTGCTCGATCTCCTGCATGAGCTCCTGCGGATTGGCGAAGGGATCCAGCGGCTCAACTCTTGGCGCGGGGGCGAGTTCAACAATGATGTCAACCGGCGCCGAGTCCCCCGAGGTCGGCGCGGCATCCGGGGTGACCGCAAAAAAGTTCGTGGCCGGTGATGGCCGAGTCTCCGCCGCCTCCGCTGCCACCGGACGATCGGCCAAGACCGACTCAAGGGCACGCACCTTCGCTTCGAGGTCGGCGATCCGCTTCTCCGCCTCGACGAGTTTCGCATCTGAGGCCGACGAGCGGACTGCGCCCGCAGGTTTCGTCACGTCGTCGTCCGCCGGCGCTTGGGCCTGGGTGAATCCACCAACGCAGAAGAGAGCAGCGGCGATCGACGCGACAACATTGGCTGAGGGGCGCATTCGCGCTATCTTAGGAGGAGGAGGAGTTCTCCGCGACATGCTGCCCCTGTCTCCCATTGAGCGCATCATCAGTCTTGCGAGGCGCCGGCTCCTTGCGAGCGTGGCACTCGACGCCGCCACCCGCAGCTCCATGGGGATCGGCATTGGCCTTGTTTGCCTTGCCGTACTGGCAAAGGTCGTTCCCACGGAGTGGGCGCCGGACCCAGCTGCGGGCACGCGATGGCTGATTGTCGGCCTCGGTTTCGCGCTCGCAGCCGTGGGCGGATGGTCGCTCGTCAGAGTGGCCCGAGCCCGGCGTGATCACGCAAACGATGTCGCGGTCGCGTCACTTGTCGATGTGCGGCTCGGGTTGCATGACCGGCTCTCGACTGCCGTCGCGGTCGCAGCACGCACCGACCCGTTTGCGCGAGCGGCGATCGAAGAGGGAGTTCGAATCTCCGGCGACAGGAGAGTAGTTGTTGGCCTCTCCCAAGCGATCCCGATCTCGCCGCCACGACGTTGGTGGATCGGTCCGGCGTGTTTCGCCGCCGCGGTCACCGTGTGGGTGTTTCTCCCGGCATTCGGATGGAGTCCGACGCGCACGGCAAACGCAGACGACGCCGCGGCGGAGATCGCAGCAGCGCGCGAGTCCTCCAAGGTGCAAATCGACACGGTCGAAGCGCGCATCGACGAAAACCCCCAACTCTCGCAGGAGATGGCGAAACTCGCCGATCAGAAGTCGACCATCGGCGAACGCGCCGAGGAGAAGGTCGAGACTCCCGACGACGTGCGGCGCGAGACGACCCGTCAGGTCAACGACATGGCGAAGCGCCTCGACGAGATCCTCAACTCCGAAAAGGCGCAGCAACTCGAGGCAATGAAGGAGGCGCTGAGCCGAGTGGAGCCTGCGGAAGGATCTCCACTGAAGGACCTCGCGGAGGCACTCAAGCAGGGGGATCCGTCGAAGGCCAAGGCGGCCCTTGAGAAGTTGGAAAAGGAGATCGCGAGCGGGGATCTTGATCCAAAGGCTCGTGAAGAACTCGGCAAGCGTCTCGACGAACTCGCGAAGCAACTCTCGGAGGCGGCGAGTTCACGCGAGGCGCTCAAGAAGGCGCTCGAGGCGGCGGGGCTCGACGGGGACCTTGCGAAGAACCCCGACGCGGCGAAGTCCGCGATCGACAACGCGAAGGGACTCAACGAGTCGCAGAAGGACGCGCTCCGGAAGGCACTCGCCGCTCAGAAGGCGGCTGGCCAGAAGCTCGATCAAGTTGCGCAGGCGTGCAAGTCCATGTCGAGCCAGTGCAAGAACCCTGGTGCCGCGAAGGACGGGTCGGCAAGCGCCTGCAAGGGAGCCTCCGAATCCCTCAGCGACATGGAGATGCTCAACGAAATGATGAAGGACGCGGAAGCGTGCCGCAGCGCGTGTCAGGGATCGTGCCACAGCCCCAGCGACATGGTCTCCCCCTCGTCGAGGATGAACGCCAATTCGGGACAGGCCATGGGCGGAGAGCGCTCGAAGCGCGAGACGGCCACCGGAACCAAGTCGCGCAAGGAAAAGGTCGCCGTCGAAGGGGGAGAGATCATCGCGCGCCAACTCGTCGATGCGCCGCCACTGCAGGGCGCGAGCCGCACGGCTGTCGAGGCGCTCTCAGGTGAGATCGGCACCGGCTACGAGGATGGGACGGAAGATGATCCCGTTCCGGCCCACCTGCGCGATGTGCACAAGCGGTACTTCGGCGATATCAAGAAGAAGATCGACGAGAAGGGGGCGAAGGACGGAGCGCAGCAGCCGCCGCCACCCCCGCCCGCGACCAAGCCGGCTCCTCCATCGAAGTGATCTGCGACTTCGGAACTCAACGTGCACTCGCCCTTGCGATCGCGACCATCGGCATGGGGGAGAGTGGGTCTCGTGGTGGTCGCTGCGCTCGCATCGGCCGCGTGTGATGATCCGACGGCTCCCGAGCAAACATCGGTTCCCGGCGACGCCCTTCCGGCGCGAGTGGTCGTTGCGTATGTGAGCGCGGACGAGGCAGTCGCCCGCCCCATTCTCGCGGCATTCACGGCGGAAACTGGGATCGAGGTGCAGGCGCGGTTCGACGGCGAGCAGTCGAAATCGGTCGCGCTGGCGGGGATGCTCCGGCAGGAGCGCGAGTCGCCCCGCGCGGATGTCTTCTGGTCAAGCGAGTGCCTCGCGGCAGCGGAGCTCGGACGGGAGGGGATCACCGCGCCGTGGCGGAGTCGCCGCGCGGACGCGCTGCCCGAACCGCTCCACGGCGAGGCGGGAAGGTGGTACGGGTTCGCGCCTCGGATGCGCGTGCTCGTCTTCGATCCCAGCCGCAGCGGCATCGAGAGCGTCCCGCGTTCGATGATGGCGATTGCTGCGAAGGGACTCGTTGGCCGAGTTGCGATCGCCGATCCGAGATTCGGCACGACCCGCGGCCATGTGGCGGTGTTCGCAGGCGCGCTCGAGCGCGAGTCGCCCGGCGCATATGCGGAGTGGCTCGACGGATTCGCGGCGAACAAGCCGCTCCTTGTCAACGGAGGCAATGCTGCGGTGGTCGATGCGGTCGTCCGCGGCGAGGCCGCCTTCGGTCTCACCGACTCGGATGATTTCTACGCCTTTGCAAGTGACGGTGCGTCTCTCGGTGTCGTGGCAATCCGGCAACGCGAGGAGCCGGGAGAGGGCGCTGGTCCTCTCTTGATTCCCAACACGGTGTCACTGATCGCGAATGCCCCTCACGCCGAGGAAGCGAGTGCGCTCATGGACTTTCTCTTGAGCGCCAAGGTCACGAGATGGCTTCATGAGTCGCGAAGCGGAAACCTTGTGCCTCAGGGTCTGGACGTCGCCTCAGCCAGAGAAGTCAGCCCGCCGGCGGGGCTTCCGCTCCTGGTGAGCGCGGGAGTCGTCGCTGCCGGACAGCAGGTGATCGAGTCAGCACCCGACTGCGTGTACTTCGACGAGTTCATCGCGCTCGATGGAGCTGAGGCAGCGGTTGCGGCACTCCGCGCAGCGTGCCTCGGCGGAGCCAACCGGTGACGCGACTTCGGGTGCGCGCCGTCGAGGCGCTCGCCCTGCCGGGAGTCATCGCGTTCGGGCTCGTGTCTCTGCCTCCGCTCCTCGCGGTGGCGACGCTTCTTGCGACGGCGGGGGGGAGCAAGACCAGTGTCGCTGAGGTTCCTGCCGCGCAACTCTGGTGGCACTCGATGGGTTGGGCAGTGTCGATCGCCATTGGGGCAACCCTCGTGGGCTGGCCGCTGGGCCGAGTCTTGCGCGGCGGCGCGCCATGGGTGTGGGCCATGGTCGTGGCAGCGGCGATCGTCCCCGCGTGGGCGACCTTCTATTGTTGGTGGCGGGTGGTGCGTCCCGGCAACGCCATCGCCGATGCCGCGATCCGCGGAGATTGGGTGGCAAGCCTTCGGGAGATGGGACTTGCGGTTTCACTGGTTGCGTGGACATGGCCGCTCGTCGCAGTGGCGGTGGCATTGCGTCCGTCGCCCCGAGAGGCTGCGACGCGCGATCTCTTGGCGCTCGAGTCGCCGCGATGGCGAGATCGAGTGGCGGCGGCCTGGCGCGGCGATCGTGGGACGTTGGCCTTCGGAGCATTGGTCATCGTCGCGATGCTCCTCGGAGAAACGACTTCGTTCGATGTCGCGCAGACGCTGACGGTCGCGTCGGAGTTGCGCGCGATGGACGCAGCGGGGGCGGCGCCTCGCGCGGTGATCGCGGCGGGAGGGCCGGCGCTCGCAGTCGGAGTCATCGCCGTCGCGCTCTCGTTCGGAATGCTCATGCGAGCACTCCCCCGCGTGCGCCCCGCAGCGGCGGACGAGGGAGGGAGCCGTCCACGACGCGGGATCCCGATCGCCCTTGTTGTCCTCGTCTTCACGGTTCTGCCCATCGCACTCCTCACGCTTGAGATGGCCGGGTCATCGCAGCAGCGAACCTTCACACAGATCCATGCGCGCGGGGCGGTCCACTCGATCGTCATGGCGGCTGCGGCAGGGGGCATCGGCGCGGCGCTCGCCCTCGGAGCGGCGGTGATGGCGATTCTCTCCCGCCGCGTTGTGCTGACCGTCGCTGCGATCCTGTGTGCGATCCTCCTGACGCTTCCTGCGACTCTCCTCGCCGTCGCCGAGGTCGATCTGTGGCGAAGGACCCCGTTCATCTA
>CANETX010000026.1 GCA_947441435.1 Planctomycetaceae bacterium
CGAAGAGGTGCTGTCGGTGAACACTCCCGCGCAACTCGCGGAGGTCTCCGCGATTCTCAGCGAACGAACTGCCCGCCATCAATCCCATGATCGGACCTGCAACTGCTCGACGGAGGCCACACGATGAGTGCATCGGACCGTGAACAGCTCAAGATCTTTGCCGGCAGCGCGGGTCGCGCGCTCGCCCAAGAGATGTGCAATCACTTGGGACTCCCCTTGGGGAGCGCCCAGACCTCGTTCTTCCCGGACGGTGAGTTGCTCGTCAAGCTCGACGAGGATGTGCGCGGGCGCGACTGCTACGTGGTGCAGTCGACTTCCGAGCCCGTCAACCAGAACCTGATGGAACTGCTGGTGTACATCGACTGCCTCCGGCGGGCGAGCGCCCGTCGCATCACCGCGGTCATCCCCTACTTCGGCTACGCACGGCAAGACCGCAAGGACGAGGGGCGGGTGCCCATCACCGCGAAACTCGTCGCCAATCTCATCACCACGGCGGGAGCGCAGCGCGTCCTGTGCATGGATCTCCATGCCGCGCAGATCCAAGGATTCTTCGACATTCCTGTCGACCATCTCTCCGCGTCGCCGGTGATCAGCGACCACTTCCGGCGCCTCCGCGGGGAACTCGGAGAACTCACCATCGTCTCCCCCGATGTCGGCAATGTGAAGGTCGCCAACATGTACGCGAACCTCCTGGGCGCGGACCTCGCCATCATCGACAAGCGCCGCCACTCGGGCTCCAAGGTGTCGGTGAAGAATCTCATCGGCAATGTCGAGGGCACCACCGTCCTCATGTTCGACGATCTCATCTCGACCGCGGGAACCGTGTGCGAAGCCGCCAAGGTCGTGATGGAGCATGGCGCCAAGGGCGTGCAGGTCGCGTGCACCCACGGGCTCTTCGTCGGCATGGCCTGCGAGCGAATCCTCGAGAGCCCGATCTCACGCATTGTCTGCACCAACACCGTTCCCGACGGGCAGCGCACCAAGTCGCTCGCCGAGAAATTGACCGTTCTGTCCGTTGCGCAACTGCTCGGCGAAGCCGTGCACCGCATTCACCACGACCAGTCCATCTCTGCGCTCTTCTCGCTCGGCGCAGGGGTCAAGCGATAGTTCACCACTGAGCATTGGAGCCATCTCATGAGCCACGAAGTCCCCGTCCTTGAAGTCAAGCCCCGCGACCGAATGGGTTCTCGCTACTCGAAGCGCCTGCGCGCAACGGGTCGCCTGCCCGCGATCATCTACGGACACGGCACCAAGCCGACCGCCATCTGCGTTGAAGCCAAGGGGGTTCTTTCCGCGTTGAAGCGCGGACTCCACGTCTTCGAGCTGTGCCTCGAGGGCGGCGCCAAGGAGACCTGCCTCGTAAAGGACCTCCAATTCGGCTGGCTCGGCGACGACGTCGTGCACATCGACTTCACGCGCGTCAATCTCGATGAAGAGGTGACCGTCAGCGTCGGCCTCCACTTCATCGGTGTCCCCGAGGCGGCCAAGAAGATCGGCAGCGTGCTCACCCACGACATTGCCGAACTCCAGGTCCGCTGCAAGGTGCGCGACATCCCCGAGTCGATCCGAATCGACCTCACGCATATGGCCGGCGACCTCATGCAGGTCTCCGAACTCAAGCTCCCGCCGGGAGTCACCGCCATGAGCAACCCGCACGCCGCGCTCGCGCGCGTCGTCGTCGTGCTCGAGGAAGCAGCAGGCGAAGCCGCAACTGCGACTGCGACGGCCGAACCCGAAGTCCTCACCGCCAAGAAGGAAGAAGGCGCAGTCGCGGGTGCCGACGACAAGAAGAAGGCCGCCCCCGCCGCAGAGGAGAAGAAGAAGTAAGGGGTTCTCCCCCGCTGCTTCGGAAGATCACCATGAAACTCGTCGTCGGACTCGGCAACCCAGGACCCGAATACGCGCGCACCCGGCACAACGTCGGGTTCGAGGCGATCGACTCGCTGGCTCGCCGGTTCGTCGATCCCACGCGGACCGTGGCGCGCTCGCGATTCCAGGCGCTCGCGCTCGAAGGCGAGATCGGCACGGAGAAGGTCCTCTTCCTCAGGCCCACGACCTTCATGAATTGCTCGGGACGCAGCGTCGCCGAGGCGGTCGGGTTTTACAAGCTCGATGCCGCGCGCGATCTCATGGTCGTCGCCGATGACATCGACCTCCCCTGCGGGACGATCCGCGTCCGCGCCGACGGCGGTGCGGGAGGCCACAACGGCCTCGCCGACATTCTCGGTGCGCTCGGCTCGCCGCAGTGGAATCGCTGTCGCATCGGGATTGATCCTCCCGGCCGAATTCCCCAGGCGGACTATGTCCTGGGCCGTTTCACTTCTGAACAGGAACCGCTCGCTGCAGAGGGGATCGACCTTGCTGCGCAAGCCGTGGAGGCGTGGTGCTGCTCAGGCATCTCCGCCACGATGAATCGCTTCAATCGCCGCTCTGCCGCAAGTGCCGAGGGGTCCGCACCGTCAACCACCACAGGGACCGCTGGTCCCTGACGAACTCACGTCTCACACGCATAGGAGTCACCATGTCCACAATCGAATCCAAGACCATCATCCGCCAGTACGAGGGGATGTTCCTCTTCCCGCAATCCGCCACCGCCGACCTCGCCGGCGCCGCCGACCATGTTCGTGAGTGCATCACGCGCCACGGCGGCGAGATCGTCAGCCTCGTCAAGTGGGACGAGCGACGACTGGCCTACGACATCAAGGGCAACAAGCGCGGCGTCTACTTCCTCGCATACTTCAAGGCCCCCACCTCGCAACTCGTCGCCATCGAGCGCGACTGCGTGCTGTCGGAGCGCCTGTTGCGATCACTCATCACCAAGGCCGACCATCTCTCTGCCGAGCAGATGTCCGACGCCGAGGGTCAGGCACGGCTCGTGATGGAGTCGAAGCTCCGTCGGCAAGAGGCCGAGGCGGCCGAGAGCGAAGGCGAGTCTCGTCCGCCAGCGCCGATCGAAGGCTGAGTCTCACTGTCTGCCCGGACGTGTGGCGGAAAGGGCCCTTGAAGGGTTGTTTCGCCACACATTCGTCGAGAGCGTGGATCACTGAACGCAAGCGCGTCGCGCGCGACGAATCCAATCCTCACGCTGCCGATGCGTGAAATCGCACACCGACCGCGCGGGCCACGCGCAGGATCGTGTCGAGGCTCGGGTTGCCGTCGTTGCTCAGCGCCTTGTAGAGGCTCTCGCGGCTCAGTCCCGTCTGACGTGCAACCTTGCTCATGCCGCACGCCCGTGCGATGTCTCCCAGCGCACGCGCGATGCCTGCGGCATCCTCCGGAGCCTCGATGAGCCACGCCTCGAGGTACGCGGCCATTTCCTTCGGCGTGCGAAGCTGCTTGGCGACGTCGTAGACGACGGTGCGTGTATGGAGGGGGACACGCGCGGCGGGCTTCGCGGAGGATCGCTTCGGGCGGCGGGCGTCGCTGCGGGGGGTGCTGCGAGCCTCTCTGCGGGGAGTGCTGCGAGGGGTGCGTGACGGGCGTGGAGTGCGTGGAGTGCGTGGCATGGTGTTTCCGAGAGGTTCCTAGAGATTCCGGGCGAGTTCGATGGCGAGGCTGCCGTCGCGGCGCTGGGTCGACTTGTCGCCCCCCGCCGAGGGCGCGATGCGCTCCGGGATTGCCGTGAGCCAGCCGGTCAATCCGGACCTGGATCCTCGCGCGAACCCTGTGGTCTCGCAGGCCGTCGATCCAGTCCCGGTAGACCGCCGTCATCCTGACGCGCATGCTGGGATTGTATCCTATAGACTACGGTTGTCAAGCGACCCGCGTACGAGCCGCCGCCCCTCGAAACATGAGCGGGAATCATCGCGGCACGTGGCGACGACCCTGCTGCTTGCCCGGACGTGTGGCAGAACCGCCCTTGAAGGGACGTTTCGCCACACATTCGTTTGTGAGCGTGGATCGCAGCGCCGCCTAGACTGTCGGCGTGCCGATCGACCCGCGCCGAATCGAGGTTCCCGATCCGGTCACCGTCCGGGCGCTGCAGGCTCTGTCGGCAGCGCAGAAGTGGGAACTTGCGAACCAGATGGTGATCCAGGCGCGCGAGAGCATCGGCTTCATCGTGCGCGCGGCGAGACCGCACTGGTCGGATGCGGAGGTGCAGACGGAAGTCGCTCGCAGGATGGGCTGTGGGACCGCGTGACCTGCTTCGCAGGGTCTCCGAGGAGCTGACGCGGCTCCGCGTCCGGCACTTCGTAACGGGGTCCATGGGGTCGATGGCCTACGGCGAGTATCGGTCGACGATCGATGTGGATCTCGTGGCGGAGGTCCAGGTGAACCACGTGCGCGCGGTGGTGGAGGCCTTCCCGGGGCCGGACTTCTACCTGAGCGAGGAAGCCATGCTGAGCGCAATCCGCTCGCACGGCCAGTTCAACCTGATTCATGTTCCGAGTGCGATGAAGGTCGACTTCATGATCCCCGAAAGCTCGGCCTTCAACGCAAGTCGCTTCGCGCGAATTCGTGATATCCCGATGGAGGCCGGATTTTCCGTTCCAGTCGCTTCGCCGGAGGACATCATCCTCATGAAGCTCCGCTACTACCAGATGGGCGGATCGGACAAGCACTTGCGCGACAGTGCCGGGATTCTGCGGATCTTGGGCGCGGAAGTCGACCGCGCCTACGTCACGCAGTGGTCGCAATCGCTCGGTGTCCTCGAGGAGTGGCAGGCGCTTCTCGCGCGCGCGGGGTGATGCGCGGCCGCGCCAGGGACGAGCGGGCTGTATCAGTGACGGGACGGGGTCGGCAGCCACTTTTTGTGCGATGGAAATTCGGGCGGTTTTGGGGGGACGCGTCGGGGGCTCGCTAGGATCAGGCGAGGAGAAAACCACTATGGCGAGCTACAACAAAGTCCTCTTGATGGGGAATCTGACACGGGACATCGAACTCAAGCATGTCGCTGGAAACCAGGCGGTCGCGGAGATCGGCCTCGCGGTGAACCGGCGATACCGCACCAAGGAAGGCGAGGAGCGCGAAGAGACCACCTTCGTCGACTGCGAGGCGTGGGGGCGCACCGCGGAAGTGATGAAGCAGTACCTCACCAAGGGGCGTCCGGTGTTCATTGAAGGTCGGCTCAAGCTCGACCAGTGGACGGACAAGGAAGGGGGCAAGCGGTCGAAGATGCGGGTGGTCGTCGAGACCTTCCAGTTTGTTGGCGGACCCGGTGGTGGCGGCGGTGGTGCTGGTGGCGGCGGTGGCGGCGGCGAGCGGAGCGAGTCTGCTCCGATGGCGCGTCCAAACTCCGCACCCTCATCGGAAGAGCACGTGCCGACTCAGGGGGAAGACATCCCCTTCTGAGGCGACGGCTAGGATCGGGTGATGCACGACCCGACCCTCCATCTTGAGAGCCGCTGCATCCATGGCGGACAGCAGGTTGACCCGACGACCGGCGCGGTCATGCCGCCGATCTACACCTCGTCGACCTTTGTCCAGGAGTCGCCGGGGGTGCACAAGGGGTTCGAGTACTCGCGCAGCCACAATGTGACGCGGTTTGCGTTCGAGAGGTGCATCGCGAACTTGGAGTCGAGCGGACTTTCTGAGAGCGATGACCGCACCTGCGGAGGCTTCGCGTTCGCCAGCGGTCTCGCGGCGATCAGCACGGCGCTCGAACTCTTCGACTCGGGTGCGACGATCCTCTGCATGGACGACGTCTACGGCGGCACGAACCGACTGCTGCAGCGGGTGCGCCGTCGGTCACAAGGGCTGAAGGTCGTCTTCGCCGACTTGAGCGACGCGAAGTCGGTCGCGCACGCGGCAGCGCAACACCGTCCCGCGCTCATCTGGGCGGAAACACCGTCGAATCCGACGCTCAAGATCGTGGACATCGCGGCGATCGCGGCGGCGGGACAATCCGTGGGCGCGATTACCGCGGTCGACAACACCTTTGCATCGCCCATCCTCCAGCGACCGATTGAACTGGGGATCGACCTCGTCATGCACTCGGTCACGAAGTACATCGGAGGCCACAGCGATGTCGTCGGCGGATGCCTCGTCACCGGGCGCAAGGATCTTGCCGAGAAACTCCGCTTCATGCAGAACGCCATCGGCAGCGTGATGGGGCCCTTCGACGGGTACCTCACCCTGCGCGGCGCCAAGACACTGGGACTGCGGATGGCGCGGCATTGCGAGAGCGCGATGGTGATCGCGAAGTGGCTGGAGCAGCACCCCGCTGTCGAGCGAGTCGTCTATCCGGGACTCGCATCGCATCCCCACCATGCCCTCGCGGCGAAGCAGATGCGCTTGAATGGCTCACCTGCATTCGGCGGGATGATCACGATCTTCCTCAAGGGTGGCCTCGCCGAGAGCCGCGCATTCCTCGAGAAAGTGCACCTGTTCGCCCTCGCTGAGAGCCTTGGCGGCGTCGAGAGCCTCATCGAGCATCCTGCGATCATGACCCACGCCAGCGTTCCCCCCGCCGAGCGCGCGACGCTTGGCATCAGCGACTCCCTCGTGCGCCTCTCTGTTGGCATCGAGCGGGTCGATGACCTCATCGCCGACTTGGAGGGGGCGCTGCCGAAGGGCTGACGGGCGTTGGCGCGAGCGCCGAGGACGCCACGTCTGATCGCACCCATCGTCCGCTGCGCCAGCGGGCCAACGTGGGATCGACTCCGAATATCTCTTCTGGAGTGCCGATGGGCGCGTCGATGGACGCGGCGCCACCACCGACAGCGAGCGCATCGGCCCACGACGCACTCTCGGGAACCAACAAGGCGCGCTCCAGACGAAGCACCGCATCAAGGACCGCTGCGCTGAGTACCGGGGGCTTGCCGCTGACATGCTGCGCCGCAAGTCGATCGAACTCCGCGCTTGAGCCAGGGACCGAGGCCATCAATCTCTCGAAGAGCGCGCGCGTTCGTGGATCCCTGAGCCGATCGGTCGCCCGCCTTCCGTAGCCGCGCCGCCACTGGGCGAGTGCTTCGACGATGGCGGCCCGCTCGGAAGCCGTCGCCGAAGTCACGAGATTGAGGCCGGAGTCCCCTTCCCTTCCCCGACCCCGTGACCAACGTCGCGCGACTGCCTGCCAGCGCGAACTCCCCTCGCGCATTCCCCCTGCCGACGGGTTCTCGAGCGCCGCCATGAGTGATGCTGCCGAACTCCCGAGGCCGTCGGCATCGAGCGCTCCGGCAATCGAGGCGAGTTGCCTCGCAAGGTCTCTCGCATCACTCTCTTCCGACTGCGCAAACACTTCTTCGGCCAATTCGAGGTACGCGCTCGGTTGCGCGGGATCGAGCGCAGAGAGTCGGGCTCCCCATCGCTCCGAGAGTGGTTGGCTTGTGGCGATGTCGAACTCTGCCCGATGGCCGCCCGGGGGAATCTCGGGGCGCCCGCCGCGCGGTGAGGCAAGCCCGAGTTCGATCGCATCGAGCGCGACGATGCCGCGCGAGTTGGCGATCGCCTGCGCGAGCGCGGTTGGCGCACCACTGCGCTCCCGCGAAGCATCGACGACTGCTTCTTCGATGGGCACGACGTCAGCGGACCTGCGCGCGGCGATCTCACGCGCCGTCGAGCGCACGAGCGCGGTCGAGTTCTCAACGAGCAGATGCAACGAGTCGCCGAGCGCCCTCGGAGCCTGCCAACTCTCCCTCTCTGCGTCGACGCCGCCAAGCGCGGCGAAGATCTCTGCAGGACCATCTCCCTTGTCGGACCCACCCCCGCCCGCGCGCAGCGTCGACGCGAGCGTTGCGCTCAGAGCCCGTTCGATCGAGTCGATCTGCGTGATGCGCGACCCTCGGTCTTCGAGGATGCCCGTCACGAGCGCCGCGCGTGCACCCGCAAGACCTCGCGATCCCTCTGGATCCACTCCAGTGACCGCGCGCAGGACAACCGCGTTGGCTGAGTCGGCCGCGATCTCCGCGAAACGAGCCTCGACGGCTTCGCGAGTGGCCAACGATCCCGCGCCGCGCTCGATGAGGATCGCGCGCGCGAGCGTCCGCGTCGCGCGACTCGGTCCCTTGAGCATCTCATGCACGAGCGCGGTCGCATCCTCGGTCCCGGGCGGCGACGCGCGCGTCTTGTAATTGCGCAGAAGAGAGGCCCGTGCCTCGGTAGGACCGGGGACTCGCGCCAGCATCGCAGGCAACTCGCCGTCGGATGCGGCGACCGCACCGGCTGTCGGCGTCGGTGACGAGGGGACAGTGATCGACGCCTCAAGTGGAAGCGTGTCGAGGAGGCGCGTGGCCTCGGCGTCGCGGCCCCTCACCAACAGTTGCGCGGCGCCGTGAAGGGCCATGAGGCGCTCGAGAAGCATCCCTTGTCGAAGCGCGAGGGCAAGTGGATCGTCGCCTGTCTGCCGCGCGGGATCGAGCGTGCCCATCTCCGCGAGAGTCACGTTGAACGCCGCTGCGGCCCCCCGCTGCCAGCGCGCTCGGAGTGCGCGCGCCTCCGTGCTTGTCGGGGCGACGACAGCCGAGTCGATGACTGGAGCGATCTGATCCGGAGTCGCCGCGCGTGTCGAGAGCGTCGCAGGGTCCGTCGTCGACGGGCTCACCGTCGATGGGCTCGCGGGTGTCGTCGACTCAACGACGGTCTTCGTCGAGAGCGCCTCCGGGCTGGGTGCGTCCTGAATCACAACTGGGTCCACGGATGCGGCCCCCTGCTTCGACGCGATCACGATCTCCCAGACGAGGGCGAGTCCCGAGAGAATGACAATCGCCACGAGCACCCAGTGTGCCCACGTGCGGACCGCAGCGCGATCCTCGCTCGCGTGCCGAGCGGCACGTTCATTGACATCGGTCTCGCCCACTCCGTGCGGCGCCGCACCTCCCGCTGCCGGCCTCGTGCGCCTCGACGCCGCGAGGAACAGTCGCGCCCGTCGCGGATCTCGGCGCATGAGGACCATGGCGCGCATCGCTGCGGATGGACCATGGTGGCCCGACTCACTCGTGTGCGAGGTCGGCGCGGTCGTCGAAGAGATGCCAGTCACCATTCTGTAGACCGCGGCCTGGATCTCAAGGCGATAGGCACGCGCATCCTCGGAGCTCACGGCGCCGAGTTCGCCCAGTTGCGCGAGCCGTCGCCGCCCCTGCGCGATGATCGCCTCTCGTCGGGCACCCGCCGCGACGCCGAGAAGCGCCGCATCGCCAGCATCAGCGGCGAGACCGAGCAATCGTCGCGCAGCGCTCACTTGGGGACTCCCTTCACCGGAGGAGCGATTCCCATCTGCTGAGCGAGCAGTCGCAGTCGCGCCCCTCCCGCCCCCGGTCCCCAATCCGGAATCAAGACGGCGTGTTGCGCGAGCGCCTTGCGCGCCGCCTCCGGATCGGTTCGCGCCAAGACTTCGCAGAGATCGGCCTTGCGCACGAACCACTCGTCAGAGCGGTCCGGCAGTCCACCCACGAGTCGTGCAAGCGCGTCGTATGCCGCATCGAAGTCCCCGCAGGCAAGCGCGGCGTCGGCCTTGAGCGAGACGGCGGTCGCGTCATCGAGCCGATGCGCCAGCACTTCTTCGGCGATGGCCATCGCTTCGCGGTCGAGTTTCGCCGCTTCGGCGGTACGCGCAGCATCTCCTGCCGACGCACCCGCGCGCATCGCCCGCGCCTCCTCGATGAGCGCACGACCAAGCGCGATGTTGGCCGCGTCGGCCTTGGCCCTGTCGGCGAGCCTTCGAGCCGAGTCACGCAGGGAACGACGCGCCTGCGTGACTGCGGCGGCGACGAGTTGCGGATCTCCCGCAGAGAGCTGCCCTTCGGTCGTCATCCGTTCCATCCCCGCGATGAACAGCCCCTCGGCCACTGGCCTCCACGCGGGATCATTGATGGCACGAACGGCTGCAAGCGACGCGAGGACCTGCTCGAGATTGCGTTCCTCGATCGCGAGACTCAGTCGCCGCAGCGCGAGTTCGCTCTTGAGGGACCGCGGCTCGGTCGTCGACGGATAAGCGGACGCGATGAGCGCGAGGAGTCGTCGCCCATCGTCGAGCCTGCGCACTGCGGGATCCAAGGCGGCCTCAAGCTGCTGCCTCACGGTGAGATCGATCGTGCCCGGCTTCCACGCGGAGGGTGCCATCGTCGGGATCGACAGGAGCCGGACCGCCTCGTCGTGACGGAGGTCATCGCGCGCCGCACGAAATCGCCGATACAGCAGCGTGGCCGCAGCCTCTCGCACCGATGGTTCGGCGCCTTCACGAAGCGCCGCGCGCACGATCAGCTCGACGAACGCACCGTCGAGCTGCGCGTCAGCTGCATTGGCAAGGATTGCCATCGCCCCCTCGGCGTGATTGCCTTCGGGGAATGTCTTCAGGTAGAGCGATGCAAGTTCTGCCGAGCGCCGTCCCTGAGCTCTCTCCTTCGCAGGACAGGATCCGAGGTCCGCACTGCGCAGCGCCATCCACATGGCCTCGTCGGATTGCGTCCCCGTGCGCTTGAGCGCGGCTGCTTCGAACGCCTCGGACGCCTCGCAGTGGCGGGCTGCTCCGAGGAGCGACCACGCGAGGAGTTCTTCGACGGCCGCAACCGTCTTCCCAGTGGTCGGTCCAAGCGCGGCTGCCCGGGAAAGTTGAGTAGCCGCGCGATCGAACGCTGACTTCGCGGCACTCGCGTCGGCAGCGCGGCGCCCCGCTTCGTACTGCTCGATGCCTCGCAGAAGCGCGGCAGTGAACGTGTCTCCCTCGGCAAGGATGGGCACCGCGCGTCCGAGCCGCCGTGCTGCGGCGAGATTTCCCGCCGATGCCGCCTGCTCGAGCGCGAGTTGTGCGAGCGAGATCGCCTCGGGAGCCGCAGAAGACTCTGCGACCGCTCGAATCGCGCTGCCGACTGCAGTGTCGGGGGCGATTGGCGGCGAGACCGATGCCAAGAGATCCTTCGCCGCCGCAACATCGCCGCAGTCGATGAGCGCGTGAAGCCGCCAGCTCGCATGATCCGCGAGTCCCGACCAGATCCCCTCGGATGCAAGCAGATCGAACCACCCATCGGCGATTGCCATCGGTCCCTTCAGAGCCTTGGTGAGCGCCATCCCGAGGATCGACTGCGCGTAATACTCCTCTCCCCTGAGATCCACGGAGGTGTGGATCGGTTCGGGAAATGGCATCCCCGTCTCGAGGATCTCGGCCCAGGCACGCAGCAGGTCGAGCGTCATCTCCTCGCGAACTCCGGGCTTCGGACCCGCCCCGGAGGCAGTGCGCCGAGAGAGCCACAGCTCCCAATAGTCGCACCAGTTGCGGAGGAACTTCGCTTCGAGGAGTTGTTGCAGGTGAGTGTCTTGCTGCTCAAGTGCGAGTTGCCTCTGCGCGTCATCGGCACCGGCCGCGAGGCGGCGATCCTCGTCGATGCGCTGCGCCAGAAGCGTGATGTACTGGGCGAGAGGCGCACGCGCGCGTTCGAGGGCCTCGGCCGCGCTCGTGCGCAGCGTGGGGTCTGTCGCTCCTTGACGCAGCGCCTCGAGATCCCGCTGCGCGAGGCGATAGTCGGCGCGGGCGAGGGCGAGCCGCAGCCTCACTTCATCCGGATGCCGCTCCTTCGCCACGAACTTGAGGATCCGTGTGCGCAAGTCGGCGAGCCGATCCTCGTCCGATGCCAATCGCAGCAGTCGGAGGTAGGCCTCTGCGAGTCTCGCCGAGACGGCGGGACTCGTCGTGGGTGATTTACGCAACTCCTCTTCGAGCACCGTCGCGAGCAGTCCATCGAGCCCTGCTTCGGAGAGCCACTCGGTGAGTGCCCGCGTCTCGTCGGCTTCGACCTCATCGTCGCGCGGGAGCGCCATGGCCGTCGGAGAAAGAAGCATGAATGCCAACGCCACCAACGGCGCAATTCTCCACGCGATCGCGCTGCGTCTACTTGCCGCGAGAGACATAGGACACTTTCTCAAATCCCGCATCATGAGCGGCCTGCATCGCGAGCGCGACTGACGCGACCGTCGGTCCGGGGTGGACGCGCACGACAACACCGATGTCGTGGGGCAGTTGCTCGAGGACCGCCACGAGCGCTTCTCTCGTTCGGAGCGCGCGCGATCCAATTCGGAAGACCGGCCCGCTCGCGTCCGCCTCGACATCGATGTTTTGGGGGCTCAGGGATCCCGCGCTCTCTCCGCTCTTGGCCTTGGCGACTTCTGCGTGAAGGTGCCCCTCGTGACCTCCGACGCTGGTGGTGAAGAGGAAGTACGCAAGCAACAGGAATGTCGCATCGATCATGCTCGTCATGTCGAGGGACACGGGGCCATGCGCCGAGCGACGCGATCGATTCCCGATCTTCACTGCCCACCCTCCGTGCGTGAGACCGTTGCGAGCCGCACTCCGCGACATCCACCCGCACGCAGCGCCTCCATCACCTCATTGAGCCGAACTGCGGCGGCGGCGCGATCGGCGCGGATCACCGGCACCGCCGCGGGATCGGCCCCAAGCGCCGCGCGCGCAAGATTTGGCAAGGCCGCAAGATCAACTTCTTCGTCGAGCACCGTGAGCGTCCCCGTCGGACCAATGTTGACCATCAGGCCCGATGCCGCGGCCGACTCCTTGCCACCTGCCTCTTGCGGAAGTTCGAGTTCGCTCGCGGCGAGTTCCGCGAGTTGTGATGTCGTCAGGAAGAAGATGAGGAGAAGAAACACGACGTCGATCATCGGCGTCATGTCCAGCGCGAGAACCCGTGATCGCTGCTTCCCGATCCGCATCAGTGCCCTCCGCTCTTGGTCTCGGACAACGATCCTTCGAGCTGTTCGAGCGCCATCGCCAGCGGCTCAAGCGCCTTGCCCGCGTCGGAGGCGGCGCGGTCGATCCGCCGTCGCAGCCACGCGTGAACCATCACGCATGGAATCGCGACGACCAGTCCCTGGAAGGTGGTGATGAGGGCGATGGAGATGTTGGTTGCAAGGGTCTCGTAGTAGGCACTGCTCTTGGTGGCCGCACCCGCCACCGTCTCGAAGGCTCCGATCATTCCCTGCACCGTGCCGAGGAGTCCGAGGAGCGGCGCGACGCTCGCGATCACGGCGATCGAGTCAATCGCGCGGAAGAGCCGTGCCGTCTCGTCTTCCCCCGCATCTTCCATGGCTGCGCGGGCCTCAAGCCCACCCAGTGGACCGCGCAGAGATCGTTCGATCCCCGCTGCCGCGATCCGCCCGAGGAACGTGTCCCCATCCGTCGAACGGCAGCCGTCGAGCGCCTTGGTGAACTCGCGCGCTTCCGACCGCCCCCTCAGCCATTTCACTTGCGAGTCGGGTACGAGTTTCGACTGCCTCGTCCTCAACGCCGCAGCGATCGCGAAGGCGACGCCGAGCACGCTGAGTGCGAGAATCACATATCCGATCACTCCGCCGCCTTCGATGTACTTGAAGAAAGTCACGTCTCACTCCTTGGGAATTGGACTCGTTCCGGACTGGTTCGTCATCTCGCGCAGCAGCGCCGCCGAGTGGTCATCTTGGATTCGCGCCAGGGCGATCGCCGCCTGCGCCAGCGCAGCCGTCGCGAGCGATGGACATTCCCCCGCGTGCGCTGCGGCGATCGTCAGCATTCGACCGACCCCGAGTCGCACCGTGTCGGGATCGTCTTCCATCGCCTGACTGCGGCCGAGCGCGTACAGCGCCCACAGCCGCCTGCCGCCCTCCGCGCTCTTCACGATCGCCTGCAGCACCTGCCGGCCTCGCTTGCGCGCGGGGGTATCGGCGGAAACGGCATCTGCCCACGCCTCAAGGAGCCGCGCCGCCTGCCGTGAAGTCCCTCGCCCCTCGGAGGTGTGCGACGCTGCTGCCGCGAGTGGCTCCCCCGCGTCGGCCGCCGCGATCCTTCCAACCCATTCGCAGAATGTCGCAAGCGTGTTGTCGCCTCTCGTAAGCGCGGCATCTCGCGCGACGGCGAGCGCAACCTGAGCCTCCTTGGCTTGGGTGCCATCGGTCCATGCTGGTGGGACGTCAAGCACAAGTCCCGTTTCGATGTCGACCCCATCGGCTCCGCCGATCCACTGCCGCGGAACGCTCGCTCCTCCGCGCGCGACCGCGGTGGCGAGCGCCGCCACGAGCGAACGCGCACCATCCGCAGGGTCTGCCCGGGCGGTGCGTGCGATCCCTTCTTCCGCCATCTGCCGAAGCAGCGTTGCGTCGGCTGGCAGCATCACGAGGGCGCGCAGAAAGGCCGCGCGCGCCCCACTCAGATCTCCGCGAGCGAGTCGAGTGCGCCCACGCCAGAGTTCCCGTCCCTGCTGGACTCGCCGACTCCGATCGGCACTCCCCCCCTCGGCAGCGAGCGACTCGATCTCATCCCACCGAATCTCGACGGTCGTCGACGATGGATCGTCCTCCTGCGCCAGCGTGATGCCGTCCTCCCCTTCTCGCACGAGGAACCCATCGCGGTGAGTGTCGCCGTCGCGCATCTCGACCGCGCACGGCGGGAGCGCCGCAGCCTGCAGTACCGCTGCTCCACTCCAACACAGCACGGCCCAGCGAAGTCGGCGCCTCATGGTTGTCTGTCCTGTCATGGGGCCCCCGCGTGGATGACGGCGAACGTCCCACCGGTCTCCGCGGCGATCCGCCGAAGCGGAGCCGTGGCCGCAGCTTGGCCGAAGGCGATGCAGTGGATCACCGTGTTGGGTCCGCGACGATTGAGTCGAAGGATCTCTTCCGCCGCATCCGTCGGGATTTCTCCATCGCTCATGAAGTAGACAAGATCGGGTCGCTCCGAACGGGAGAAGACCAGTTGGAAGGCTGGCACGGGATTCGTCCCCCCTCCCGGCGCGATGTCGCGGAGCCACTGACGCATTTGCTGCATCGAGGACTCGCGGCACCTGACAA
This sequence comes from Planctomycetaceae bacterium, assembly GCA_947441435.1. Lineage (GTDB taxonomy): Bacteria > Planctomycetota > Phycisphaerae > Phycisphaerales > SM1A02 > F1-60-MAGs104. The sequence goes on from CANETX010000026.1 coordinate 14,704, forward strand.
ACTGGCCGTCGGGGTCGAACGTTGTGACCTCCGAATCGAAGAGCGCGAGGTTGACGGAGGCATAGTCGGGCAGCGCAGAGATGCTGCGTGCAAGTTCTTCCTTCGCGACACGGATTCGGCTGCGCGGCGGCGCGTTTCCGATGGGCACCTCTCCATCGCCAACCGCCGCTCCCATCGATCCCGACTTGTCCACGATGTAGGCGACCTTTCGCCCGCGACCGCCAACGCCGAAGAAGGTGGTCTCCGCCCCGCCACCACCGAGCCCACCCTCGCCCGATCCGCCGCCGGCTTCGGAGATGAGGCCGGGAGCACCACGCGGAGCCACCGGATCGGTTCCCTCGGCATTCCCTGTGGGGTCCGGCATGCCAAAGGACTCCGCCGCAGCGCCGGTGCTCGCCGATGCGGCCGTCGTCAGTTCGGGAGTCGCTGCTTCTCCCTCGGCGGGATTTCCTGCGTCAGGCTCCAGCGGGTCTCCCTCAACGATGATCACCTCAATCGACGGTTCGCCCTCGCCTGCAAACACAGGCTGTCCAATCGGAATCCGCGCGAGGATCGCAATGAGCAGCGCGTGCAGCGGCAGAGAGAGAGCCAGCCCTATCCAGAGCCAAGAAGCGACCCTTCGTCGTGGAGTTCCGGCCTCTTCGGTGGGGGCGGTCGGCTCTGATGCGTCGATCGCCATGGCGTGATGCGCGATTGTAGTCTTGCGTCCATGTCGGCTCCCCCGAACCCTGCGCGCGCCGCCTACCGCCGAGTCCTCCTCAAGATCAGCGGCGAGAGTTTTGCGTCCGAAGGGACATTCGGGATCCACCCTCAGGAACTCGCCGGCATCGCCACCGAGATCGCAGCGGCGGTCGCGACGGGTGTCGAGTTGGCCGTCGTCGTCGGCGGTGGCAACATCATCCGGGGATCACGGCTTGCTGCGTCGGGAAAGTTCGATCAATCGGCCGCCGACTACATGGGGATGCTCGGAACGGTCATCAACGGACTCGCCCTGAAGGAGGCGCTCAAGGCAGTCGGCGTCGAGAGCCGGGTGATGAGCGCGATCGTGGTTCCGGCAGTCGCGGAGTCGTTCATCCGCGCCCGGGCGCTGCGCCACTTCGAGAAGGGGCGCGTCGTGATTCTCGTTGCGGGCACGGGAAATCCGTACTTCACGACCGATACCTGCGCCTCGCTGCGCGCCGTCGAGCTCGGCTGCGAAGTCCTCCTCAAGGCCACGAAGGTCGATGGGGTGTATTCCGCCGATCCGAAGAAGGATCCAAAGGCGACTCGCTATTCAACGCTCACCTTCGCCAGGGCTCTCGAACAGAAGCTCGGAGTGATGGATCTCACTGCGATGACGATGTGCATGGAGCACTCCCTGCCGGTCGTCGTCTTCGACTTCAAGAATCCTGGCAACATCCGCCGCGCCGTCTCAAGGGAGCCGGTCGGTACCACGGTCACCGCCTGAACCCGAAGGGAACACTCATGGACACCGACACGGTCCTCCTCGAGGTGGAAGAAAAGATGGAGAAGAGCCTGGAGCACCTCCAACGGGAGGTCCGCGGGCTCCGCACCGGACGCGCAAGCACGGCGCTCCTTGAGTACGTGAAGGTCGAGTACTACGGAAGTTTTGTTGACCTGCGCGAACTCGCGGGGATCAGCGTCCCGGAGCCAACCCAACTCCTCGTGAAGCCCTTTGATCCAGGGGCGAAGATGGCCATCATCAAGGCGATCGAGACGAGCGGACTGGGGCTCAACCCGCAGAGCGAAGGATCGCAATTGCGGATCAACGTCCCCGCACCGAGCGCGGAGCGACGCAAGCAACTCTCGACGCAGGTTCGCAAGCTCGCCGAGGAGACGCGCGTTGCCATCCGAAACGAGCGGCGCGATGCCAACAAGGCGATCGATGCGCTGACCCACGACGCGAAGGCCAAGATCTCCGAAGATGCTGCGGCCAATGCGAAGGAGTACGTCGACGAGATCACCAAGAAGATCTCTGCGAAGGTGGACGAGGCCGCCGAGAAGAAGGTGAAGGAGATTGAAGACATCTGAGCGTGGATGGAGTCCCGGGTGGAGGAAGGGCGCCTTCGCCGCTGGGGTTGCCGCCGTAGCAGCCCACGGCGCCCCGCAGGCTCCCGCGTTGCCTCAGGAAGTCGTCGCCTTCGACAACACGAAGATCACCCGATCATGCCGCCTGATCCTCCCCCCGCGGGCGCTCGTCGACGAAGACAACAACGGAGTCATCCACATTGAGGGGGACGATCTCGTCGTGGACCTCGACGGGAAGATGTTGATGGGCGCGAGCGCGACGGCGCCGCTCGATTCGCTCGCGGGAATCGGGATCCGAGTCACCGGCAAGCGCGTCACTCTTCGAAACGGCGCAGTTTCCGGGTACCGGGTGGCGATCGAAGGGGTCAACTGCGACGGGTGCGTGATCAGCGACTTTCTCTGTCAGCACAATTACTCCGAGCGGCTGAAGTCCACTCCCCACGCCGAGGATCTCTCCGACTGGCTCTTCCCCCACGAGAACGATGACGACGAGTGGGCCACGAAGCACGGTGCCGCGATCTCGATTCGATCGTCGAAGAACATCGAGATCAGTCGAGTGCAGGTCCGGCAGGGCCAGAATGGGATCCTTCTCTCGCGGGTCGAGGACTCGCGAGTCTTCGACTGCGATGCGTCGTTTCTCTCGGGATGGGGGCTCGCGCTGTGGCGTTCGAGCGACAATGTCGTCGCCCGCAACGCCTTCGACTTCTGCGTCCGTGGGTACAGCCATGAGAAGTACAACCGAGGGCAGGACTCGGCGGGAATCCTGTGCTTCGAGCAGTGCTGCCGCAATACCTTCATGCTCAACAGCGCCACGCACTGCGGCGACGGATTCTTCTCCTTCGCCGGCCGGGAGGCCCTCGGCGAGGTGCCCCCGCCTCCACCGGCTGCGGCGACTGATGCTCCACCCTTCGTCACACGGCGCGGCTGCAACGACAACCTCATCGCCTTCAATGACTTTTCGGATGCCGTCGCGCACGGGATCGAAACGACGTTCTCGTTTGGCAATCGCTTGATCTGCAACCGCCTCGATCGGGATGCGATCTGCGGCGTCTGGGGGGGATACTCGCATGGACTTCTGATTCAGGGCAACCTCCTGCGCGCCAACGGATTCCCCGGCGCAGCAGAAGGTGGCGGCATCAATATCGAGCATGGTGTCGACTGCCGGATAGAGCGCAACACCTTCTCGTCCAACTCTGTCGGCGTCAGCCTCTGGTGGGATGAGGATCCCTCGCTCACCTCCGGGCCGTGGAGCCGCGCGAACGGCAGCGCCTGCATGGGCAACAGCGTGGTGAACAATGCGTTCACCGATGACACGACCGCGCTGCGCTTGCGCGACGCGCTACGCACCGTCTGGTCGGGCAACACACTCAAGGGAGTCAGAGTCGACATCGATGCGGATGAGGCGAGCAAAGGATCGCTCGTCGAGACATCGGGCCCCGAGGCCGCGTTCGACTTGAGCAAGATCCTCGAACAGCGTGACGCACTCAGCCGACCGTCGATGCCAGTGTCGATCAACGGCACGATGGTCGAGACCGCCCGAACACAGTTGGCCGGACGGGCCGCCATCGCCATGGGCGAGTTCGGTCCCCACGACTTCGTGGCGCCGATGGCCATCCAGACAGGCTCGTCGAGCAATGTTCACCAGTGGAGACTCCTCGGTCCTCGCAAGATCCTCTTCCTCCAAGCCAAAAAGGGCACCGGTGACCTGCGCACCGACATGGATCCCGAGGCCAACACGGCCACGGTGACAACCGAAAGCTCCGGGCAGCTCAGCGACTACGCATTGGAGATCTTCTGGGGACGCGGCGAGGCGGAGTCGACAGTGGTGACGGGGACGATCCTCAACTGCAACTGGAGGGTGCAGGTCTTTCCGCTGTCTGATCTCGGAACGCCCCCTGTTCCCCCTTCGCACGAGGCCTTCGATGCGGCCGCGCGCGACGGGCGGGTGGTGTTCGTCGAGTCGATCTCCTTGCCATTCGGTGGCGGCGGTCCCGATGCGGTCAATCTCGTGGAACGCGGCGATGCCGCAACTGCGCTCGGCAGCGACCGATTCGGCGTCAAGGCTTCGACGACCCTCACCCTTCCCCAGGGCGACTGGATCGTCGAGACGAACTCCGACGACGGGATCCGGGTCACCCTGGATGACCGTGTCATCATCGATCGCTGGACCCATCACGGGCCGACCGTCGATCGCGCGAGGGTCCATGTCGAGTCGCCCAAGGAGTCGAGCCTTGTGATCGAGTACTTCGAACTCGACGGCCACGCAGTCCTCGACGTGAAAATCGTCGGCGCCGGTGCCGAGAAGTGACCACTTTCCCCGGGGTTGACGCGCTGCAGCGGTGGCCCGAAGATGGTCGCTGAACCGTACGCGCGGGACCCAAGATGAACTGCCCCTACTGCAATACCAAGGATGCGAAGGTCATCGACAGTCGAGGAATCGACTCGGGGGGAATCATTCGCCGGCGGCGCGAGTGCCTCAACTGCAAGAAGCGTTTCACGAGTTACGAACGGGTCGAGCGCTCTGAGCGGCTCGCCGTCATCAAGAAGGACGGCTCGCGCGTTCCCTTCGACGGCGAGAAGATCCTCAAGGGGATCCAGGCCGCCTGCGGAAAGCGCGCCGTCTCGGAAGAGGTCAAGCAGCGCGTCGCCGACGAAGTCGATGACGCCGTTCACCGCGAGTTCGATCGGGAGGTCCCGAGCCTCGTGATCGGCAAGCGGGTGGCGATGGCCCTGCGCGATGTCGATGCGGTCGCCTATGTCAGGTTCGCAAGCGTCTACTACGACTTCCAAAGCGTCTCGGAGTTTCAGGCGGAGATCAGCGATCTCTCCGAGAAGCCGCCGTCGACGCCGAACCAGCCCCTGCTGTTCGATCACAAGAC
>CANETX010000027.1 GCA_947441435.1 Planctomycetaceae bacterium
CGCAGGTTCGATCAGCCATCGACGCTCACGCGGCATCGGCAGATCCGAGCGCGCCATTCGTCCTCGAAGTCGAAGGGGCCGATGGCCAAGCGCTCCTCGCGGTGATCGACTCGGCGCGCGCGCGACTTCCAGAGACACCGGTGCTGCTCCTGAGCGCGGATCACGAAGGCGGCAAGGTCGCGATCGTCGCTGCGTGCCCAAAGTCCGCGATCGATCGCGGACTCAAAGCCGGCGACTGGGCGCGCACCGCGGCGCAAGCGTGCGGCGGCAAGGGCGGCGGCAAACCCGACCTCGCGCAAGCCGGAGGCAAGGACCCAACGAAGGTGAAGGAAGCACTCGACGCTGCGCTCGCGTTTGCCTCGGCGATGGCTCCGCGCTCCTGACCTCGGCCAGTGGACCGGACCCGAGGAGTACCTTCTCCCCATGAGCACTCCGCAAGCCATCGAGAGTCTCCTCACCGAAACGCGCGTCTTTGAGCCATCTCAGGCGTTCCGGGCGCGGTCCAAGACAGTCCACTGCCCCGACATGGCGACCTACCGTGCGCTCTACCAGCGCTCGATGCAAGATCCTGCGGGCTTCTGGGCCGAGATGGCCTCGCACTACTCGTGGTCGAAGCCGTGGTCGAAAGTCCTCGAGTGGGAATGCCCCGATGCGAAGTGGTTCGTCGGAGCAACCACCAACATCAGCGTCAACTGCATCGACCGCCAGATCGACGCGGGCCTCGGCGACCAAGTCGCGATCATCTGGGAGGGAGAGCCCTCGACCAACGATGCTGGCGGTCACGAAGTGCGCCGACTCACCTACGCGGATCTCAAGCGCGAGGTCTGCACCTTCGCCAACGGTCTCAAGTCGCTCGGCGTCAAGCGCGGCGATGTCGTCACGCTGTACATGGGAATGGTCCCCGAACTCGCGATCGCCATGCTCGCCTGCGCGCGCATCGGTGCCGCGCACAGCGTCATCTTCGGCGGATTCGCCGCCTCGGCGATCGTCGATCGCGTCCAGGACGCGAACAGTTCAGTGATCGTGACCTGTGACGGCGCCTGGCGACGCGGCCAAGTCGTCCCGCTGAAAGCCAATGTCGACGAAGCAGTCTCCCGCTTGACCGGCGTCCGCCATGTCGTCTGCCTCCACCGATGCGGCAACGACATCAAGTGGAACGGCGGCCGCGACATCTGCTGGCACGATCTCGTGAAGGGACAGTCGCACGAGTGCGCCCCCGAAGCGATGGACAGTGAAGACCTCCTCTTCCTTCTCTATACCTCAGGTTCCACGGGCAAACCAAAGGGGATCCGCCACACCATCGGCGGCTACATGGTCTTCACCGCGACGACCGCGCGCTACACATTCAATCTCGTGCCCGGCGAGAATCAAGTCTTCTTCTGCACCGCTGACATCGGCTGGGTCACCGGCCACTCCTATGTCGTCTACGGAATCCTCCCCAACCGTGTGCCGACCGTCATGTACGAGGGGGCCCCGAACTTCCCCAAGGAAGACCGCTTCTGGGAGATGGTCGAGCGCCACAAGATCACCCACTTCTACACCGCGCCGACTGCGATCCGCGCCTTCATGAAGTGGGGGGACGAGCATCCGAAGAAGCACGATCTCTCGAGCCTCATCGTGCTCGGCACTGTGGGCGAACCGATCAATCCCGAGGCGTGGATCTGGTACCACGAGAAGATCGGCTCCTCGCACTGCCCCATCGTCGACACGATGTGGCAGACGGAGACCGGCGGTCACATCATCACTCCCCTGCCCGGGTGCACGCCGACCGTGCCGGGATCGTGCACGCTCCCGTTCTTCGGGATCGACGCGGCGATCGTCAATGAGCAAGGCGAGGAACTACCCCCAAATCAGGGCGGACTCCTCGTGATCCGCAAACCGTGGCCGGCGATGCTGCGCGGCATTCACGGCGACCGCGCGCGCTACATCGAGACCTACTGGTCGAAGGTCCCTGGCATGTATGTCGCGGGCGACGGCGCGCGGCGCGACGAGCGCGGGTACTTCTGGATCATGGGCCGCATCGACGATGTGATCAATGTGAGCGGCCATCGCCTTGGCACCATGGAGGTCGAGAGCGCACTCGTCTCGCATGACGCCGTCGTCGAGGCCGCCGTCGTCGGCATGCCGCACGAGATCAAGGGAACAGGGATCGCCGCGTTCGTCACGCTCGCGCCGACCCATCAGGGAGTCACGGGCGATGCGCTCAGGAAGGCCCTCTGCGAGCATGTCACCAAGGAGATCGGCGCGATCGCACGCCCCGACATGATCAGGTTCACCGGAGCGCTCCCCAAGACGCGCTCAGGAAAGATCATGCGACGATTGCTCAGAGACATTGCCGCAGGCAAAGAGTCGTCGCAGGACACGACGACGCTGGAAGACTTCTCCCTGCTCGCCAAGCTCAGGGAGACCGACGAATGACGACCGCTGCCGCAGCCGGGCGTCCAGCCCACCACGGCCCCTCCCCTTGAAACGGGCGAAAGTGTGGTGAAACACCACCAATCCGCCCGTTTCGCGAGGTGCGGCGTGCGCTAGCGGGTGCGGCGATCGCTGGCGCGTGCAATGGCACCGCGCGGCGGTCACTCCCACGGCGGTGGCGGCGGCGGAGGGCTCGCGGCGGGCATCTCCAACTCGGCGGGCGGGATCGTGAGCCCTCCGAGAGGGATCCGCTTCGTGTCATCGTATTTTGAGGAGATCGCCAGTCGGGTCACTTCAGCGTCAAACCTCACCACGACCAATCCCGTCGGCTTCTCGTTGCAGAGGATCATCGCCCCCACTATGTAAGTCCACTCCCCCGTCGATAGTTGCTTGACGACATCGATCTTGGGCCCGAAGTAGCACCCGCCTCCCCACGGATCCCTCCCGAAAGGCCAGGGGCGTCCGGCAACAGAAATGCGCGTCCCATTGGCGCCGACCATCGACACGTACTTGCGCGAGTCGAAGTCGAACGCGAACTTCAGATTCTCCCCAACATCGAACGCGAGCTTCTGGGAGTTCCCGATCACCTCAATCTTGAGGTGCAACTCCCATCGTCCGAACTGCCAAGACGGCTGCACTCGCGTGCACGACCTCACGAGCAGTTCGACCTTCCCCTGCCGCTCGGGGTCGGACCAGTCCGGCGGCGGGGGCGGCGTCTCGCCTGGGTACCTGCAGCCACCAAGCCAGACGCACATGACCGCGACTACGGCAAGAGCAGCGATGGCGCGCGCAGCGACGACCGCCAGAGTGGAGAACCTGACGACGCACACGAAGAACTCCCGCATCACGCTCAAACTACCGCCTCCCCTCGAAACGGGCGAAAGTGTGGTGAAACACCACCAATCCGCCCGTTTCGCGGGGAGGTCAGGGCGCCAAGTGGTAGTCGGGGGTCGTGGCGGCGTCGGCCCAGCGACGCATGTCGCGGAGCGCCTCGATGCCAAGCGCCTCGGCGGCGCCGTCCACCGTCGCAACCACGACTTCGTCGCGGTATCGCGCGCTCACATTGCCGCAACTCGGGGGATCATCTTCCAAGTACTTCGGCCCCCACTGCTGCGCGACGAGCCAGGGACTCTCGACACGGAAGTAGCCCTGCGTGACTTGCCCGTCTGTCGTCGCTGCGGTTCGACTCGACGCGAACAGCGTCAGCCTCTCTGGATGCCGACACTCGGCGAGCCGCGTCACATAGAAGCGCGAGAACGGATTGGGCTGGCCACTGGGCAGCGTCCTCGGCAGGAACCCCAGCCGCTCGCTGTCGCCACCGACCCACGTCGAGTTGAGCCCGAACGACGGATACAGACTCGTGAAGTACAGGTACTGCGCCTGATCGCCGTTCTCAAGAGTGGAGAGCACTTCGCTCTGCTCCCCGATATAGAGCCCCTTCATGTCGCCGCTGAAGTACGGCGCGAGGCGCCATGGCCAACGCGCGGCGATCGTCGGCGCACCACCGTAGACCCCAGGGGGGATAATCGTGCCGTCGGCTTGGTAGGCATCGAGCCCACTCTTGAATCCCGGCAGCACATGTCCGCCCTGGTCGGTCGCGTACATCGTCCACGCCTGCGCAGCGTGGCGCGCCGCCGCCACCTCGCGGCTTCGTTTCGCGGCCAGCATCGCGGTACTGATCGCAGGGCCGATCAGGGCCGCGAGAAGCGCGATCAATCCGACGACGATCAACAACTCGACGAGCGTGAATGCGCAACGGCATTGACTCGAGCGCGCGGAGCGATACAGTGGAGAACTCGCCAAGCCCCGCATCCTATTGTCCCCCGACCAATGCGTCTTCACATTGCCAGCACCTGCCTGATCCTGCTCGTTTCCTGCGCCGCCAGCGCCGACACGATCCACGCCACCTATCCCTCACCGACCCTTGATCGGTGGATGTACCCCTTCAACGCCACCCCCGGCACGCGGCCAGTGATCTCGACCTTTGGCTCGATCCCCGGAGCGCCGGAGTTCGACAGCCGCGACGGCCAGTTCGTGATGGCCTTTTCGACTCCCCCCCAAGTCCCCGCGGGACTCGGCGCGAGCCACTACACAATCACGAGCGCGCGGGTCACGATCGAATACGCCAATGACCTCGTCGTCGCCTACGACCCCACCCAGGATCCCTGGCAAGTCTTCGTGGCATCGACCGACCCCGCGTACATCGCCGACCCCGATATCGGCCAGCCGATCGAGCTCTTTGGCTGCGGATTCCGCAACGGATTCACTGCCACAAACTTCGTCGAGACTTCGGCCTACTCCACGCCGCCCAACCCGATGGCTCCCTCGGTGCGCAACGCCTTCGCGATGAGTTTCAACGCGACCGGCGCGCCGATCGATGTCTCCAACTCGCCACGCGAACGATTCGATCCGCTCCCCTTTGGCATCGGCAAGATCTTCGGACTCTCCCCTGGGCTTCTCGTGCCGATGGGCTCGACGATGTTCTTCGACCTCAATGTCTCTCACCCTGCGATCCAGCAGTACCTCGCGTCGTCACTCGATGCGGGCAAGCTCTTCTTCGTTGCGACGAGTCTCACCTTCGTCGAACAGCAGGGAGGAAACTTCCCCGCCTTCTATGCCAAGGAACACGCGCTCGTGCCACTGATGCTCGCCCACCCGGCGACGCTTGAACTCCATGTGACGACGACCACCTGCGCTCCGAGCGACATCAACTGCGACGGCACGACCAACGGCTTCGACCTCTCCGCGATCCTCTCCAACTGGGGATTGCCGGGTGCCGGGGACGTCAACGGCGATGGCACGACCGACGGGCTCGACCTCGCGACGGTCCTGAGCGGCTGGACGCCATGACCGCAGCGGTCCCATCGTGTTTCACCTGATCCTCCCGTTCGCCTTCGCCCACCTCCGCCCCATCGAGCCCTACGAAGCATCCCTTCGCCCGACTCCGCCCCACTAGGCGCTACTCGGCACTGCTAGACCATGCGAAACCCTGCTACGCCTTGCAGAGTGTCTCGACAAACGCGTGCCGGACGGATGTGACGCGATCCCGAACCGCAGCGAGCGTGTTCGCGATCTGCTCCTCGGTCGTCTCAAGGACTTCCGCGATCTCGCGGCTCGAAAGCCGCTCGATGTAGTGCAGTTCCACGACCAAACGCTCGCAACTGGAAAGGCTGCGTGCAACCATCGTCACTAACGGTGCTGTCTGCTCAAGCATGTGCCATCTCCATGCACTCTTACGCTCTCGGTTGGCTTCCTCGCCTACCGTCGCCACCACGGTCGGCAGCGTAACACCCTTCAGTTGGGTTTGTGTGACTCTCTCACATTTTTCCTCGGAGGATCGGCCGGTCATCGAGTCCGCGAACGCCTCCGCGAGCCACGGGTCGAACTGCGAGCCCGCGCACCGGACGATCTCATCAACAGCGTCGCCCTTGAGACGCGCCTTCGAGTACGGCCGGTCGCTGCACATCGCGTCGAAGCTGTCGACGATGGTGATGATCCTCGACTCGAGCGGGATCTCCTCTCCCCGCAGTCGGTTGGGATACCCCTGACCGTCCCAGCGCTCGTGGTGATGGAGGACCCCCGCGAGCGTAAAGCCAAGTTCGGGGAACGCCGTCAACAGCCGATGCCCCGCCCGAGGATGTCGCTGGATGACCGCGTACTCCTCGCCCGTAAGTCGACCCGGCTTGGTGAGGATCTCATCGGGGATGCTGATCTTCCCAAGGTCATGGATCTGCGCGGTTTGACGCACGGACTCGACCTGGCCCTGGTCGAGTCCGATTGCCATGGCGAGCCCAGCAGCAAGCGAGGCCACCCGGCGGCAGTGATTGGTCGTATCCACTTCCTTGGCCGCGATAAGAGCGGTCAGGACCTCGACTGTGTGCTGCTTTTCCATTCTGAGATTCCTCTTCGACCCCTCTCGAAGCCGACTTCAGCGATGCTTCACGGATCTTTCGAGGCGACCGTTAGACTCCCCCCCGTTTCATGCGGATCCACCCCTTCGCAGCCATTCGGGCCCCTGCGCACCGCGCATCCGAGGTGTCGTGCCCCCCGTACGACGTCGTCGATCGGGCTGAGGCCGCCCAGATCGCCGCCGCGAAACCCAATTCGTTCATTCGGGTCGTGCGGGCCGAGGTCGATCTCGCACCCGAACAAGACCCGTACGCCGCAGCGACGCACGACTGCGCGTCGGCCAACTTCGACTCTCTCCTGTCGCAGGGCTATCTCATCCGGGACCCCGAGCCAGGCATGTACGTCTACCGACAGAGCAAGGCAGGCCGACGGCAGGCGGGCCTCGTCTGCTGCGTTGATGTCGATGCGTACCGCACGGGTGATCTCGTGCGCCATGAACTCACTCGCCCCGACAAGGAGCAGGACCGGGTCGATCACATCTTGAGAGTCGAGGCGCACACGGAGTCAGTGTTCCTCGCGATTCCTCCGGAGCCGAACTTCCACCGCCAGCTCTCACGCGACATGAATGATCGGCCGCTCCTGCACTTCGCGGCCAAAGATGGCGTCACGCACACGCTGTGGGCCGTGCACGATGCGAGCAAGTACGAGGCGATCTTCCGGGACATCCCGAAAGTGTTCGTGGCCGATGGCCACCACCGTTCAGCGGCGGCCGAGCGCGCGGCGCGCAGCCTGGATCCCCGGGAGGACCCCCAGTCGCACCGATTCCCCGCAGTCATCTTCCCTTCGGATGAACTTCTCATCCTCCCCTACCACCGGCTTGCGCGCCTGCCCGCGGGGCTCGACTCGCAGGCATTCCTGCGAGAACTCGGGAAGATCGCACCCCTGCGCGCGCTTGGTGCGGACGAAGACCCGACGCCGACCGGCCGCGGAATCGTCGGCGTGCGCGCAGCAGGATCGTGGTGGTCGCTCACGCTTCCCGGGGCGCTCGACGCGAGTCCGCTCGCGAATCTTGACGTGCATCGGCTCTTCACCCATGTACTCAAGCCGATCCTCGGCATCACCGATGAGCGCACCGATCCGAGACTCCACTTCAAGGGGGGATGCAGCGCATCGGTGCTCGCCGGAGAACTCCAGCAGGGAGGGTGGGACCTCGCCTTCGCGATGCATCCCACATCGATGGACGATCTCTTCGCCGTCGCCGACGCGGGACTCATCATGCCTCCCAAGTCAACATGGTTCGACCCCAAGATCCGCAGCGGACTCTTCATTCACGGATTCGGTCGGCATGCCTCGGGCTAGGATGCTCCGATGCAATCGCCCGACAGCGACATGTCCGCCGTTCCGCTCTCGCTCGTCGCGCGGGTGCTCGTCGTCGATGAGTTTGGCGCGGCTGGACTCGAGAGCCTGCGCTCCTTCGGTTGCGACGCCATCCACAATCGCGCGCTGCACTACTCGACCCTGCACGGCGCGATCCGCGACCTCGAACCCGATGTACTCATCGTGAAGTCGATGGCGGTCACCGAAGCCGCGCTCGCCGCCTGCGATCGGCTCGGGCTCATCGTCTGCACCGGGCCATCCACCGATGCGCTTGATGTCGCCGCGGCGAGCCGCCGAGGGATCTTCGTCTCGCACTGCCCGGGCCGAACCGCCGCTGCGGTCGCTGAACTCGCGTGGGGACTGATTGTCGCCTGTGATCGTCGGCTTCCCGATGCCGTCGCTTCCCTGCGCAGCGGGAAGTGGGATCCGCCTGCGGGAGCGGTGGCCGCCGGACTTGCGGGGCGCACCCTCGGGATCGTCGGCCTCGGACATGTCGGCCAGGAGATCGCTCGGCGCGGACTCGCCTTCGGCATGCAAGTCGTCGCCTGGAGTCGCAACATCACCGAAGAGCGCTGCGATGCCATGGGCATCGATTACTGCGCCAATCTCGTCAATCTGGCGAAACTCTCCGATGTCATCAGCGTGAGCGTGACGGCGAATGAAGAGTCCGTGGGACTCCTCGGGGAAAAATTCTTCAACGCCACGAAGGCCAACGCCATCCTCGTCAACACCAGCCCGTCGACGGTCGTCAATGAATCGGCGCTTCTTGCGGCGGTTCGCACCAAGGGGATGCGCGCGGGAATTGAACTGCACGATGTCGCCGCCGCGGACCGCGGGCGGGCATCGCTCGCGGCGCTGCTCCTCGAACCCGGCGTCTATGCCACGGCGCAGGTCGCCGCGCTCACCGAGCAGGCGCGCGAGGCGACCGATCAGGACGTCGTCCGAACGGTGCGCCAGTGGATCGACGAGGGAACGGTGGTCGGGTGCGTGAACCGAACGACTGCGACGAGCGCGGTCACCCTGCTTCATGTCCGCCACCTCAACAAGCCTGGGGTGCTCGCGGAAGTCTTCGAAGTCCTCGGACGATCGGGCATCAATGTCGAAGAGATGGAGAATGTCATCTGTGCCGGCGGCGATGCGGGGATTGCGCGCATTCATGTCAATGCGACGCCGACCGAAGGGCAAGTCGCCGCCATCCGAGGCGCCGAACATGTCCTCGGCGTGACCGTGCAGGCGATCCACCGAGACCCCGAACAGCCATGACCGCACCGATGCGTCTCGCCCCGGGGGGGCGAATGTGGAACTTCTCTGCCGGACCAGCGGTGATGCCGCTCGAGGTGCTCGAGCAGTTGCGGACCGACCTTCTCGACCTCGCGGGAACCGGGATCGGCATCCTCGAACACAGCCATCGACAGCCCACCTACGACCGGCTGCTTGCTCAGACGATGGACTCCTGCCGGAAGTTGGGATCGATCCCCGACGACTACGAGATCCTCATGCTGCCGGGCGGCGCGACGCTGCAGTTCGCGCAGATCGCGCTCAACATGCTGCCCGATGGCGCGACCGCCGACTACCCCGACACCGATGTCTGGTCGTCGAAGGCGATCATCGAAGCGCGCGATGCCGTCAAGGCGAACATCTCCGTCATCTTCGAGGGAAAGAAGTTCAAGTACGACCATGTGCCCACCGATGGCGAGATGACCCCCACGCCTGGCGCGGCGTACCTGCACTACTGCTCGAACAACACCGTACGTGGCACGCGCTACCCAACGCCGCCAAAGGCTGCCCCCGGAGTCCCGCTCGTTTCCGACGCGAGCAGCGAGATCTTCGGACGACCCATTGACTGGCGCGCGCACGCGCTCGTCTACGCCGCGGCGCAGAAGAATTGTGGCGTGGCGGCAATGACCATCGTGATTGTGCGGCGCGATGTGATTGCGCGACCGGTGCGCAATCTGCACTCGATGATGTCCTACGAGGCGCATTCCAAGGCCGAGAGCCGACTCAATACGCCGCCCACCTTTGCCATCCACACCGCAGGGCTCATGTTCAAGTGGATGCTGAAGGAAGGCGGTCCGGCGGAGTTTGCGAGGCGAAACGCGGCGAAGGCTCAACTGCTGTACAGCGTGATCGATTCCTCCGGCGGCTTCTACACGGGGCTCAGCCGCAAGGAGTGCCGCGCCGACATCAATGTCTCGTTCCATCTCCCGACGCCTGAGCTCGACCACCAGTTCGCGTCCGAAGCAGCAGCCGAAGGACTCGACGGGCTCGCCGGTCACAAGGACGCAGGCGGCATCAGGGCTTCGATGTACAACGCGCTTCCGATCGAGGGGGCGCAGGCCCTCGCACAGTTCATGCGCGAGTTCGCCCGCACGCGCGGCTAGTTCGCGAGGACACCCTTCACGCCGAGGATCACCATCTGCACGCTGATGCAGACGAGGATGAATCCCATCAGACGGCTGACGGCGGCCATGCCGCTCACGCCGAGCACGCGAGTGAACCATCCCGTGCTCAGTAGCACCCCCATCGAGACCGCCGTCGCGATCAGGATGGCTGAGATGTCGATGACGATCCCCTCGAGACCGCCGCGGGACACATCAACGGACTTGGTGAGGACCAGAGTCAGCGCACCCGGTCCCGCGACTAGCGGCATCGCCAGTGGGAAGAACGCGATGTCCTTGCGGCGCCGATCGGCAGACTGCTCGGCGCGCGTCGATCTCGTCTCTTCCTTCATGGCCAGGAGGTCAAACCCGATCTTCACGAGAATGAGCCCTCCTGCCACGCGCACTGCATCAATCGTGATGTCGAAGAACCCCATGATCTGCGCGCCGACGAAGTAGAACACCATCAGGAGGATCGCCGCGAATAGGTGACCGCGCCAGACCTGCCGCGAGCGGACACGCGCCGTGTCCCCTTCGGTGATGGATACGACGATCCCCACATTCCCCAAAGGATCCATGATGGCCAAGAGCGCCACAACCGAAGTGAGCACCTCAACGAGCGCCGAGTTCACGAGGCGAGACTCGCCCGCCGTCTCACGGCCCTGGCCACACGTTGATGTTGCGGAATTCGATGTGGGCGCCCTCTGCTTGGAGGCCGATCGGTCCCGCCCCCCCGCCGCAGCCAGTCGCCACATTTTGGAGGAGCCCGTTGACCCGCAGTTCGAGCCGATCACCCTTCAACGAGATTGCATACTTGTTCCACTCGCCCAGCGGCTTCTCGTTGGTCGCGTGTTCCTTGACAGTGCGCCGCCCCTGCGTGCGTGCGGCGTCCGCGGTCATCGGGAACTCGCCGATGTTCCAGATGTCCCCCGCGTTCTCGCTGTGGAGCTGCGCCTCGATCGACTTCGGCCAGACTTGGTCCGGTGGTTCCATGCGCAGGAGGACTCCAGAATTGCCCGCACCCTTCGTAGGGTCGAACCGCCACTCGAAGGAGAGTTCGAAGTCCTGAAACTCCCGTGTCGTCTTGATGTACCCGACGGGATTGCCTTCGCACACGAGGACGCCATCACGTGCGAACCACGTCTTGGTCGAGCCGTCTCCCCCGGGGAAGATGGTCCATCCGGCGAGTGTCTTGCCATCAAAGAGATGCTCGATCTTGTGCACGTGGACCATGGGCTCGCCGGCAACCACGCACCCGGGAGCGCCGGAAATCGCCACTCCGAGCGCGAGCCATATGGCGCACCGTGCCACGAGCCGCGTTCGAATCACTCGGCCCCTCGCCGCAAGTCGCTCTCAGCTCTCTTCCAGTTCTCGAGGTCCGTCCCGCCGTGCTGCAGCCACTTGTGATAGGCCGCCAACTGGATCTCGTCGAAGGTCGGGCCGATGCTGTCATGCGACCACGTGATCGGAGACGTCTCGACGATCGACTTGGGAAGCGCGACGGTCTTGCGCGACGGCTTGCGACCCTTCCGTGCGCCCGTCGGCATCGCCGCCTTCACGCGCGCAGGGGGCGCCTTCTTCGTGGTGCTCTTCACCACCACGGCCTTCTTCGTGACACGCTTCGCCACAGCCTTCTTCGTGGAGGCGCGCTTCTTGGTGTTCGGCTTCGACTTGATGCTGGGCATGGGAGCGTTCCTCTTTGCTTTGGGCTTTTTGGCTTTGGGCTTGGTGCGTCGTGAATTCTTCGCCACGCTCAAACGGTATCAGACAGCCCCTCAATCGCGAAGGGATTGCGCCAAGTGAGTGCCGCGATCCCCATCGGCACCACGCCTCGTTCGCGCGTCGAGCAGAAGTCGCTTCCCCCGAGCCGACCGATGGCGCTGAGTTTCGCGGCGTCGATCTCTCCGCGGGAATCAAGGACCGCGTCATCGACGCGCAGGTGAACGACTTCACCGATCACGATGTTGCCGCCGCCCGTGACCCCAGGGGCAAGCCTCACCACCTGCAGCGTCCGGCACTCGAAGGTCGCGGGGCTCTCGGCCACTCCGGGAGGGGCGATCACGCTGCTTGGCCTCGCAGTCAAGCCCGACAAGCGAAACTCGTCGCTTCCGTATGGCAGTCCCTCGGAGCAGGCGACCGCTCGCGTCAGGATCTCCGTTGTGCAAAGGCTGACCGTGAACTCCCCCTGCCCTCCCTCCGACTTCGGCTTCGCGTTGCGCAGCGAGTCCTTCTCGCCTCCCTCTCGCGTGTTCCCCGGGCAGAACAGCAGCGACATCGGGTTCGAGCCGCATCCGGCAAAGAACGAGAAGGGAGCGAGATTGACACTGCTGCCGTCTGGCGCCGAGGTTCCGACAAGCGCAATGGGGCGCGGAACGATCAGTCCGATGAGCATCGCGTAACGCTCCGCGATCGAGTGAGAGGCCGGGTCGAAGTCCATCGCCGCGAACATACTTCCCCGCGAGACGCGCCCATCTCCCCTTGAAACGGGCGGATCGGTGGTGAAATGCCACCGAATGGCCCGTTTCGCGGGGGTGGCGGGCGCGAGGCTCTTCACACGCGCGACTGGAACGGTCGCTAGCCTCTCCCGCCGTGACCGCCGAGTACGAATACGACCTATTGGTGATTGGGAGCGGACCGGCGGGCCAAGCTGCGGCGATTCAAGCGGCAAAACTTGGGAAGCGCGTCGGAATGGTCGAAAGGCGCAAGGTGCTCGGGGGTGTTTCCGTCAACCTCGGAACCCTCCCCTCCAAGACCTTTCGCGAGGCGGTACTCAGCCTAAGGCGCAGCACCGTTCAGCGAGCGCTGCAGGCCGCAGGGGCCGATCCCATCCGCCTGACGATGCCCATGCTGCTGGAGAGAGTGCAGTCGGTCCTCGAGGACGAACAGCGGCTCGTTCGTGAATCGCTGCTGCGCAACGATGTCCAGGTCTTCCATGGATTCGCCTCATTCCTCGACCCACACACCATTTCCATCGACAGCCCGACCGGCGACCGGCAGGTCACGACGGCCTTCACGCTCCTGGCCTGCGGCACGCGACCCGTGATCCCCGAGGGGTGTCCGGATCAGTCCAATGAGGAGCATCCCTGCGTCATCACCAGCGACAACGTGAGTTCGCTCACCGTCATCCCCAAGACGATGATCGTGGTGGGCGGCGGCGTCATCGGCATCGAGTATGCCTCCTTCTTCGCAGAACTCGGCACCAAGGTCACGCTCGTCGAGCGCTCCGATCGCCCGATCTCGTTCATGGACCATGAGACGATCGAGGAGATGATCCATGAGCTGCGCACCCACGACATGATCTTCCGGTGCAATGAGACGGTCTCGAGGATCGCCGTGGCCGAGGACAATGCGGCGCGCGTGGTCATCGAACTTGCCAGCGGGAAGCGCATGGCCGGGGACATCGCGCTCATGTGCGCCGGCCGCCAAGGATGCACGGAAGGGCTGCATCTCGAGTGCGCGGGCATCGAGGCCGACAAGCGCGGTCGCCTCAATGTCAATGCCGAGTACCGGACCGCCAACGAGTCGATCTTCGCCGCCGGCGACCTGATCGGATTCCCCGCGCTCTCCGCGACGAGCGCCGCGCAGGGACGGATCGCCGCCTGCCACATGTTCGGCGAGCCGGTGGCACCGATGGGCGATGACTATCCACTCGGGATCTACGCCATCCCCGAACTCAGCAGTGCCGGGGCCTCAGAGCAGAAATTGACCGCCGACAAGGTCCCCTACGAGATCGGGATCGCGCGCTACACCGAGATCGCCCGCGGCAAGATCGCCGCCACCAAGCGCGGATTCCTGAAACTCATCTTCCACCGCGAAACGAAGCAGCTCCTCGGCGTGCACATCCTCGGCACCAACGCCACGGAGCTCGTCCATGTGGGACAGGCCGTGCTGCGGCTCAAGGGCGGCCTCGACTTCTTCCTGTCCAACGTCTTCAACTACCCGACCTACGCGGAGTGCTACAAGGTGGCCGCGCTCAACGCGGCCAACAACCTTCGCAACAACGCGCTGCTGGGATCCTGATCCGCGCGAGGCGGGGGTCAATCACTCCGCGACTTGGGGAGCCCCGAGCGGCCGCACCCAAATGTTCCTGAACTTGAGGGGGTCGCCGTGGTCCTGAATCTTGATCGGGCCCGTTTCGCCGTGCGGCGAGTACTTGGCGCGCGCGGCGTGGGCGGTCGCACCGAGCATCTCGACGTCGTCCTGCACGAGCACGCCATTGAACAGGACGGTCATGCTCGCCGTCCGCACGATCCCCGCCGCCGCATCGAATCTTGGCCCGCGGAAGATGATGTCGTAGGTATTCCACTCGCCTTGCGCCCGACAGGCGTTGACGAGCGGCGGATACTGGCCGTAGAGCGCCCCCGCCATTCCGTCGCAGTAGGTCTGGTTGCCGTTGGAGTTGAGGATCTGCAGTTCGTACCTGCTGAAGAAGAAGACGCCGCTGTTGCAGCCGTGTTGGCTCGCGCACTTGAGTTCCTTGGGCACCATCCACTCGACATGCAGTTGGCAGTCGCCGAAGTGCTGCTTGGTCTCGATGTCGCCGGTCCCTGGTGTCACGCTCAGCACGCCGTTCTCGGCGTTCCATCCGATGGGCGACTGCGACCCGGCCTTCACGAACGCACTCGTATCGGCGGCCGTCCCCCCACCGAAGAGGACGATCGCATCGCTCGGCGCGGTCGTCACGCACGCCGCGCCGGGGGTCACCAAGGAAGGCTGCGGGCGGTTCTTGTCATGCACCTCGTACTTGAATCCTCCGGGCAGCCCTTGAAAGAACGCTGCCGACGACCCGGCACCAACCGCGAGAACGATCGCAAGCAAGGGAAGGCCCAAGAAGGCGCTACGGTGGGTGGATTCGGTAGTTGGACGGGTCGGGTGCACGGGGAGGATCCTTTTTGGAATTGACTTGCAGCTGCCGAAACGCGGGCTATATCCTAGCCGCTTCGGCGGTAGTGAGCCGAGCGGCATCCTGGAGTGAGGTTGAGGCGCATCGCGTCCCCATTCCCCTACGGAGCCAGGCATGAACACTCGTACTTTCGTCCCCGCCGTGATCGCGACCGGTGCACTCTCTGCGGCTTCGCTGGCCGGATTCGTCTACTCGGACGCGCAGAACGATCTCTTCGACAACGGGTTCGCGAATCTCGACATCGCGTCCGTCGCGGTGACCAATGACGCGACGAATGTGTACTTCGCGGTGACGACCCGCGGGTTCTCCAACTGGACGAAGTACGGCATCATGATGGGGGACAACACCGGCAGCGGCACCCTTTCAAATCCTTGGGGACGCCCACACAACACGAACGGCCAACTCATCAGCCACTTTGCGGGGTCGTGGGTCGATGGTGGCGGCGGAACCCAGCACTGGTGGTACACGACTGGGTGGTCCATGGCCGACCAATATGGCAATCTCGTCTCCGGCAACACAGCGACATTCACGGTCGCGCGCGGTTCCTTGGCTGACGGATTCACGATCCTCTTTGATGTCGGCACCTCCGGCGGCGGCGGCGGCGACCCCTGGGTCGACCTGCTCAGCCGCTCTGACCAGTCGACTTCTGGTTGGGGAAGCGGCTCGACCTCGGGCACGTTCCTCAGCTACACGGTCGTCCCCGCACCGGGCGCGATCGCGCTCCTCGGTGTCGCCGGTCTCATCAGCCGCCGTCGACGCTGAGCTCTCTGACTTCAGCGGCGCTTACTTCAGCGGTGTGAAGTCGAACTTCTGTCCTCCGACAGAAGCTTCGATCATTGCCCCCTTCGTGTTGTTGACGAATACGGCGACACCGCCCTGATAGTCCGCCACCGCGCCCCCGCCAGCCTTCACCATCACTGCGGTCGCCTGCGCGGCGAGGGCCCACTCACCCTCGGTGAAGTCCATGTACGAAGCCTTGTCCTTGAAGAAGATGAACTCGTCGAAGGCCTGACCGCCAACGGTCAGGCCGATCGACCCTTGACCCATCGAGCAGTAGCCCGCGAGCGAGCCTCCCTGATAGATCTCGCCGTCGCCACCGGCGCCGCTGATGATGAACCCGCCCTTTCCCACTGAGGGAAGCACGGCGTACCCGTAGGCGCTGTCAAAAAACTTCGCCATCGTCGGATCATCGACCTTTGCGAGATCGATCGACTGCTTCACGGCGGTCGAGAGCGAGGCCTTCTGTTCTGTGGTCTGCGGACTGCCGGCACAGGCGGCGAGAAGGGTGACGAGGGCGAGTGACGATGCGATGCGTGGCAGCATGAGAGTCTCCTGTGTGAATGGGCTGTTCCGGACGACGCGCAGTCTAGGGGGTGTTCGCGCGGCGGTTGCGGCGCCACCGAGGTTGGGGTACCACCCGAGCGATGCCGCCGACCCAGGTCGCGACGAACTCGCTGCGGTCCAGCGCGCGCACGGCGCTCGTCGCGCTCACGGCGATCAATCTCCTCAACTACCTCGATCGCTACCTCGTCGCGGGAGTCGTCGAGCCGCTGAAGTCTGAGTTCGCAGTGAGCGACGCGGACATAGGACTGCTCACAAGCGCCTTTCTCGTCGTCTACATGGTGGCGTCGCCGCTGCTGGGACTCGTGGCGCGGCGCGGTCGCCGGACATTGCTGTTGGGGCTCGGCGTCCTCGTGTGGAGCGTCGCAACTATCGGTTCGGGACTGGTGGGCACGTTCGCCCAACTCCTCGTCGCACGAGCGATCGTCGGCATCGGAGAAGCGGCCTACTCGACCGTCGGACCTGCGCTCTTGGCCGATCACTATCCCCCGGTGCGCCGGCCGGTCGCGCTCTGCATTTTCTACTCGGCGATTCCCGTCGGCAGCGCGCTCTCCTACATCGTGGCAGGATGGATTGGCGGCGAGTGGGGATGGCGCGCAGTGTTCTACGCAGGAGGACTCCCGGGAATCGTGCTTGGCCTCGCGTGCCTCGCACTACGCGATCCCCCCCGAGGCCAGTTTGATGCGCCCACTCCAGAGGCCATCGCTTCCTCCCGCCAGATGAGCGAGGGAATCGCCGCACTTGCCCGCAACACGACCTACCTCCTTGCAACCGCCGGATACGCCGCGTTCACCTTCGCCTTCGGCGCACTTGCAGTCTGGATGCCCAATTACCTTGAGAAGGTTCGGGGCTGGAGCCACGCGGAGTCGACCACCACCTTTGGCATCGTGCTCGTCGTGTCGGGGTTCGCCGGAACGCTCGGGGGAGGAGTTCTGGCGCGTCGACTCGGAAGCGGCACGCGGTCATCGTTCATCCTCTGTGCGGTGTGCCTCATGCTGGCGGTCCCCGGGACCCTCGTGGCCCTCTACGCGACGAGTGCGTGGGCCATTCTCCTCGGCCTCGCGATCGCGTCTACATTCTCGTTCGCGACCCAAGGCCCCGTGAATTCAGTGATCGTCAATGCCGTTGATGCCCAGACCCGACCGTTCGCAGTCGGCGCAAGCGTGCTCTGCATTCACCTCTTGGGCGACGTGCCGAGCCCTTGGCTCGTCGGTGTGATCTCCGATGCGGGCCATGGAATGACCCTCGCCATGGGGCTCGTACCGATCGCGATGGGAGTCGCTGCTGCGATCTGGTTCATCGGAGGCGCACGGCGTTGACGGGGATTCCCGCGCCGAAGCCTGTGTGGCGTCGAGCTCTCGTGTTCACCCTCGTCGGCGCGGGGGCGGCGCTGCTTGCCGCACTCGTCGACAAGGACTTGGCCGTCTTCGGGGCGAGCCTTCCTTGGGAGATCGCAGACGCGGCCGACGTTCTCACCGAATTCGGCCAGGCGCAGTGGGTCATCATCCCGGCGGTGGCCCTGTTCCTCTGGGGCTGGCGCTCGGGACGGGACAACCTCGCGCGCTGGGCGTTTCTGCTGGGAGTCACCGTGACGGGGAGCGGCGGCATTGCCAATCTCATCAAACTCGTCTTCGCTCGCTGGCGTCCCATCACCTGGATCGAGGGTGACAACTTTGGGTTCGACTGGTTCGCAATGGGATGGACCCGCGCCAGCTTCCCGAGCGGTCACGCGACGACCGTCGGGGCCGCAGCGGTCGTGTTCGCGCTCTGGTTTCCGAAGTGGCGCTTGGGATTTCTCGCCCTCGGCGTCGCGATCGCGTTCACGCGCGTCGTCCTGGTGATGCATTACACGAGCGATGTGATCGCCGGTTGGGTGCTCGGCGCCGTCTCCGTCACGGTCGCGCTCCGGATCTGGTGGCGAGTGAGTCCATCGACGGTGCCGCGCGCGATGACGCCCACCTGGCCGCGCTCACCGGTCGCCATCGCGTGGACCGCGATCGCGATGGGCACGCTCCTCAGGGTGCTCGGAGGTGTCTGGCTGCCGCTAGGAATCGACGAGACCTATGAGGTCGCTACCTGCCAGTCGGTCACGCTCGCGGGATTCGATCACCCACCGATGGTCTATTGGCTGACGCGACTTGGGCTCGCTATCAACGGCGCGGAAGCGATCAACCCCATCTGGATTCGCCTTCCGTTCATCGCCATCTTCGCGGTCTCGACCTGGCTAGCGTGGCGACTCACCCGCGTGTGCTTCTCGGAAGCTGCGGGAGCGTGGACGGCCGTGCTCTTGAATCTCTCGGCGTTCTTCGCAGTCGCTGTCGGTGGCTGGGCGCTGCCCGATGGACCTCTCGTCGCCGCTGTGCTCACGATGGCCTTTGCACTCGCATGTGGGGGAGTCCTCGGACCTCGCGCCGACGGCCGACCCGCATGGAGCCCTTCGCAGACATGGATCGTCGCGGGAGTCGCGCTCGGACTTGCGGCGCTGTCCAAGTACCAGGCCGCGGTGGTCGGCGTGGGAGTCGTCGCATATCTGTTGACGACTCCCGTCGGACGGCGAGTGCTCCGAACGCGCGAGCCATGGATCGGAGCCGGGATCGCTCTCGCCATGGCCTTGCCTGTCGTTCTCTGGAATGCACAGAACGATTGGGCTTCGCTCCGATTCCAAGGAGGACGCGCGTCAGGCGAAGGTGGACTGCACCCGCTGCGCTTCTTCGAGATACTCGGCGGGCAGGCGGGGATTCTCCTCCCGTGGATCTGGGCACCGCTTCTCTTCGAGTGGGTGAAGTCGCTTCGCAAGGGGGCGCGATGGGACGCGGCGTGGTTCTTCGCGGTGGTCGGCGGAATCCCGATCGTGCTCTTCCTCGTGATCTCGCTGTGGAGTCCGAAGGGGTTGCCGCACTGGTCGGGCATTGGATATCTCATGCTGTTCCCACTGCTCGGACTGGCGACGGCTCACGAGCTCGCCCACGGGAAGCGCGCGCTCGTGCGCAACTGGATCGTCTTCTCGGCGCTCGCACTTCCCCTCGCCACCGTCGTCGGCGTGTCACACGCGGCGAACGGATGGGTGACGCGACTCATCGCACTGCCCCCCGCGGCGAAGGACGCGACACTTGAGGCGCTGCCGTGGGAGACGGTCCGCACCTATCTCGAACGCCGCGCCCTCGACCGCATCGCGCTCAACGCCAACTCTCCCCCGCCACCGCCGCCGCTTCCTCTCTACACGGCTCCGGCCGACGCCGATCCGTGTGAGGAGCCGCTGATTGCGACGGCGCCCGTCGCAGTCGCAACAACTCCCCTCGAAGCATTCACCCCCCCGCCGCC
>CANETX010000028.1 GCA_947441435.1 Planctomycetaceae bacterium
CCGGGGGCGACGATCTGCACCGCGACGAGCGCTTCGGTGAGATTCTGAACCGCATCGGTTCGGCGCATCTCGTAGGGGCGCATCGCGCCCGTCAACACCACCGGCCGCGTCGCCCCCCCGCTTGCGCACAGGGCCTCGTGGATCCGCTCGCCGGTGTGCGCGAGGCGGTCGGTGCCGTGGACGACGACGACGCCATCGAATTCCGTCGCCCGGACCACAACCGTCTTCGCAATCAGCGCATGATCTGCCTCCGACATCTCCAGACTGTCCTTGTTCATGAGCGCGAGCCGAGTGATCGCCACCCCGCGCAGTTCCAGCGACGCGAGCATCACGTCGAGCACGCTGACATGGTTGGCGAGGACTCCGGCGAGCTCGTCGTACGTCTTCTCGATCGTGCCGCCGGTCGAAACTAGGAGGACCTTGAACATCGGTCGCAAGGGTAGCGGCCTGCTTGGCCGATAAGGTGAGTGCGTGACCTCTCTCGTCCTTGGCCTCCTCGCCCTCCTGGGCTTCTTCCTCCTCATCGCGGGAGTGCGGCTCATCGGTCTCGTCGCGGCGTTCACCGGCGGCGCGATCGGCTGGTGTCTCGGCGGCGCGCTGCACCAAGCGCTCGTCCCCGAGTGGTCAGTGGCGGCGTGCGCTGCAACCGCAGCGCTCGCCGGCGCCGCGCTTGGCGCCCTCTTCATTCGCCCGGCGGTCGCCGTGTGGTTCGCCGTCATCGGACTCGGCCTCGGCCTCCTCCTCGGAGGAGTCATGGTCGAACGAGGAATCACGCCGACGGCACCGGTGCCCGCCCCGTCAACCGGGGCGACGGCGGCACCCGAGCAACCCGCCACTGCGCTCAAGGCAGCGCGCAGCGGACTCATCGATCTGTTCGGCGGCACGGTCGATGAACTCCAGGACGCTCACGGCAACACCGATCGATTTCGCGCGTTCGCCGGAATCGGCGGGCGCCTCGTCGCACAACTCAAGTCTCGCTGGGAAGTCATTCCCAGCGCGACGCGCACTTTTCTCACGGCGATGACGCTCGGAGGGGCAGCGATCGGATTCGGCATCGGCATTGTCTTCTCGACATGGGCGGTCGCGGGGGCCTCGAGCGCCTTGGGCGCGATCCTGCTGCTCGGCTGCGGCCTTCCTCTGGGAGCGACGGTCACGGGTGCCTACCGCTGCCCGCAGTCAATCGCAGCGTGGCTCCTCCTCATCGGTGCATTCACCCTCGGCGGCTGGGCATTCCAGATGCGCCGGTTCGAGGCGCGCAAGCAGGCCGAGGCGAAGAAGGACGACTGAGGATCGGTACCCTCGGCGTTCATGGATCACGTGTTCCATCATGGATGAGTTCCGCTACCAGCACGGTGTGCTTCACTGCGAGGCTGTGCCTGCAGCGGACCTCGCGCGCCTCGCCGGAACCCCCTGCTACGTCTACTCGCAGTCGACACTGACGCAGCACTTCGAGCGGCTGCGGGATGCATTCGCGCCGCTCTCACCGCTCCTGTGCTACAGCGTGAAGTGCTGCAGCAATCTCGCGATTCTCCGCCACCTCGTGTCGCTCGGATCGGGAATGGACGTGGTCTCGGGAGGCGAGCTCCAACGGGCGCGGCTGGCGGGATGCGATCCGGCCAAGATCGTCTACGCCGGAGTCGGCAAGTCGGATGAGGAGATCCGCCTCGCCCTCACCGAGCGCATCGGCCTCTTCAACATCGAGAGCGAGATGGAATTCGAGAACCTCTCGCGCATCGCCAAAGAGATGGGACTGAAGACGAGCGCAGCGCTGCGCGTCAATCCCGATGTCGACCCCAAGACCCACCGCTACACGACGACGGGCAAGCGCGAGAGCAAGTTCGGCGTCGATCTCGAACGTGCCGAGGCCTTCTTCGCGAAGTATGGCCACGACCCCATGGTGTCGCTGCGTGGCATCCATCTCCACATCGGCAGCCCGGTCTACTCGACGGCCCCATACCTCGAGAGCGTCGAGAAGGCGCTGCGCCTCATGGACGCGCTGGCCGAGCGCGGCATCACGATCACCACGCTCGATCTTGGCGGCGGATTCGGTGCCGACTACGAGAGCGACCAGTCGCCGCTCGCGATCGACTACGCGCAGACGATCGTGCCGCTCCTCGCGGGGCGATGCACCGGCTCGAGTCCCCTGCGCGTCATCCTCGAACCCGGACGGACCATCGCGGCAAACGCGGGCATCCTGCTCACGCGCGTCGAGTACGTGAAGCAGTCCGGCGACCGCACCTTTGCCATCTGCGATGCGGGGATGCACTCACTGCTGCGCCCGAGCCACTACGGTGCGTTCCACTTCGTGTGGCCGGTCGCGCCAGGCGAGTCGATGGTTCCTCCTCGACGCGCGCGCGAACTCGTGATGCCGGGACTCGTGCGCACCGAAGTCGTCGGCCCCCTCTGCGAGACGGGCGACTTCCTCGCCGAGGATCGCCTGCTGCCCACGGTTGCGCGTGGGGACTTGCTCGCTGTTTACACTGCGGGGGCATACGGCATGACCATGGCAAGTCGTTACAACAGCCATCCGCTTCCCGCCGAAGTGCTGGTCAACGGCACCACGGCGACGATCATCCGACGCCGCGAATCATTCGCCGACCTCATCGCCCACGAGGTCTCCTGAGGACGCTTCCATGGTGATTCAGGAAGCCACCGGCGTCTTCACCGTCCTCCACGAGTCCATCTCGGCACACCCCGAGGAGATCTTCGCCGCGCTCACGACGGAGGCGGGTCTCATCCGCTGGTTCCCGGTCGCGGCGCAGGTGGATCTCCACACCGGAGGCTCGATCACGCTCGGCTGGGACCGCAAGTTCAAGCGCAAGCTGACCATCGGCATCGAGTCGTTCGATCCGGGGGGAAAGATCACATGGAAGTGGCCCTCGCGGCTGCACGATGACCACGTCCGCATGGAGTGGACGGTGACACCATCCGTCGAGAAGGGATCCGAGGTCGTCCTGCGCATGGGACCCATCGCCGCCACCACCGAGTCGCTCATGGCGATGGCCGAAGATGCCGAGAGTTGGCGGTGGTATCTGTGCAATCTGCGCACGGTCTACGAGGCGCGCGTCGACATGCGCACGGTCCGCCCGCTCTAGGGGCGCCCCGCTCTAGGGTGCAGCGACCGGCGGGGCGCTCCCCAACGCCACGGCCAGTCCGACGATCACCGGGATCCACGCGAACACCGCCGCACCGAGATCATCGAGCAGGATCCCCCACCCATGCGGTCGATCCTGCAGCGTGCGCACGAACCCGGGCTTCCAGACATCGAAGAGGCGGAACCAGAAGAACCCTCCCGCGCAGGCGACGGCAGCGGTGCCGAGCGACTCCGCGCCAAGGGGCGCAACGATCCACCACGGGATGATCGCCAAGGTGAGCGCGCAGCCTGCGACCTCGTCGGCGACCACGGTCGACGGGTCCTTCGCGCCGAAGGCTTCCTCCGCCGCGCGCCCGAAACGCACGCAGGCGATCGAGCCGAAGGCGACGAGCAGCAGGAGCGACACAGTGATCATCCACGACTCAGCGCCGCATGCCACGCAGAGGAGGACGACTCCGACAGGCGGCAGCGATCCCCACGATCCACTCGCGGGACGGAGGTACCCGAGGCCACCCGCCGAGACGGCGAGCGCGATCCCCCACGGCAGCGCGGGTGCACAGCGCGTTCCCGCGGTCACCGTCCGACCACCGTCGAGAGGGCCGACCGTCCACGCACGAGTGCCGGGATGGTGCTGAGCGCTGTCAGCACGAGCATCGCCCAGATGATCGAAGTCGCTAGGAGTCGATAGTCCGCCGAGGCGTGAAGATTCGGGATCGCCGCCTGTCCGAGCGCGACGGGAACGGCCACGCACTGCAGGAACATCTTGCTCTTGCCGGTCCAGTCGGCGGGGAACTTGCCCCCTGCCCCCTCGATGACCGCGCGCAGGCTCGTCACCAGGAACTCACGGCCGATCACGAGGATCACCATCCACGGAGCGATGCCGCTGTCGGGGGCCAGCGGGGCCGAAGCGAGATAGATGAGACCGCCGATGATGAGGATCTTGTCGACGGCAGGGTCGAGCACGCGCCCGAGCCCCGTGACCACCTGCCACTTGCGCGCCAAGTGCCCATCGAGCACGTCGCTCAGGGCCGCCACCACGAACACGAGGACCGCCCACCACGCAACGGTCGGGTCGGCAGTTGCGGAGACTTCGAGCCGCGCCGCGAGCGCGAAGAACAGAATCGCCAAAGCGAGTCTTCCCAGTGTGATCGCGTTGGGGAGAGACCGCCTCATGTCACTCATCGGCGGGCCGATAGTACGACGGCTTCTGCATGCGTTGCGCCTTCTCGATGCTGCGATTATCTTCCCCGCTCCCCCGCCACATGGATGTGATGGGGACTGGTCGGATCGGAGAACGCCCGCTCAATGGTGCCCATTCTTTACTACGCCGCCTGCGCCGTAGCGTCGGTCGGACTCCTGCTGCTCATCAAGCCGCGTGGGTCTCGTCGGCGCGTCGGCGTCTCCATCCTTGGGCTCGCCGGGGTTGCCTGGATCCTCGTATTGGCTGCGAGGAGTGCGACGGCGGATGCGCCCGGGCTCGTCGGGGTCGGCTGCATGGCGCTGTGCGCCTTCGTCGCGATCGCTGCCGCCGTGCGCGTCATCACTCATCCACGACCGGTGTTCTCGGCGCTCTACTTCGTGCTCGTCGTCGTGAGTTCGGCCGCGATGTATGTCCTGCTTTCTGCCGAGTTCGTGGCCTTCTCGCTGATCATCGTGTACGCGGGGGCGATCCTCATCACCTATCTCTTCGTCCTCATGCTCGCGCAGCAAGCTCCGGGCGACACGCAGGGAGCGGACGCGATCGGCTATGACCGCATTCCCCGCGAGCCTGCGGGAGCAGTCTTCGCAGGATTCGTGATCGTCGCAGCGCTGGGTGGATCGATCTTCTCTCCGGCCCCCGCGGGCGGCAATGTGCTCGACCAGCGCGCTGCGATCCGCCAAGGGTGGATGGATCTTGCCACGATGCCCAAGTTCCTCCTCGCGCGTGCGCGAACTGTCGACCCGACCGTCACGGCGCTCGCTCCTCGGGTTGCCGGCGCAGAGGGAACGCCCTCGATTGAGCCTCAGATCGATGGTTCTGCGCGGGTCATGGTCCTTCGTGCGGGTGCTCCGACTGCGATTGCGCTCTCGCTGCCCCCGTCGCTCCTCCCCGACAACACATCGCGAGTGGGAATGGCGCTCGTCACGCGCTTTCCCGTCAGCCTCGAACTCGCCGGCGTAATCCTCTTGATGGCCATGCTCGGCGCGGTCGTCCTCGCGAGGCGCCAGATTGAACTGGCCGATGATGAGCGCCGCGCGCATGCGGGACTGCCGCGTCACGCCGAGCCCCCAGTGGAGGGCGCGCCGTGAATCTTCCGGTGCCGGTTCCCTTTACCCCCGCGGCTCCCGCGGAACTCTCCATCGCGTTGGCGGTGAGCGCGCTCCTCTTTGGCCTCGGCATCGTCGGCTTCCTCTCCCGACGCAACATGATCATCATGTTCTTGTGCACGGAACTCATGTTCCAAGGTGCCGCGCTGGCGATGATCGCCTTCGCCCGGCAGTACATGGATGTCTCAGGACAGGTCTTCGTGATCTTCATCCTGACGGTCGCGGCGGCCGAGGCGGCGCTGGCGCTGGCACTGGTCGTGCTCCTCTATCGCTGCCGCGAGACGCTCAACTCCGAGGCCTGGTCTGACCTTGGCGAGGGCGGCGCGTGACGACCCTTCTCGCGGCGATTCCGAAGGCGACGATCGCCCCCGAACTTTCGTGGCTCGGTCTCGCGATCCTTCTGCCACTGGTCTCGGCGGTTGTGTGCGCACTCGCGGGAGCATTCCGCTGCAAGAACAAGTTTCCTGCGGTCGTGACGAGCATCGCACTCGGCGCGTCATTCGTCGTGATCCTCCAGGCGTACCTCGCCTACTCGGGACCGGTGGTCGTGCCGATCTTCCAGTGGATCGAATTCGCGTGGGGGTCTGGCGGAGCGTTCAAGTCGTTCGAGGCGAATTGCTCGCTCTACATCGACTCGCTGACTCTCTTCTGGATGCTCTTCGTGACCGGCCTCGGCACGCTGATCACGGTCTACGCCAGCGAGTACATGGAAGGCGACCGCGGCAAGGGCTACGCGCGCTTCTTCTTCGGGATCAGCATCTTCCTCTTCTCGATGAGTTCGCTCGTGATGGGCGACAACCTCGTGATGCTCTATCTGGGATGGGAAGGCGTCGGCCTCGCGAGCTACCTCCTCATCGGCTACGACTATCACCGGCCGAGCGCGGTCGCCGCGGCGAAGAAGGCATTCATCGTCAATCGCATCGGCGACCTCGGCCTTGCGCTCGGGATCTTCATGCTCTGGGCGAACTACGGGACGCTCCAGTACGACGAACTCTTCGCCGCGATGAACGCGGGAGGCCAGAGCTCAGTCGATTGGGACATCTCGGTGATCCCCTTCCTTCTGATGCTCGGCGCCTTCGGAAAGAGCGCGCAGTTCCCGCTGTTCGTGTGGCTCCCCGACGCGATGGAAGGTCCCACGCCCGTGTCGGCACTCATCCATGCGGCAACGATGGTGACCGCGGGTGTCTACCTGATCGCGCGCATGTTCCCCTTCTTCGAACTTCACCCCGATGCACTCGCCACCGTCGCCTGGATCGGCGCGGGGACAGCGCTCCTCGCTGCAACGATCGGCATGCGGCAGTTCGATATCAAGCGGGTCTTCGCCTACTCGACGATCTCGCAACTGGGCTACATGTTTCTCGGCCTCGGCGTCGGGACAACGTTTGGCGCCTGCTACCACACCTTCACCCATGCCTTCTTCAAGGCACTCCTGTTCCTGACGGCGGGAGCAGTGATGCACGGCTTCGCGGGACAACTTGACCTGCGGAAACTCAGTGGTCTCCGGCACATGCCCGGTTGGAAGATCGTCTCTTGGACGATGTTCATCGGGTGCCTATGGCTCGCCGCGTTCCCGTGGACCGCGGCCTTCTACTCGAAGGATGTGATTCTCCTGAAGGCGCTCACGAGCGAACGTTGGGACTTCGTGCTCTTGGGATGGGTTGGCCTGTTCACCGCCGCACTCACCGCCTACTACACCTTCCGCGTCTGGTTCCGGGTCTGCGCAGGTCCGGTCAAGTACGAGATGGGCGCGGAGAGCCATGGCGCGGAGCATGACGGGCATGACGCGCATGACGGTCATGCGCCTGCCGCGCACGCGGTTGACTCGCACGCGGCCCATCCTCACGCCCCGCGCTGGTGCATCAACGGCGTCCTCATCATTCTTGCGATCGGGGCGATTGCCGCCGGAATCCCCGCGTACCGCGAGGTGTTCTTCCATGAACCCAATTGGGCGCAGGAGATGATGGCTCACTCGAGTGCAGTCGATGGCGCTGGCCTGGGCGCCGCGCATGCGGATCCGCATGGATCGTCATCAGGGTCGCCAGACGGATCGCATCACGCCACTGTCCTCGGCATGGACGCCCACACCGGGCTTGCCGTCGTCGGCTCAGCTGCATCGATCGGTGGAATCCTCATCGCCTTCGTCCTCCACCTCCGCTCACGAAGTTCGGCGGACCGACTCCTTGCGTGGCTCAAGACTCGCCCGCTCATCGGCTGGATTCCTGGAGCGATGGAGCACAAGTGGTACGTCGACGAGATCTATCACGGCGCCTTCCGGCTGCCGATGTGGCTCGGGGCGCAAGTCCTCTCGCTCGGCGACAAGCACTTCCTCGATGGCGCCATCGTCGATGGGATCGGGAAACTCCCCATCCTCGTGGGCAAGGTCTTCCGGCCGCTCTACGGTGGTGTTCTGCAGGGTTACGCAGTGACGATGGCTGGCGGCGTCGGCCTCGTGCTCGCATGGGTCGTGTGGATCTGGCTGCGGGGGTTCAACTGACATGACGGAGATCTGGCTCGCCATCCTCGTGCCCATCGCCGCCGCTCTCGGCCTCGCGGTCTCTCCAGCGCGCCACGCGCGCTCGTGGGCGCTCGCGGGAACGCTCGCCTCGCTGGCAATCCTGACCGACATCGCGTGGCAATTCCCGGCGTGGAAGACCGGCACCTACTTCCCCTCCACCGATGCGGTGCCGTGGATCGCTGGCGCAGGGATCGGCCTGAGCGTCGGCTTCGACACGGTTGGACTGTTGATGGCGCTGTTGACGGCGCTCCTCATGCCGCTGTGCATCCTGAGCTCGTACTCCTCGATCACCGAACGCGTCCGCGAGTACTACGGGTGGTTCCTCGTCCTCGGATCCTCGATCATCCTCGCCTTCGCGGCGCGCGATGCGATCCTCTTCTACATCGGCTACGAGTTCACGCTCGTCCCGATGACGATCATCATCGCGGTGTATGGCGGCACGGAACGCCGGATCGCGGCGATCAAGATGTTCCTCTACACGTTCCTCGGCTCGATGTTCATGCTCGCGGCACTCCTGTACGTGGGGTGGGAGCACCGGCTCGCAACGGGCGCATGGAACTTCGACATCGATGCGCTCATCGCCACGAGCGTGCGGCTGCCGTCATCGACCCAGTACTGGCTCTTCGCGGCGCTGATGATCGGCTTCGCAGTCAAGGTCCCCCTCTTCCCACTGCACACTTGGCTGCCACTCGCTCACGATCAGGCGCCGACCGCGGGAAGCGTGATCCTCGCGGCATCGATGCTCAAGCTCGGCACCTATGGGAACTACCGATTCGCCCTGCCGATGGCGCCTGCGGGCGGAGTCGAGCTCATGTCGGTCGTGGCGATCCTCTCCATCATCGCCATCCTCTATGCATCGCTCATTTGTTGGGTGCAGACGGACGCGAAGAAACTGATCGCCTATTCATCGGTGGCCCACCTCGGTCTCTGCATGCTCGGGCTTTTCTCGCTCAATCCCGTCGGCGTCGAGGGTGCGGTCTTCTACATGGTCAACCACGGCGTCTCGACCGGGGCGCTCTTCCTCTGCATCGGAATGTTCTATGAGCGCTATCACACCAAGGACACCGAGGTGCTCGGAGGGCTGGCGCGCCGGATGCCCGTCTGGGCATGCTTCATGGTGTTCTTCACGCTCGCGAGCATCGGGCTCCCCGGGCTCAACGGATTCATCGGCGAGTTCCTGTGCCTGGGCGGGACCTTCATCGCCGAGCATGATGGCCAATCGGGATATCCAGGCGTGCTGGGACCTTGGTATGCGGTCGTCGCAGGACTTGGCCTCATCCTCGCGGCGATGTATCTCCTGATCCTCCTCGGGAAGATCGTGTGGGGACCGCTGCGCGAGCCGCATGACGAGCATGCCGCGCATGCCGCGCATGCCGAGCATGCCGGGCATGGTCATCACGCAACCGCGTCGGCGCTTGGCGCCGATCTCAATCTCAGGGAGATCGTCACGCTCGCACCGCTCGCCATCGCCTGCCTCTGGATCGGCTTTCAGCCCAAGCCAATGCTTGATGCAATCGCCCCCTGCGCCGAGCGCATGCTCGCTCACTATCCCGCCAATGTCGAGCGGCACCTGCACGCCAATGAGACGGCAGTCGCGGCGACCACCGCCGAATCGAGCGGCGACACCGCAGTCGCGGCGACCACCGCCACACCGAGCAACGCCAAGGGAGAGGCCCGATGAGTCCTGTGCTCCCCATCCTCTCGCTCGCCCCCAAACTGCAGTTGCTTCTTCCTGAGATGGTCCTCTTCGTCGGCGCGGTGGTCGTTGCAGTCCGCGGACTCTCGAAGCATCGCGGCGCGCGCGAGTCGCTTCCCCTCCTGACGATCCTCACGCTTGCGGGGTCGATCGCGGCGGTCTTCGTCTCGTGGACCCCGTCCGCGGCGAGTGACGCAGGACTCCTCCTCCCGAACCTCGGTCGATTCGTGAAACCGATGATCGCGGGGATCGCGATGGTTCTCGTCCTGCTCTCCATCGGTACGGTGGATCGCCAGACCGAAGCCGTCGTCGCGCGCGGTCGTCGCGCCTTTGACCCGCAGCGGGTGATCCGCGGCGAGTTCTACGCATTCTTCCTGTTCAGCGTGATGGGAGCGATGCTCCTGTGCAACGCGAACGACCTGATCTGGCTCTTCCTCGCGATCGAACTGGTGTCGCTGCCGACCTACATCATGGTGGCGGTCGGTGGCCACGGCAATCGCCCCCAAGAAGCTGCGGTCAAGTACTTCTTCCTCGGCGCGATGAGCACCGCCGTCTTCCTCTACGGGTTCGCGCTCATCTACGGTGCGACGGGGACCCTCGAACTCGCAGCGATCCGAGATGCGCTGGCCGCGCAGGCCGCGTCTGGCGGACTCTCGACGCTCTCGATCCTCGGCCTCGTGATGGTGATCCTCGGACTCTGCTTCAAGATCACCGCCGTGCCGATGCACTTCTACGCGCCAGATGTGTACGAGGGCGCGCCGACGCATGTCGCTGCGTTCCTCGCGTTCATTCCCAAGGTCGCGGGGTTCCTGGCCCTCATCCTGATTCTCACCTGCGTCGGCTGGAGCGGACACTCGTTCCTCGAGCCTGACGGAGTGCGCATCGCGTACAACGGCCTGCCCACACCGATCGCCGCGATTCTCTGGATGGTTGCCGTCATCACCATGACGCTCGGCAATCTCGGAGGACTGCTTCAGCACTCGGTGAAGCGCACGTTCGCCTACAGCTCGATTGCCCACTCGGGATACATGGTCATCGGTCTCATCGCCGGACCGGCAGCCGGAATCGACGCGCTCCTCTTCTATCTCCTCGCCTATGGCGTGATGACCACCGCCTCGTTCGCCGCGCTTGCAGCCCTTGAGCGCAAGGGGGAGGAACTCAACCACTTCTCTGACATCGCCGGGATGCGCGTCAAGCATCCGGTGATGGCGTGGATGCTCGCCGTGTCGCAGAGTTCGCTGGTGGGGATGCCGCCATTCATCGGATTCGTCGCCAAGGTCTATCTCTTCATCGCCGCGTTCGAAGCGGGACATGTCGGGCTCGTCATCGCAGCCGTCCTCAACAGCGCCATCAGCGCGCTCTACTACTTGCGCATCGCGATCATGCCACTCGTTGCACCGCCCTCGGCTCGCTCGGATGAAGTCACGCTCGTTCCGAGCATTTGGCCTCGCGTCGCCGCGATCGCCTGTGGCACGGGAACCATCATCCTGACGCTCGTCTCCGGCCAGCTCCTCTCAGCGGTGCGCAGTTCCACCGCACCGGCACAGCCGACGACGACCGCGATGGACGGCCGCGCATCGCCGTGAATCTGCAGGCGATCGCCGTCGCCGCTATCATCAACCCTTCACGCGACCATAGCTCAATTGGATAGAGCACGAGCCTACGAAGCTCGGGGTTGCAGGTTCGAGTCCTGCTGGTCGCGCTTCTCTTTTCCCCGCACTCTGGAGGTTTTCGACCGTGGCGACCAATGAGGCGATTGCCGCAGCGCTTTCGGAATTCGCCGACCTCCTCGAACTCTCCGGGGCGAACCCATTCAAGGTGAACGCGTTCCGCCGGGCCTCGCGCGCCTGCGAGGCGGTGCCCTCGGACCTCGCGATCTGGGCCCGCTCCGAGAAGTCGAAGCTTCGGGAGATCGAGGGGGTCGGGGAGAGCACCGCCAATCACATTGTCGAATTCGTGACGCTGGGAAAGATCCCCGACCTCGAGAGACTCCGTAGCGAAGTTCCCGCGGGGCTCCCACCACTTCTCACGCTGCAGGGCCTCGGTCCCAAGACCGTACGGGTCCTCTGGGAGAGCGCCAAGGTCACGAGCCTCGAGGGTCTGAAGGCCGCACTCGACGAGGGCAAGCTCGACGCCATCCCGGGCATGGGCGCGAAGAAGATCGCCAACATTCGCGAGGCCGTCGAGGCGCGGCTCGCCGCGGGCGACGCTCCCGTCCGCCACCGGCTCGGGCAGGCCGTCCCCATCGCCGAGGCACTGCTTGCGCGACTCATGCTCGTCCCCGGCACTCAGCGCGCCCAGTACGCGGGTAGCGCGCGGCGAGGACGCGAAACTGTCGGCGATCTCGACCTCCTCGTCTCCTCGACCAACCCCGAGGCCGTGCGCAAGGCATTCGTCGCGCTCCCCGACGTCGCGAAGGTGCTCGCGAGCGGCGAGACGCGATGCTCTGTCCTTCTCCACCCGGGAATTCAGGTCGATCTGCGTGTCGTCGAGGACGCGGCCTTCGGCGCCGCGCTTCTCTACTTCACGGGAAGCAAGGATCACAATGTCCGCCTGCGTGAACGCTCCATCGCGCGCGGGATGCGACTCAATGAGTACGGCCTCTTCCACGAGCCTCACCGCTCGGAGACGCCGCCGACGGAGATCGTCGCCGCAGCCTCGGAGCCGGAGATCTACGCCGCCCTTGAACTCCCCTACTGGCCGCCAGAACTCCGCGAGTCTGACGGGCTCGACGCGATCACCGCAACCCCGCGCCTCATCGAACTTGCCGACATCAAGAGCGAACTCCACTCCCACACGAACGCGAGCGACGGCGACCTCACCATCGACGAACTCGCGAACCTCGCCAAGAGCCGCGGCTTTCACACGCTTGCCGTCACCGACCACAGCAAGGCGAGCGCACAGGCCAACGGCCTGAGCGTCGAGCGCCTCCTGCGCCACATCGACGCAATCCGCGAGGCAGAGGCGCGCGTCGGGGGAATCCGCCTCCTCGCCGGGAGCGAAGTCGACATCCTTGCCGACGGTCGCCTCGACTATGACGACGAGACGCTTGCGAAACTCGACCTCGTCGTCGCGAGCCCGCACACCGCGCTTCGGCAGGATCCCGCAGCGGCCACGAGGCGTCTCCTCGCTGCGATCCGCCATCCCTTGGTCCACATCCTCGGCCATCCGACGGGACGGATCGTCGGAGGTCGCGAAGGGCTCTCGCCGGACATGGATGCGCTCTACGCCGCCGCGAAGGAGTGCTCGACGGCGCTTGAGATCAACTCCCACTGGATGCGCCTCGACCTGCGCGATGTTCATGTGCGCGGCGCCGTCAACGCAGGCTGCCTCATCGCCATCGACTGCGACACCCATCGCCCCGCGGACGCCGACAACCTCCGCTACGGAATCGCCACCGCTCGGCGCGGCGGACTCGCGCCGGAATCCTGCGTCAACACCTGGACGCAGCCGCGTCTGCTCACCTGGCTCAAGTCGAAGCGGTGACTCGCTAGGATCGGCTCCTCCCATGTTCGACAATCTCACCGAGAAACTCTCTGGCGCCCTCAGGTCCCTCTCCGGGCGGGGCACGCTCACCGAGGCCAACGTCCGCGAGGCGATGCGCTCGGTGGAGACGGCGCTCCTCGAAGCGGATGTCCACCGCGAAATCGTCACCGAGTTCTGCTCGCAGGTTCTCGCGGAGGCGCTCGGCACCGACGTCCTCAAGAGCGTGCGCCCCGAAGAGCAGATGGTGGCGATCGTCCACCAGAAGCTCGTCGACCTCATGGGTCCCTCGGCGGCAAAGCTCGCGCTCGTCGAGCCTTCCCCCACCGTCGTCATGCTCTGCGGCCTGCAAGGCGCTGGCAAGACCACGACCGCAGGCAAGATCGCCGCATGGCTCGGCAAGCGCGGCAAGAGCGTTCTCCTGGCGGCGTGCGATTTGCAGCGACCCGCCGCCGTCGAGCAGTTGCGCATCGTCGCCGAGGGTGCGGCGTCCGCGAGCGCGGGCTGCCGGATCGCCTTCCACGGCGAGCCTGACAAGTGCGCCGAGCATGGCGCAGCGGTCGGCGTCGCGGTCGGTGTCGCCAAGCGCGCACTCGCCCGCGCCCGCAGCGAGAAGTTCGACGTGCTCATCGTCGACACCGCAGGTCGACTGCACATCGACGATGCCTTGATGACCGAACTGCAGGCGGTCGACCGGGCGATCGAGCCCCACGAAATCCTTCTCGTCGTCGACGCAATGACGGGACAGGACGCGGCCAACAGCGCAAAGGCATTCCATGCGCGGCTCGCCCTCGACGGCATCGTGCTGACCAAGCTCGACTCTGATGCCCGCGGCGGCGCCGCGCTCACGGTGAAGCGAGTCACCGGCGCACCGATCAAGTTCGTTGGCGTCAGCGAACGCTGGGATGGCCTCGACGAGTTCGATCCCCGGCGCATGGCCGGGCGCATCCTCGGCATGGGCGATGTTGTTGCGCTCGTCGAGAAGGCGCAGGAGCAAGTCGACGAGGCGGAGTCGGAACGACTCGCCAAGAAAATGTCCGAGGGTCGTCTCACGATGGACGACTTCCTCTCGCAACTCCGGTCACTCCGCCGAATGGGGCCGCTCAAGCAACTGCTCGGCATGCTTCCCGGCGTTGGGCAGATGGTGAAGGATGTCGACATCGACGAGAAGCAGTTCGATCACATCGAGGGAATGATTCGCTCCATGACCAAGCGCGAGCGCGACAATCCGACGATCCTCGACCGCAGCCGGGTGAAGCGCATCGCCTCAGGAAGCGGAACCGATGCCGCTGAGGTCGGGCGGCTCACCAAGCAGTTCGAGATGATGCAGAAGATGATGAAGCAGATGGCCGGCGGCGGCATGGCAGCGATGGCCTCTCGGATGCAGGCCTTGGGACAGCCCGGAGGTGGCGGCATGCCCTCGTCTGCAGGTGCCCTCAGCGCCGCCCCCAAGAGTCGCTTTAAGCAGCGCCCGAAGCGCTAGCCACTACAGCGGCAGCGGGTCCGAAGACTTCCCCTGCGCCCACGCGCGCAGTGATGGCATCAGCGTCTCGCGCGCGAGGATCTTCGCACACGCGGCCACCGGAATCGCGAGCAGCATGCCGTACACGCCAGCGACGCTCGCCCCCGCAAGCACTGCGACGAAGATCGAGACCGGTCCAAGATTGGTCGCCTTGCCCGCGAACACCGGCGTCAGGATGTACCCCTCGATCGACTGGACGATCACGTAGACGCCTGCGGGACCGAGCGCCGTCATGTACCAGACCAGCCGGCCGTCCTCCGGAATGTGCAGCTGCGCCATCGCGAGCATGGCCGTCGCCGGAATCACGGCGACGATTCCGAGGTACGGCACGATCGAGAGCAACCCCCCGAGAAGTCCGAGACTGACCGCAAATGGCACGCCGAGTGCGTACCACCCGATCGCGAACATCCCGCCCATGCCAGCCGCGATGAGGATTCTCCCGCGCACAAAACCTGCGATGGCCACATCCATCTCGCTGGCGAGTGAGAGGATCCGCGCTTTCCTTGCCTCGGGGATCAGTCCACCAATGAACTGCAGCGCTCCAGGAAACCCGATGCTGAAGAACCAGAAGTAGAACGGAATGAGCAGCGCAGCGAACAGCAGCGAGGACACCCCGACAACCCCCGACAGCGCATCTTGCGTCGTTGAGCCGAGGAGCGTCGCTATCCCGGCCGGTCTCTCGGTCGCCACGGGGGTGCCCACCACGGAGCTCGGCGACCCGAGCATCGCCACCCAGCCTTGGAGCTTGGTCTGCCACTCTGTCGGCAGCGATGCCGAGACCTCCGCGACCAACGGGTCGAATTGGCCACTGCGGACGAGACCGAGGAACTGCGAAGCCTGCCCAACCACAGTCAATGTCAGGAAGATTCCCGCGAGGACGATCCCGACCCCAACGGTCGACATGATGAGCCCGACTGCGGCCGTGCGGGAGAGTCGAAATGACCTGCTGAGCCAACGAACCAGCGGCTCCACGAGGTATGCGAGGGCGAACGCGAGAAGGAGCGGAACCGTCACGAAACGAAGTGCATAGCCAGCCCAGACCACCCCGACCACCGCGGCGACAACCAAGACATCCCGGAACGCCTGCACTTGCCAGATGTGGAGGCGGGCGAAGTCGGGAGAGTCGACGGCGCGTCCTGGGTCCCCCCGCGCTCCAGCGCCTGCCTGAGGTTGAGGGTGCTCGTCAGGACTGCTCACGCGCGGGCACTCGCTTGAGCAACTGTCGGCGCATGGCGTCGGTCGAGAAGACCTCGGCGAAGTCAAAGACACCCTGGAAATGCTCGATCCGATCGGACGGGTTCTTGTTCATAAGTCCAGCATCGATCAAGGCATACACAATTCGCCCGAAGTCGTCCGTGCGTCGGATGTTCCATCGCTCCATGACCATGGGAGCTGCGACCCCATAGCGCGAGAGCGCGAAGTCGAGGAGCCCGAGGCAGAGTTGCTGCCCCGAGACATGGTGATCTTCGGGAGTCATCTCCGCTCGATTGGCGTGGACGAGACTTGCGGTATGGGCCAGCCCCGCCTGCACGAATGCGATCGCCTCGATGGGGTACGGGCCTGCGGCGGCCTGCACCTCCTTGAGATCTCTGGCTGGTTCCGACACCTCTGGCATGGTCACATACTAGGCTCGGCAAGGAAATGGATTTGACTCCATTGTTTCTTCACACATTGAGGTCTACACTGTGGGCCAATACAAGGAGGTATTGAATGAACGCATTGATCGCGTCCCCCCGTTCGGCACTCATCGTGCTCATCACTGCAGCCGGCGTCGGCTGCGTCCCTCAAACCAAGTACAACGATCTGGACCTGGCCTATCGCAGCCAGCAGCAGCAATTGCTGCGTACGCAGGCGGAATTGGAGACTGCGACCGCGAACGAGCTGCAGTTGAGAACCCAGATTGCGCAAGCATCGGGCGATCTCGAGTCGCTCGAAGCGCTGCGCAAGGGCCAGACTGTCGATGTCGATCGGCTGCTCGCCGACTACGAGTCGCTGCTCCAGAAGATCGGCACGCTGAACGGCGGACCGCTTCCTGCAGAAGTGAATGCCGCGCTGTCTTCGCTCGCGGCGCAGTATCCCGAGGTCTTGTCCTTCGATGAGAAGCGCGGGATGATCCGGTTCTCGGCAGACTTCACCTTCGATTCGGGAAGCGCGGGACTCAAGGCGAGCGCGCTCGCGGCCCTCAAGCAATTGGCACCGATTCTTGACTCTTCCGCTGCCTCCGACCTCGAAGTCGTCGTCGTCGGCCACACGGACAATGTGCCGATCAAGCGTTCTGCAGCGCAGCATCCGACCAACATGCATCTCTCGGCCCATCGCGCCATCTCGGTTCGCGAAGCACTGGTGCACGACGGAGTCGGCGCCGATCGCTTCATGATCGCCGGGTACGGAGAGTTCCGACCTGTCGTTGACAACGGTTCTTCTGGCGCCGCGCAAAATCGACGGGTCGAGGTCTACCTCACCCGCTTCTTCATCCCCCGAGGCGGTGCCACGATGCCGATGGCGACCTCGACCGAAGCTTCACTTGTGCCCGCCGCGCCTGCGCCCACTGGGGCCAAGGTCGTGGACGACGAACCCACTAAGTAGGCATAGGTAGGCATAGGTAGGCATAGGTAGGCATAGGTAGGCATAGGTAGGCATCGGTAGGCAGTCGGCACTGCCGACCATCGTTCAGGGATCAATAATTCGCCCCTTTTCAACCCCGATTCCACCGAATCGGGGTTGATTCGTTATGGAGCCGGAGTACCTTTCGGTGCCGTCCGTCAGTCGGCAAGAGTTGTTGTTTAGACACAGGAGAAAGACATGCGAAATCGAGCACTTCGTTCCGTTTGCGCCTTCGGCACCGCCACCTTCATTGCGGCGGTCGCGCAAGCCCAGGTTGCCATCACTGAAGTGCGCGTCGACCAGCCAGGCGTTGATCTGAACGAGTACATCGAGCTTCGAGGACCGGCGGGAACATCCCTCGCGGGGCTCGCGATCGTGGTTGTCGGTGATGACGATTCGATGGCACCTCCAGCACAGAACGGGTATATCGAGGCCGTGATCGAACTCCAGGGGACGATCGGGGCGTCCGGGTACTTCGTGATCGCTGAAGCCTCCTTCACGATGGGCATCCCCGACCAGGTCGCAGTGATGAACCTCGAGAACCCCGACAATGTGACGATCCTCCTCGTCAGCGGCTTCATCGGTAGCAACGGCATCGATCTCGACACCAACGATGATGGAACGCTCGACAGCACGCCGTGGACTGGACTGGAGTCGAGCATCGCCATCCTCGGCCCCGGGAACCCAGACGGAACGACCTCGGAGTTCGTCTACAGCTTTTCGACCGTCGGTCCCGACGGCGCGACGAGCCCGTCACACGCGTGGAAATGCTCCGACAGCAGCGACTGGCGCGTCGGAAACGCTGACCCGGCCGCAGGTGGTGACACCCCCGGAGCGGAGAACCCAGCCTGCGGTGGTGGTGGCGGCGCACTCCGTCTCTCCGAAATCCGCATCGACATGCCCGGCAACGACTCGGATGAGTACATCGAAATTCAGGGACTGCCCGGCACCGACCTCAGCGCCTACACATACATCGTCCTTGGCGACGACGGCACGGTCGCAGCGCCGAACACCGATGGTGAACTTGAGTGTGTCGTGCCGCTGGTCGGGGTTGTGATCCCCGCTTCGGGATACGTCGTCATCGCCGAGGCCACCTACGCGCTCTCGGTGCCCGACTTCGTGCTCACGGGTGCCGATCCGCTGGCCTTCGAGAACAGCGACAACGTGACGCACATGCTGGTCACTGGATTCACGGGGCTGCAAGGCGCGGACGTGGATCTCGAGAACGACTGCGTGATTGACGCTCCCGCCCCATGGAAGACCGTGGTTGACTCGGTGTCCATCGTCGGAATCGACACAACCTGCGCCTATGCCGAAAGAGCTGGTCCCGATGGGATCTACACCCCTGGAATGGTCTATCGCTGCTTCCCCGACGGCAATTGGGAGGTCGGCGGCTACGACCAGCACGCGGGAAGCGATACGCCAGGAGCGCAGAACCGTGCCTGTGGTGCAGGTCCGGTCTTGGAGTGCGGCGAGCCGACGGCGCTCGAGTGCACCGTGGTCCACACGACCCCCTACTGCTCTGACTCGGTTTGCTGCGCCCTCATCTGCGCGACTGATCCGCTGTGCTGCACGGCTGGATGGGACGCAGCGTGCGTCACGGCTGCGACTGCGCAGTGCAACCAGACCGGTAGCTCCTCCTGCAACCGTGACGTCGTGAG
>CANETX010000029.1 GCA_947441435.1 Planctomycetaceae bacterium
CGCCAGAGCCCGACCGAGCCCGGCGATGTCGGCAACGCCCTCTTCCAGTATGTCGATGCGTTCATCACCGACCCCGCGCGCGTCGCCGAACTGAAGGATCGATACTCGCGCGGCGACAACATCGGCGATGGCCATGTGAAGGTCGAGGTCGCCGAGGCGATCAACGCGCTCCTCGAACCCATGCGCGAGCGTCGCAAGCAGTACGAGGGCAACGACGCGGCGATCATCGCGATTCTCAAGGACGGATCGGCGCGTGCGAATGCGCTGACCGAGGAGACGCTGGCGCTCGTCAAGAAGGCCGCGAGCCTCGATTACTTCCCACGCCGGTTGACACTCGCCTGAGCGCCCCCCGCGCCACTCGCGTTCTCTGACCGAATTGTGCCCGAATTGGGCCTGTTTCGGTCAGAGAACGAGGTGCGCGTTCGCATCTCACGCGGGTGGCAGGTCAGGAGCACCTCTTGGAGCCGCGACTTGCTGACATGGGTGTAGACCTGCGTCGTCATGATGCTGGAGTGGCCGAGCAACTCCTGCACGACGCGCAGATCGGCCCCGCCGACGACGAGGTGCGTGGCGAACGAGTGTCGCAGCGTGTGGGGATGGACATCGGCGAGCCCTGCACGTGCGGCGATCCTCTTCACGATCTGCCAGACCGCGACCCGTTCGAGCGGTCGCCCCGTAAACGACAAGAGCAAGCGATGTGCGTCGCGCCCGCCACCCTTCTGCGCAAGCCCCGGGCGGCATTCTTCGAGATATCGCTTGGTCCATGTGATCGCCGGCACGCCGATGGGGACGACGCGCTGCTTCCCGCCCTTGCCGGTGACACCGAGCACGCCCAGCGTGTCGTGAAAATCACTGACCTTCACCGTCGCAACTTCGCTCGCGCGCAGTCCCCCCGAATAGAGCAGTTCGAGCAGCGCGCGATCGCGCAACCACAGGTCGCCTCCTTCCTTCGACGGGAACTCGACGAGCGTGGCCATCTGCTGTTCCGACATCGCCCCGGGCAGTCGTTTCCACGCGCTCGGCCGCTCCAGCAGCCGTGCAGGATCGCGCTTGATCGCCCCGGTCGAGTGCAGCCACCGATAGAACACACGAATCGACGCGAGATGGCGCGTCACCGTCGTCGCCTCGTACTCCTTCGACCGCGAGAGCCACCGAATGTGATTGACCAGATCCTCCATCGACGCCCGGGCCGGATCCCTCACTCCGTGCTCGTCGAGATATGCGCCCAACTGTCTCAAGTCCCGCCGATACGCCTCAAGGGTGAGCTTCGCGAGCCCACACTCGATGCGGCAGAAGGTG
Organism: Planctomycetaceae bacterium; assembly: GCA_947441435.1. Lineage (GTDB taxonomy): Bacteria > Planctomycetota > Phycisphaerae > Phycisphaerales > SM1A02 > F1-60-MAGs104. Next base: position 1,300 of record CANETX010000029.1, read on the forward strand.
AGGAACCCTTCGAAACTACGGACTGCTGCGGAGGGGGCGACCATGGATCGTCGTCTGCATCAGGGCAGGGACCCGGTTGGGTTGGAGGACGCCGCGGGAATTGTCGCCGACCAAGGCGCGAAACCGCTGCTCCATGTTGATCCGGTGATAGAGCGCGCAGGCTTGGTAGCCCCCGCAGCAATAGGTGAACAGTTGCTCGATCTCTCCCATCGCAAACCGCGAGGTGCAGCGCCCATCATTGCATTCCATGTGGGGGCAGCAGCGGGGGTCAGCTTGGTCCATAGAGTTCACCTTCAGGCGGATCGGACAGTTCGGGGGTCGGGCTACAGTTTTGGATCGGTGCGAATCTGCCCGAGATCGATACGGTCCGCCGGGGACACCGTTGCGGGCGGCGAAAATGGTGTCGCGCGCACCCGGAAATGCCGCGCGGTGAGGACTCCCAGCAGAAGGGGCAATACCGCTGGCGCGATGAATGTGGTCGCGAACAACCCCTCGCCGCTCAAGGTTGCCGCCGCCATCACAGCGCCGACCAAGACGAGGACCGGCATCAGCACACGGCCCGCGCGATGAATGTGCAACTGGACACTGATAACCGGAGTCGTCCCGCACTCGGGGCATGTCGGGAGCCACCGGCAGTTGTGGTATCCGCATTGAAAGCACGCTTCGTGTTGGTCCAGACTGGTCAAGACAGCCCTCCGCTTTGAGTCGGTTCCCCATACGACGAGGTAGGCGACCGCAGTGACCGCCACCGCCAAGACCGGCAGCGTCGGGGCGCCAGCAAGGATGGCGAGTTCCTGAATCGTGGAGGCAGGCAGGTAGCGCGAAAATGCAGGTCCGCACACAAAAAGTTCGCAGACGAGGCCGCCGGTCCAGACCACAATCAAACCGAGCCGCGCGACCCGCGCGAGCACTCGGGTCGGTCCGGGCTCGCGGGGAGACCCCATTCGCGATCGCCAACGGAACCGTGTTGCGGCGTGGGTCATTGGGTGGTGTGGCAAGGCAGTTTCAGCGGGCATCGTGCACCCTGCTTGGGATAAGATTTTATCCGTGAAGGACCCCCGACCGACCCTCGCCATTTCCATGGGCGATCCGGCTGGAGTCGGGGCGGAGGTGACGGTCAAGGCCCTCGCGGATCCGGAGGTTCGCAAAGCCGCCCGCTGGGTCATCCACGGATCAAACCACATGATGCACATGGCAGCCGAACAGGCGGGGCTGCAGGTCGACTGGTTCCGAGTGGCCGCCGAGAGCGATCGCGCGGAGCAGGCAATCGACGCCGACTGCGTGGTCCTCGACCATGGGCAGGTGCTCGGTCTCTTCGATCGTCACGAACCATCGAAGGTCGGCGGAATCGCCAGCAAGTGGTATGTCGAGGCGGCGATCACCGACGCCATGCGCGCCGAGAGTGACCCGCGCCGGGTCGATGGAGTCGTCACCGCACCCATCAGCAAGGAGTCGTGGTCGATCGCGGGATATCGCTGGCCCGGCCACACGGAACTCTTCGCCTTCCGGTCGCGGGCTCGTCGCCACTGCATGGCGTTCTCCGCCCCGAATCTCAAGGTTGCACTGGCGACGACGCATGTGCCGCTGATGCACATCCGCGATCTCCTCACCATCGGCAAGGTCTTCGACCCGATCGATCTCGGCAATCAGTTCTGCAAGGACATGGGGATCGACACACCGCGCATCGCCGTCTGCGGACTCAATCCGCACGCCGGGGAAAATGGGCTGTTCGGTGACGAGGAGGATCGCATCATTCGGCCGGCGATCGACATGGCGTGCAGCGCGGGCATTGATGCCAGCGGTCCTTGGCCCGGCGACACGATCTTCCGTGATGCGGTGATGGGTCGCTACGACATCGTCATCGCCATGTACCACGACCAAGGGCTGATCCCAGTCAAGATGCTTGCCTTCGACAAGGCGGTCAACATCACGCTGGGGATTTCCGTCGTGCGCACGAGCCCCGATCATGGGACGGCCTTCGGGATCGCAGGACAGGGCAAGGCCGACCCCGGTGCGATGAAAGAGGCGATGTTGCTGGCCGCGAAGATGGCGCGACGGCGGCGCGAAGTCGGAACGCCGCGCAGCGCTTCCGCGCATCATCCGCAGGGACCCGCGCGCGGCGAGTGGTCGCCGCCTGCGCCGTGGACGAGTTGACCGCCGGGGTCAGCCCTCGGGTCAGGGAGCGATCACGACCGTGCTGTTGGGCTCCGTGAGGAGTTCGTACACCGCGGCAACTTCCGAGTCGCGCATCCGCACGCAACCCATCGAAGCTTGCTTCCCGATCGAGTCGGGCTCGACGGTCCCGTGGATGCCGTAGCCCGTGAATCCTTGATTGTCTAGATCGACCCCGATGAGACCGATCCACCGCTCGCCGATGGGATTCTTCGGATCATCCGGCTGAAAGTGTTCGCCGGTGCGTGGATTGCGCCACTCGGGATTGATGAGCTTGCTCTTGGGGCGAACCATGAAGGCGCCCGTCGGCGTCGAGTTCAGTTCACCGAGTCCAACGATGTACGTGGCAACAATCACGCGGCTCGGTCCCTCGCCCGCGTAGATGCGCATGAGGTAGTTCGACTTGGAGATCTCCGCGTGGAATGCGCCGACGGGAATCTTGAGCGCCTGCCCGACGCGCAGCGACTTCTCGCTCTTCAGGAGATTGATGCGCTGGATGAACCGCCAGTCGGTCTGCACATCGTTGCGCTTGGCGATCTTTGAGAGGCTGTCACCCGAGGCGACGGTGTAGGTGCGCATCGTCGCGTCGCCGGGAGCGACGGTTGGCGAGAAGACCAGCTTCGCGTTGATTTCCTGGAGGGCGCCGAGCGCAGAGGCGTAGTCGGTGCCGGTGAGTGTTCCTGAGTCGACGAGGCGTGTCAGTGCGAGCCGCGCGCCAACGGGATCGCCGGCGATCATTGCAAGGGCCGTCGGAAGGGTCGACGCGATCGCTGCGCGTGGTGTAGCGACTGCAGCGGCGACCGGCGTCGCGGTCACAGGGGCCGGCGCCGGCGCGGGAGCAGGAACCGCCACCGGCACCGCCGGTACCGCCAGGATCATGGCGGGAACCGTCGCCATTGGCGCGGCGGTCGCGGCGACGATCGCGACAGGCCGAGTATCCGTCGCAGGGGCGACCTTCGGCGCAGCAGGTGGCGCGACGGCCACGGGCGACGGCGGGACCGTGTTGGCCGAGACCTTCTCGGCGGTGGGGGTCGCGTCCGTCTTCCCTATATAGAGGTAGACCGCGGCCCCCATCCCGAGGGCGGTCACGAGCGCGATGGGGATGAACCGTCGTTGCGAGGGTCGCATGAGCGAGGAAGTGCGCGGTGTCTGGCTGTGAAGCGTCATGGTGTGTCCTTCGGTGCGAGAAGACTGGCAAGTCCGGGGCGGTGCGCCCGGCGCAGGTCGGTGACGACTGCCTTGACGGGCATGTCGAGTTGGTCAGAGGGGATCGAGTCGACGATCTGCCAGTCGAAGCAGACGCCGATCGTCGCAGTGTTGGGTGAAAGCTGGGCGAGGAACCGGTCGTAGAAACCGCCGCCCCGTCCCAAGCGACCGCCCGAGAGGTCAAACGCGACCCCGGGCACGAGCACGAGGTCGATCTGCGCATCCTCGACGCGCGCGCCGGAGTCGGGGGAGCGGACCCCCATCGCGTCGGGACGCATCGAATCGTTGTCGAAAGTCTTGGTCGCGATCGCGTTCATCGTGTCGCGCCCGGGGTCCACGCGGGGGAGGCAGACAGACTTCCCAAGCCTGAACGCCTCAAGCGCGACGGCGATCACGTCCACCTCGCTGCGCATCGGCATGTACAGCATGACCATCGAGGCGTCATGAAATGCCGGTGAACGCAGCAATTCCGCGGAGATCGCCCGTGAGCGGGCGGCGCGGTCCTCGACCGCAATCGACGACAGCCGTTCTCGCATTGCGAGGCGGATCGCGTCCTTCTGTTGCGCGAGTCGGGCTGAGGCAGGCGACGCATCCATGCGCGCGGGGTCCTTCTGACTGAGTGATCCAGCGAACCGCACGTCCGGGTGCGGCGTTCTGGAGGGGTACGATACAGTAGAGATCGGCCAGTCGCGGATCCCCCCTTCAAGGAGTCTCTCCCTTCCATGTGCGGAATCGTTGCCTACATCGGTCGCAAGCCTGCCATCCCCATCCTTCTAGAGGGTCTCAAGCGCCTTGAGTACCGGGGTTACGACTCCGCCGGCGTCGGGCTCATGAACGGGGGGCTCAAGGTCTGCAAGTCGGTCGGCCGGGTCCGGGTGCTGGAGGAGAAGGTCGCCGGGCTGGACACGTCGGCGGCGACGATCGGGATCGCTCACACGCGCTGGGCCACCCACGGCGGGGTCACCGATGCCAACGCCCATCCCCACTGCGACGATGGCAAGTCGGGGCACGGGATCGCCATCATCCATAACGGGATCATCGAGAACTTCGCCTCGATCAAGAAGTACCTCCTGGAGAAGGGGCACACCTTCTCGAGCGAGACCGACACGGAGGTGCTCGCGCACTTGATCGGCGAGCTCTACCGCGGGGACCTCGAGAAGGCGGTGCAGGCTGCGCTGCGCGAGGTGACGGGGGCCTACGCGATCGCGGTCATCTGCGAGGAGGAGCCCGACACGCTGGTGGTCGCCCGCAAGGGGTCGCCACTCATGGTCGGCGTCGGCAACGGCGAGTATGTGGTCGCCAGCGATTCGAGCGCGATCGTCGCTCACACTACACAGGCCTTCACGCTGCCGGACTTCACGGTGGCGAAACTGACGCGCGAGTCGTTCCGGACATCGACGCTCGACGACATTCCGATCACCGCGGAAGTGCGCGAACTCGAATTCGAACTCGCGGAGATTGAGCTCGGTGCCTACGAGCACTACATGCTCAAGGAGATCTTCGAGCAGCCGCGTTCTCTGCGCGTGTGCATGCAGGGTCGGCTCGATGATCGGACGGGGTCGGTGGTGCTCGGCGGGATCGCGGAGCATGCGCGCACGCTCGCCAATGCCAAGCGCATCGTGATGGTCGGTCAAGGCACCGCGCTCCACGCGTGCATGGTCGGCAAGTACTTGATGGAGGATCTCGCGAAGATCGCCGCAGAGTCGGACTTTGCCAGCGAGTTCCGCTACCGAAATCCGATCGTCGACTTCGGGACGACGGTGCTTGCGGTGAGCCAGTCGGGCGAGACGGCGGACACGCTGGCGGCCCTTCAGGAAGCGAAGCAGCGCGGCGCGCTCGCACTTGGTGTCGTGAATGTGGTGGGTTCGTCGATCGCCCGCGAGTCGGATGCGGGGGTTTACCTGCGCGTGGGGCCGGAAATCGGCGTGGCCAGCACCAAGGCGTTCACCGGACAGTGCTTGGCTCTCGCCATGCTCTCGGTCTATGTCGGGCGGCGGCGCTACTTGAGTCAGGAATTCGTGGCGAACTTCCTCGCCGAGATGAGAGGGATCCCCGACAAGATCCAGACAATCCTCGAGACCAGCGATCTCATCAAGACGGCGACCGCCAAGTATGTCGAGCGCGAGAACTGGCTGTTCCTCGGCCGCGGAGTGAACTATCCGGTGGCGCTGGAAGGTGCGCTCAAGCTCAAGGAAATCTCCTACATCCATGCGGAGGGGATGCCAGCGGCGGAGATGAAGCATGGGCCGATCGCGCTCATCGACAAGGGGATGCCCGTCGTGTTTGTCGCCACGAAGAACTCGCAGTACGACAAGGTGCTCGGCAACATCGCGGAAGTGCGCAGCCGTGGCGGACATGTGATCGCCGTCGCGACCGAAGGCGACGACTACATCGGGACCGTCGCGGAAGACGTGTTCTATGTGCCTGATGTTCCCGAACAGTTGCAGCCCTTGGTCACGGTGATCCCGCTGCAGTTGCTTGCGTATCACGCGGCGGTGCTGCGCGGCAAGGATGTCGACAAGCCGCGCAATCTTGCCAAGAGCGTGACGGTCGAATGAGCGCGGATGCGATCCGGCGCGCGGGGGCTGCGGCGACTGTGAAGGCGGCTGCGACTGCCACCGCGACCGCGACGGCAATCGCGCTCGCTCTGCTCGTCGCGGGCTGGGCCAGCGCCGACGCTCTTGACGACGTGCTCGCGCTCGTGCCGCCGACGGCCACGAGCGTCATCGTCGCACCGAGCCTCGCGAAGGTCTCCGCCGACATCGACGACTGCCTCGCGGCGATGGACCGCAAGGAGACGGTGGTGGCGGGGCGTCCTGTCGATCATCTGCGCGCCGCGCTCAGCATCCAGGAAGGATTCAACGAGCAGGGGTCGATGGCGGTGTGGACCGTTGAAGAGTTGACCGACGGCGCACCGACCTACGTGTTCCTCGTTCCCGTCGATGATCCCGCCGGATTTCTCAAGGCGAATGTCGAGCGCGGAGAGGATGGCGTCGAGCGATACCGAGGCGCGCCGATGTTCACGCGCGCGCTCGCGAAGCATGTCTTGGCGTCCAAGTCGAAGGGGGCGATCGAGGGGTACGCCGCTGGCGATGGAATCGGGACAACGCTTGCGCCTCGCATGGGAGACGCATCGATGGCGCTCGCGCGCCGCGGCGATCTCGTCTTCTGGAGCGCGAAGGGTGTGTGGTCGGGGCAGGCAATGGCGCTGAAGGGATTGGTCGACGGAGCGTCCGACTTGCTGGTCGTCGTTGATGTCGACACGCTCGGCCTGTCGATTCGCAGCTTCGGCCGCATCGAACCGGGGACGCCGCTCGCGGCGCTTGCATCGTCGTGCACCGCGGTAGAGGGAGACGGCGCCGCAACGCTCAAGGGCATTCATGGCGGACCGTTCCTCTTCGCCGGAGCGGTCGATCTGCAAGCGCTCGGTGGCCCGGCGAAACTCGCGGATCTTGCGGCGCTACTCGGTGCCGCAGACGCGATGCCTGCGTGGTTCGCAAGCGCGACGCAGGGAATGCGCTCGCTGCGGCTGGCGATCTATCCCTCCAAGCTCGGGATTCTCGCCGGCGGCGTCCTCAACGACAGCAACGTGGTCATCGAGACAGCGAATCCGACTGCCGTGCGCGATCTCTTGAAGCGATCGCTGCTTGAGCAGGCGGGAGTCGGCGACGGCGTGCGCCGCGAGCCCACGTGGGAAGACGGGCGAACGCTCAAGGATGGCACGGTCGTCGACGCGTACGAACTGAAGGAGACGCCGCTCGGCCCAAGCGAAGCGGGGGACTCTGATCCGCAAGTCGCTGCGATGAGGGGGCTGTTCCGGCAGGCGCTCTTCGGCCCGCGTGGTCTGCACGGGTTTGCGAAGGTGACGCCGAAGGGTCTCGTGATGACTTTCAGCCAGCGCCCCGATGTGCTCGCGCGCGCCTTGGAGGCTGAGGCAGGCGGTGCGTCGATGGCCGACGATCCAGTCATCGAGTCGCTTGCCCCTTGGCTCGTCCGCGGCGCTCAAGTGTCGGGCTTCGTATCGGTCGGGCAGATCCTCAAGATCGCGCGGCAGATGGCGGATGCGTTCGGGGGCGGCATGGATCTTCCGTCGATCCCGACGAAGAGTCCGCCGGTTGCATTCGCATTCAAGGCGACGCCCAGCGAAGTCGAAACTGCCCTGATGATTCCGACCGCCGTGCTCGGCGCGCTGTACGACCAAGCCATCGGTCAACTTGGTGGGCGAGGCGGGCGGGGTCGCCCGGCGGCGCCGTCGGCTGATCCGAGTGCGCCTGTCGCACCGCCCGCGTCTGCGCCTCCCGCGTCTGCGCCTCCCGCGTCTGCGCCGCCGACTCCATGACAGCGCGCTGGTCGATCGGTGGATCCCGCGTGCTCTCGTGGGAGCCGGGGTTGCCCCTCGTGATGGCGATCGTGAATGTGACGCCCGACTCGTTCTCCGATGGAGGCGCGCATGCAACGCCGGATGCGGCGTTCGAGTTCGCGCGCGAGTGCGTTGCGGCAGGGGCGGCGATCCTCGATGTCGGGGGAGAGAGCACCCGGCCAGGTGCGGCGAGTGTCAGCGCCGACGAGGAAGTCGCCCGGGTCGTCCCGGTGATCGAACGGTTGCGAGCGCTCGAAGGGGTCACGATCTCGGTGGACACGACGAAGGTCGCCGTCGCCCGCGCCGCGCTCGACGCAGGAGCGACGATCGTCAACGATGTCTCGGCGGGTGAGGGGAACCCGGCGATGTTCGCACTCGTCGCGGAGCGCCAGTGCGGCTATGCCCTCATGCACCGCATGCGACTTCCCGCCGAAGACTCCTACAGCGACCGCTATGTCCAGCCCCCTATGGACGGCGATGTCGTCACAACCGTCCGCGAGGCGCTCGCGATGCGCGTGCGCGCCGCGGTCGAAGCGGGAATCGACCCGAGTCGAATCGCCGTCGATCCAGGCCTTGGATTCGGCAAGACCGTCGAACAGAACATCGAGTTGATGGCCCGTCTCGACGAGATCGTCGCGCTTGGCCATCCTGTTCTGGTGTCGGCGAGCCGAAAGTCGTTTCTGGGTGCGATCGCGGGTGAGCCGAATCCCGCACGCCTGGATGCCGCGAGCGCCACTGCTGCAGTCGCAATGGCCGCCCGCGGGGCCGGAATCGTGCGCGCGCACGATGTTTCGGGGCATTTGGGGGCACTGAAAGTCGCATTCGCATTGAAGGCGCGCGCTGAGTGCTAGGATTCCCCATTCGCACCCCAACTCCCTCGGAGCAGTAACCCATGGCCGGCCAGAACACGCTTGAATTCACCGACGAAAACTTTCAGCAGGATGTCTTGGAGTCACCGATCCCGGTGCTCGTCGACTTCTGGGCGGAATGGTGCGGTCCGTGCCGGGCGCTCGGCCCAGCGATCGACGAAGTTGCCAATGACTATCACGGCAAGGCGAAGGTCGGCAAGGTCAATGTCGACAACAGCCGCGATGTCGCCATGAAGTACGGGATCCAGTCGATCCCGACGCTCCTCGTCATCAAGGGTGGCCAGGTCCACAAAAAGATGGTCGGTCTCGTGTCGAAGTCGGTGCTCTCGGGCGCTCTCGACTCGGCGATGTGATCGTGCGACGGCTGCTCTTCGCCAGCGCAGTGCTGTGCGCGCTGGCGACGATGGTCGCGCAGGCGCAGGATGCAGCGACGCCCGTTCCCCCAGCGCAAGCGAACCAAGCGCCGCCGCCGCCCGCCCCCCCAGCGCGAACGAATCAGGCACCGCCGCCAAGCGCGATCTCGATGCGGCCGGGATTTTCTGTCGACCTCATCGCGAGCGCGCAGCCGAGCGAAGGCTCGTGGGTCGCGATGTCATTCGCCTCGCCGCGCGTCGGCTATGTCGTCGCGCAGCGTGGGGCGTTGAATCGATTCACGCTGAGCGAGGATGGGTCGGCGCTCGAGAAGATGGAGCGGGTCGCGACGCCATTCACGGGGGCGAATGGTTTGCTTGTCGACGGCAACACCCTGTACGCGGTCGCGGAGGGTGAAGTCAGCGAAGGCGGCGGACTCTGGCGGCTCGTCGATCAAGATGGCGACGGAGCCTTCGAGGAGTCGAGGCGACTCCTTGAGTTCGGCGGTGGAGGCGAGCATGGCATCCACGGCATTCGCAAGGGCGCCGACGGCTGGCTCTACATCATCGCGGGCAATCATGTGCCACCGCCGGCATGGGCTGCGGCGAATTCGCCGGTTGCGCACTGGGGCGAAGACTTCCTGCGCGAGCGCGAGTGGGACGCGCGTGGTCACGCGGTCGGCATCATGGCGCCGGGCGGGTTCGTGTTGCGCGTCGATCCGAGTTCGTGCGCGGATGCGCAGCCGTGCGTCGCGCAACTCTGGTGCGCGGGGATGCGCAACTCCTACGACCTCGTGCAGCTGCCCAGCGGCGAGTGGTTCACCTACGACTCCGACATGGAGTGGGACATCGGCGCGCCGTGGTATCGCCATCCGCGCATCGTGCATCTCGTGTCGGGTGGCGACTCGGGATGGCGCTCAGGCAGCGCGAACTCGCCGTTCACCTACGCCGACCATCAGGCGCCGGTGTGCGAGACCGACGAGTCGAGTCCGACAGGCGTCGAGTGGGGTGGCGGTGGGAGTTTCCCGGCGGCGTGGCGCGATCGTCTCCTCGTGGGCGACTGGGCGTACGGGCGCATCGTCGACGTCGATCTTGGCGAGTCGGGAGCGGGATACAAGGGAGCGTGGGGAGTCTTCGCGTCGGGCCGACCGATGCCGGTGACGGATCTCGCGTGGGGCGCGAATGGCGATCTCTACTACACGACCGGCGGACGTGGGCTCACGAGCGGCCTCTACCGCGTGCGCGTGAGCGATGCAGAGTTGGCAGCGCAGCCGATCGTGGCGGAGCCGATCCATGGGACGGTGTCGACCGCCGCCAATGCGGAGATGGTGAACACGCTGCGCGAGTCGCGGCGTGCGCTTGAACGGTTCCACACGCAGGTGGCGAGCGATGAGGAACTCGTGACGATCCTGCGTGGGCTCGCGTCGCAAGACGCGCTCGTCGCCGCGGCGGCGCGCGTCGCGCTTGAGCACCAGGATGTCGCGCGGTGGCGCACGGTCGCCGAGCGCGCAGGTCCGATGGCGTGGCTTGCGTTCGCGCGTGTGGGGACGGACGCCGATCGTCTCGCGCTCTTGCCACTTGTCGCGGACGCCGCGAGTGAGACCGGCGACACGGATGGTCGCGCATTGCTCGCGCGCATCGCGACCATCGCGCTCGTTCGGCTCGAACCGGGCGCGCGCGCGAGTGAGGCGGGTGTCGCCGTCACCGCTGCGGTCGCTGCCGCGATGGACGGTTGGTATCCGTCGGGTGACGGCGAACTCGATGAACTCGTCCTGCCGATCCTTGTGGAGGGGCGGCGGGCGCAGGTTGTCGAGCGTGCGATGCATGTCGCGTCCAAGATGGATCCCGCGCAGGCGCTCGGCGTGCTGCTCGCGGTTCGAGGAGTGCGCGATGGGTGGACGCCCGAGACGCGTGCGGCGTTCGCGGGTGCGCTTGCGCGCGCGCGGGGGTTGCGTGGCGGCCTGAGCCTGCAAGGATTCGTCGATGCCATCGAGGCGGATGCGAACTCTGCGTTCCTCGCGGGGACGCCGGAAGCGCAGTTGACTCGGCCACCTGCGGCGACAGCGCCTGCAGTGCCCGCGACGCTCGACATGACCGGGCGCAGCATGCACGGGTGGACGGTCGAAGAGTTGGCGGGGTCCCTGAACTTCGACGCGCGCTCGCGCGATCTCGCGCGCGGGAAGCGCGTCTTCGAGCAGGCGAGCTGCAATCTCTGCCACCGGGTCGCCGGCGAAGGCGGATCGACCGGTCCCGACCTGACGGGGGCTGGGAACCGACTCTCGCGGCGCGATCTTGTGGTGACGACCCTGGAGCCGTCGCTGACAGTCGCCGATCAGTACGCCGATGAGATGTTCACGATGAAGGACGGCAGCATCGTGATCGGAAGGGTCGTGAACGAAACTCCCACGGAACTTGAGATCCGCACCAACCCGCTCGACGATTCGCGCGAGCGCATCGTGAAGGCGGATCTTGCGACCCGCGAGCGCAGCACCATGTCACCGATGCCGCGCGGCCTCCTCGACGCCTTCAATCACGGCGAGATCATCGACCTCCTCGCCTACCTCGAGAGCGTGAAGTAGCGGGGCGGGTTTGGTTAGGTGTTTGCAGGCGGCCGAAACCGCGCTCGATTCTCCCGCGACTCCTTGAAATGGTGAACGAGTGTCGAAAAACGACACTGGATCACCATTTCAACGGGCTGTTCACACGGACAGCGCGAACGGTTGTTGAGACCGACGAGAGCCAACAAGGGTGTGAGCAGGCTGTTAGTGCGACCACCGCCCGATCAACACCGCCAAGTCGAATCCGTCGACCACTCCGTTTCCGTTGAAGTCGCCGACAGGCGGATCCGCAAGTCCCCACAGCGCCAGCATGAACCCAAGATCCGTTCCGCCGACCAGTCCATCGAGGTCGAAGTCGCCATAGGCAAACTCACAGGTGTCGGGAACGCCATTCGCGTTCTCATCGGGATCTCCCGCTGCCACATCGCAAGAGTCGATCACTCCATTTGCGTTGCAGTCGGGGGCGCCCGCCGCGAGATCGCACGAGTCGGGAACGCCGTTGCCATTGCAGTCGGGGACGAGTCCCTGCGCCACTTCATACGGATCCGGGATGCCGCTCGCGTTGCAGTCGATCTCGCAGTCGTCGGGCTGGCCGTTTGCGTTGACATCGGTGCTGCTGCCGGCAGCAATGTCGCAAGCGTCTGGGACTCCGTTCCCGTTGCAGTCGGGAGTTCCGTTGGCGATGTCACACGAATCAGGCTGCCCATTCGCATTGCAGTCGGGGACGAGTCCCTGCGCGACCTCCCATGCGTCGGGGAGGGCGTTGCGGTTGCAGTCTGCCTTGCACTCATCGGGAACGGCATTGGCATCGACGTCAGTGCTCGTCCCGGCGGCGATGTCGCACGAGTCGGGCACTTGATTGGCGTTGCAGTCCGGTGCGGTTCCGCTCGCAAGGTCGCAGGGATCGGGGATCCCATTGCCGTTGCAGTCGAGCGCCGACCCATCAGCGATCTGGCAACTGTCGGGTGTGCCGTCGCTGTTGCAGTCGGTCGCCGCGCCTGAAGCGATGTCGCACGAGTCCGGAATGCCGTTGCCGTTGCAGTCAGGCTCGGACCCCTGGGCGACTTCACACGAATCGGGGAGGCCGTCGCCGTCGCAGTCTTGCGTGGTTCCGTCCGCGATGTCGCATGAGTCAGGAACACTGTTGGCGTTGCAGTCCGGCGCGGTCCCCGCCGCAGTCGCGCACGCATCTGGTTCATGGTCGCCGTCACAGTCGGGTTGGGTGCCAGCGATGATCTCGCAGAGATCGCTCGTTCCGTTCGCGTCGCAGTCGGACACGGCATTCTGGTAGCCAAGCACGATCGCCGCCCTCGACGAGCCGCAATCCAACGCTCCGACGGTTGCTGGAGCCTCGACGCGGAACTCGACGGGACCAGCCGCGATCATTGCATTCCACTGCGTTGCGCTGATCAGGTGCGTGTAGACATCCGGTGCGCCCGGGCAGTGTTGCCCTCCGGCGCCGAACATCGTCGCCACCGCCGTGCCATTGATGCGCAGCGTCGCGAACTCGTTGAGCGCATCGAGGTCACCGACCACTTCGACCCGAACCGTGACTGCCGCCGTCGCGCTCGGCAGGCCCGACACCGTGAGGACCGCTGGCGCTCCGCCTCCCCATGGCGTGGTCAGCGAAGCCCGAGCGGTCGAGCCATCCTGACAGGAGTCGAGGACCTCATCTTGATCGCAGTCCGGCGCCCCGCCAGCGATGTCAACGACATCCGCGACACCGTTGCCGTCGCAGTCGACCTCGCACTCGTCGAGCACACCGTCGCCGTCGTTGTCGCTAGCGGTGCCCGCAGCGATCTCGCAGGAGTCGATCGCGCCGTTGAGGTTGCAGTCCGCCGCAGTGCCTTGAGCCAATTCAAAGTCATCGGGTATCGCGTTGGCGTTGCAGTCGGCCTCGCAGGAATCAAGGATCCCGTCGCCGTCGACATCCGCAGCACCGCCCGCGATGTCGCACTCATCGAGTTCGCCGTTGCCGTCGCAATCGACGGGCGCAGTGCACGCATCACCCACGCCGTCGCCATCGCAGTCGTCCTGTGACGGGTTCGCTGTCGCTGGGCAGTTGTCGATGCAGTCTGCGAGTTGGTCGCCGTCGGTGTCGACATCAGCGACACCGCAACCGCACGCACCCGACTGGGTCTTGGCGGGATCGTTGGGACACCCGTCATTGCAGTCGGCGGTAGCATCACCGTCGGTGTCTGTGTCGGGGACGCCGCAGCCGCAGGCACCCGGCGCCGTCTTCGCCGAATCGTTCGGGCAGCCGTCCGTGCAATCGGGCGAACCATCGCCGTCGCTGTCGGTGTCGGGTACGCCGCAGCCACATGTGCCCGGGCTCGACTTGAGTGGATCGGCGGGACAGCCGTCGACGCAGTCGGCGAAGCCGTCGCTGTCGGAGTCAGTGTCGGGATTGCCGCAGCCGCACGCCCCAGGGGTTGACTTCGCGGGGTCGTCGGGGCAGCCGTCGTCACAGTTGGCGAACCCGTCGCCGTCGGCGTCGCCGTCAGCGATCCCGCAGCCGCAGGCGCCCGGCGAGGTCTTCGCAGGATCATTGGGGCAACCGTCGCACGCATCGATGGCGGCATCGGCGTCGGCGTTGGGCTGACACGAGTCCGGAACGCCGTTGGAATCGCAGTCGGGGGCTCCCGCCGCGATATCGGCCGTGTCCTCGATGGCGTTGGCGTTGCAGTCCGCACACAGCGCCGACTCGGTGCACTGATTGACTGTCCATCCGCCCACCACATCGACCCCTGAGTTGCCGCAGAATCGCGAGGCGTAGACGGTCGCTCCGCTCGCGCCCTCTCCGAACAGTGCTGACCCGGAGGGACACTGGTTCAGTGTGAAGTCGCAGTCGTAGAAGAAGCCGGGGCCGCCGTTGGCATGCACGGCACCGCCGGAGGTGGTGGCGCTGATGCCTGTCAGTTCGCAGTAGCGCACATCCGGCTGCGAGTTGCCAGTCAGGTAGATGCCTCCGCCGCGCTTGGCACTCCCCCCGATGATGCGGCACTCATCGACAAACCCATTGCTGCTTGCGGAGAAGTACATCGCCCCGCCGTGTCCGTTGCCATCGGCGGATGCGAGCGCTGTGTTGCCGATGAAATCGCACCGGAGAATCGTGGGGTTGGTCGCTGTCGACCACCAACCGCCACCCTGCGCCTCGCGTCCAGCAGTGCTGGTGGCATCGGCCTGGTTGGTTGTGAAGATGCAATCGGTCGCGCGAAGATCGCTGTTGGTGTCATGTACTGCACCGCCGACTGCCCAACGTGTTCCGGTGCTATTGCCAGTCGCACGGGCGATATTGCTCGTGAACGCGCAGTTCAAGAAGGTGGTGGGGGGTGTGGTCCCGGTGGTGGTGCAGTTGTTCGCGGCGAACGCACCGCCGCGAGCCAAACGGTCGGTGCCGTCGCCTTGACTGAGGACGAGATTGTCCTTGAAGAGGCAGTTTGCAAACTGAAGATTGACCGTCCCGGTTGCATAGGCAGCCCCGCCCCAGTGGTCGCCGCCACCTTGGGTCCGATTGTTGCGGAACTCGCAGTCGACGAAGGTCGGCGTGCCACCGCTCAGGAAGGCACCTGCACCAGCGCACTCCCGCGGCATCGCTCGTCGCCGTCCACGGCTGAGTGGAGTACGGCTCGCCGGAATGATGTGGCAGCGCGTGGAAGGTGAGCGCGCTCGCCTGCACGTCGCCCGCAATCGCGAACCCCGCGAACGCGCGCGCGCAAGTCTCGTTGAAGAGCGTGTAGTCGTAGCGGTACTGGCGCGTCGGCAGGGCGGTCACCGACGCGGCGATTGTGAATCGTCCGTCGGCGTCGACGATTCCGTCCACAACGCGCACATCCGGGTCCGCTGCCTGCCACGCGTGGAGCGCGGGATGGCTCGCAACCATCGGCCCCGACCACAGCAGTTGGTACCCAGATGTCGTCCACGGTCCGACCGCTACAGGGCGGTAGGCGAGGTTGTTGGCAGCAGCGGCGCCCTCCGCACCGGCGGCGGCGTCTTCTGGATGCAGCAGGTGAAGCTCCGCGAAGTAGAGCGCTCCCTGATTGAGCGCCGGATCAAGGTCGCTCAACCGTACGCGCAGGCGTTCGCGCAGCACAGAGGGATCGGTCGTCGCAGGATCGTTCCACGAGCCGGGGAACTGCGCAGTCGAAGGATTCACCAAACTGCGCGGTCCGGTGAGACTCTGCGACCCTTGCGAACTCGCGGTCGTGGGGCTCGAACAACCGATCCCGAGCGTCGCGGGGCAGCCGCCGCTCGTTGGCTGGCATGTTGCGCAAGCGCTCTGCTGCAGCGCGCAGAATCCGTGGAGTGCCCAACTCATGCCGATCTGCTCGAAGCGGCCATCGCGCACCCGATACAGATTCTCGACGCCGATGGGATGCTGATTGGATGGACTCGCGAGGAAGGCGAGGCCAGCCGTTCCGGCGTTGCACATCGTCGACCCCCACGCGTACGCGGTCCATCCATCGCCGTTGAGTTCAGCGGTGCCGAACCGTGCGATGTCACCGATCGCGCCGACGGCGATGTCGGGGGCAGGGGGGTTGGCGGCCGCCGCTGCAGCAGCCGCGAGCAGATAGCAGGTCGCGAAAAACACGGAGAGTCATCGTAGGAACGCGATCGCGTAGGACGAAGCGGCCCCGGCGCGAGATTCTGCACCGTCGAAGCCTCGCGTCAACTGTGCTAGACTCCCCGACCCGATCGAGACTGCAACCGATCGGCGCAGTTTGGCGGTTTGAGTTTCGTTGAAAGTGAATACTCGGGCCTGTAGCTCAATTGGGAGAGCGCTTCCATGGCATGGAAGAGGTCGTCGGTTCAACCCCGATCAGGTCCATTTCGAAATGTGGGTTAGGCGCGGAACTGCGAGCGCCGCATCGGTGGGGGGAGCCTTCACGACTTCGGAGCGCGGGTGCTGCCGGAAGCGTGGTCGTGGAACTGGACAGCGGCACCAGTCGCTCGTCAAGTGCCAGTCAGAGAAGGTCGCCCATTCCGCACACCTTTAGCCTCTCGTAGTCGTCGGGGCAATTGGTCTTGACCCCAAATCAGGTCCACTTTCAGGTGGAGAAATTTTGGTTCACGGGAACCTCGTTCCTCTGACTTGATGCAGCAAATTCCTCAGGTGTCAGCATACCCAAGGCACTGTGTGGACGAACTTGATTATAGTCGCTTCTCC
>CANETX010000030.1 GCA_947441435.1 Planctomycetaceae bacterium
CTGGAACTTGGTCGCAACTTCCTCGGCTTCTACATGGAGCGGGCGTTCACGGTGAATCGCCTCTATGGATCGCTTGGTCTGGTCCCGCTGTTCATGTTCTGGGTCTACGCGATGTGGCTCATGGTCCTCTTCGGACTTCAGGTGGCCTCTCTCCTGCACATCCTCTTGCGATACGAGTCGAGGCGGATCGCTCTCGGAGGCGGGCACGCTGTTGTTGACCCAACCCTCGCCGTCGGCGCGATGGAGTGGGTCTGCGCTCGCCATCGAACGGGGCTCAAGGCAGATGTGGGAGGGCTTGCGGCGACGCTCGATATCGATCCCGCGACCGCGGCACGACTGGCCTCTCGATTGGCGAAGGCCGGGCTCCTGCTGCACTTCTCCGACGAGGGGGTGATCGTCCCGGCGCGCCCGCCCGAGATGATGCGAGTCGCTGACGCGTTGGCAGTGGGCATCGACATGGCGTCGCAGGGTCGCAGCGGCACAGCGGGTGGTATCGTCGAGCGGCTTCGAGCGGCGCAGATGCAAAGCGTCGAGGAGTTGACCTTTGCGGATCGGGACACTTCTCCTGTCCCCACTCGGAGCACCGTACGATCGATGACCTCGCCATGAGCCACGACAGTCCCACCTCTCCTGCCCACTCGCTCGTCACGATCAGCGTGAAGAACCAGCACGTGGTTGTCCGGATTCACGCCACTTCAATCGCCGCGCGTGAGGCGATCACCATCGTCGAGCAGGCGTCGAAGGTGCTCGAAGGGGCGGTAAAGGGGAAGCGTTTCGTCATCGACCTCTCACGAACGTCCGCGCTGTCAAGCATGGGACTCGGGATGTGCGTGGACCTCAGGAATCGGGCTGTGGACGCAGGAATGCGCCCCCTGCTCACCGGAATGAATGTCCAGCTCGCGGAGACGTTCAGCCTGATGCGAGTCGATCGCCTCTTTACGATCGTCACCTCGGCCGGGGAACTCGAGCGACTTCTCCTGTGAACACGGCGCGACGGAGTGCCACGGTGGCGCTCGCCACGACGGCGCTGGTGCTCGGTGGCTGCTACGAGCGGGTCATCCGCACCAAACAGGGAGCTGTGACCACTGAGGTCGCGAAGCCTGACTTCGACGAGAAGCAAGGGGCGCTCGACGAACTCATGTGGGGACCGGTTCCCAAGGGACAGGATCCTGAGACGTACTACCGGAAGAAGAAGCGGATCGCCGAACAATAGCCGCTCGCCTTGGTTGCTAGACTCGGAATCCCATGGGTCTCGAAGCCTCACTTCCCGCCGACGGTGTGCTCACGACGAGCCTCAACCGGGTCGTCAACTGGGCGCGACGCTCGAGCGTGTGGCCCATGCCATTCGCGACCGCCTGCTGCGGCATCGAGTTGATGGCGACGGCCTGCTCGCGCTTCGATCTCGCCCGCTTCGGAGCGGAGGTCATGCGGTTTTCTCCTCGGCAGGCCGATCTCCTCATCATGGCGGGCCGAGTCAGCGTGAAGACGCTTCCCGTGCTCCAGCGCGTCTATGAGCAAATGGCGGAGCCCAAGTGGGTGATCTCGATGGGAGCGTGCGCGTCGACCGGCGGCGTGTTCGACACCTACGCCGTCGTGCAGGGAATCGACCAGTATCTGCCGGTCGATGTCTATGTCCCCGGATGTCCGCCGCGCCCCGAGATGCTCATCGAGGGGATCATGGCCATCCAGCGGATCATTGATGAAGACAACATTCCTCGCGATCCAAACGGCTTGCGGCGTCCGTTGAACATTGCGCTCAGCCCCAACTACCACCCCCGCGATCAGCCGTTGCCAGTCACGATTGGCGTGACGTAACGGCGGGAGCGGCGCAGGTCGGCGCCCCCTCGAGCGCCTCGACAAACTCCGCGATCCGGCCGACCCCCTTCACGATCTGCTCCTGGGAGCAGGCGAAGGAGAGGCGAATGTGGGTTCGCGCGCACTCCCCGAAATCTTCGCCCGGCACGACGGCGACATGCGCCTCCTCGAGGAGCGCATCAGCGAAGGCTTGCGCGGACGTGATCGCGCGACCACCCTTCGTGCGCGATCCGAGCAGCGCTGCGATGCTCGGGAACACATAGAAGGCTCCCGTTGGTTCGACGCAGCGGAATCCCGGAATCTGTCCGAGGAGTGTGTGCATCGCACGTCCGCGCGCGGCGTACGCAGAGCGCATCGTCTCGACCGCTGGCGCGGTGCGCTCGGAGAGTGCTTCGACGATTGCGGGAAGGAAGAAGCTCGGGATCGAGTTGGTCATCTGCCCCTGCAGCTTGATGATCTCCTTGGCGAACGCGCCGCGCGCCGATGGGGCGCCAGGGGCGCACAGGTAGCCGATGCGCCAACCAGTCATGGCGAACGCCTTGCTCATGCCGTTGATCGTGACGGTGCGATCGGCGACGCGCGGGTCGCTGCCGGGCGACCAGTGGACCGCTTCGGCGTCACACTCCGGGAAGACGAGCTTCTCGTAGATCTCGTCGGAGAGAATCGCGACCTTGGGGTTCGCAGCGATCACATCAACGATGGCTCGCAGCGCTGATGGCGAGTACGTGATTCCGCAGGGATTGCTCGGCGAATTGAGGAGGATTCCGACCGTTCTCGGCGTGATCGCGGTAGCGACTTGCTCGGGGGACACTCGAAATCCGCAGGCGGTCGCACCGGGGATTTCGACGCAGCGCCCACCGGCGAGTTCGATCAGCGGCCGATACGAGACCCATGCGGGTGTCGGCAAGAGGAACTCGTCGCCGCGGCCTGGCTCGATCATCGCCTGCAGCGCCATGTAGACGGCGTGTTTCGCGCCGACGGTGACAGTCACGTCCTCCATCCGGCAGTCGATGCCATTCTCGCGCCGCAGCTTGGCGGCGATCGCTTCGCGCGCCCCTTTGTCCCCCGCCGTCGGGGCATACTTCGTCATCCCCGACTCCAGCGCGCGGATCGCCGCAGCCTTGATGTTGGCGGGAGTGTCGAAGTCCGGCTCTCCCATCGCGAACGAGACGACATCGACCCCCGAGGCCTTGAGCGCCGCAGCCCGTGCACCGACGGCGAGCGTTGCGGACTCTTTCATCTGCGCGATTCGAGAAGCGACTTGCATGGACTCCAAGAGTAGTCGACCCTGAAGGGTGCGCCCCTGTTAGAGTCAGCGCGATGGCGACAGCGAAGATCAAGCGGATTGGAATGTTGACGGGAGGAGGCGACTGCCCCGGCCTCAACGCGGTCATCCGCGCGGTCGCGAAGACGGCGATGCTCCAGTACGGCATCGAAGTGATGGGAATCGAAGATGGATTCCTCGGACTCGTCGAAAACCGCGTCCGTCCGCTCTCCTTCAAGGATGTCTCGGGGATCCTCACGCGCGGCGGGACGATCCTCGGCAGCAACAACCGCTGCAACCCTCGGCGGTTTGCAACGGGCAAGAACGCGGACGGATCACCGATCTTCAGCGATGTGACCGCCGTGTGCATCGAGACCATCCGGACCCACGCGCTCGATGCACTCATCGTGATCGGCGGTGACGGAACGATGGCCGCCGCGACCGCCTTCGTGCACGCCGGGATCAACATCATCGGTATCCCGAAGACCATCGACAACGATCTCGTGGGTACGGAGATCAGCTTCGGCTTCCTGACCGCGGTGGCAACCGCGACAGAGGCGCTTGACCGCCTCCACTCGACTGCGGATAGCCACCACCGCGTGATGGTGTGCGAGGTGATGGGGCGCAACGCCGGTTGGATTGCCCTGACTGCAGGGGTCGCGAGCGGCTCCGACATGATCCTCATCCCGGAGATCCCCTTCGACGAGGAGGAGATTGCCGGCTACATCAATCGGCGGATGGATGGCGGCCCGGGTTTCGCCATCGTCGTCGTAGCGGAAGGAGCGACTCCGGCGGGCGGGCAGCAGGTGGTCGCGCGCATCGACCCAACGAGTCCCGACCCGATCCGGCTTGGCGGGATCGGGCAGCACGTCGCGGACTCCATCGCCGCCCGCACCACCGCGGATGTGCGCACGACCGTGCTCGGACACATTGTGCGCGGGGGCACGCCGACCGCGCCGGACCGGATTCTTGCCACAAACTTCGGATACCACGCGATCCGGATCCTCATGGAAGGCGCACGCGGGCGGCTCGTCATCCGCCAGAACAACATGTTCGGCGACATCGAACTCCTGCAATCCGCCGGCCAGCAGCGACGCGTCCCGTTCGACAGCGCACTCATCGCCGCCGCGCGTGCCATCGGGACCAGTTTCGGCGATGCCGCGTCGACCCCCCTGTCGCCATCGGCACACTCGTCGGGGTACTGACCCGCTCCACGCCGCGTCGTGCGGCTGCGCTAGCCTTGCCACGTGCTCGCCTGCGTCTTCCTCGACCGCGACAACACGCTCATCGCCAATGACGGCGATCTTGGGGATCCCGCCGCCGTGGAACTCCTCGCAGGCGCGGCCGCCGCAGTGAAGATGCTTGCCGACGCGGAGTACACGCTCGTCGTCGTGACCAATCAGGGTGGAGTCGCGCGCGGGAAGTACACCGAAGAGGATGTCAAGGCGGTGCACCTTCGGTGCGAAGAACTCCTCGCCGCTGATGCGCAGTGGCATGAGGAGCGCCCGCTGATCACAAAGTGGATGTCCTGTCCATTTCATCCGGATGGTTCCGTCGAGCGCTACCGGCGCGAGCATCCCTGGCGGAAACCTGAACCGGGCATGCTCCTCGCAGCTGCCGCAGAACTCTCGCTTGACCTCTCGAAGAGTTGGATGGTCGGCGATCAGCCACGCGACATCGAGGCGGGGGCAAGGGCAGGTTGCCGGACCATCCTCGTGCACGCCGATCCATCGACGAGATCGGAAGCCGCGATGGCCAGCGCCGCGGACTTCGTCGAGGGGAGCCTGTTCGAGGCGGCGCGGCGGATTCTGCGCGCGGATGGACGCGACGCTGCTCCGCGCTGGGCCCAGACAAGTGGGGCACGCTTGACTGCCACGCCGGGATCACTCGAAGACCCCCTCGTCCGGCAGATGATCGCCACCACCGCGGGGACGATCGCCCGGAATGGCGGAATCACGCTTCTCAAGTGCGTCATGGATCCATCCTCCGTCGAGATCGAGGTGATCGGCCCGGAGATCGTGGCAATCGGCCTCGCCGCTGAGCTGCGCCGATCGACGAACGCCATGTCGGGGACGCAGGGTCTCGGCCCACTCTGGGTTTCCGAGTGACTGCTTCACCGATGCACGGACCCGGAGAACTGCTGCCGCCGAGTGTCGCCACCCTCTTGGTCATCTTGCCGAGTTGGGTCGGTGACACTTGCATGGCGACGGCCTCGCTGCGGCACTTGCGCGCCCACGCTCCGCGCGCACGCATCGTGGCCTTCGGGCGACCGTCGCTCGCACCACTCATCGTTGGGCTCCCATTCGTCGATGCGTTCATCGGCGGTTCGATGCGGGGCTTTGCGGCGGTCGATGAACTTCGCAGGGTCCGACGAGAGCGCGCCGACGCGGCACTCATCCTGCCGAACTCCTTTCGAAGCGCGCTCTTTGCGCGGGCGGCGTCGATTCCGCGCCGCGCGGGCTCGGCGCGCGACGGACGGTCTTGGCTCATGAGCGTGGCGGTCGATGACCCGCGCAGACTGCGGACTGCCGCCGACTCCTACGCACGACTCGTCGGTGCGTGGACTGGCACTCCTGTCGACAACGTCCGACCGGAACTCTGCGTGACCGAAGCAGAACGCGCCGGGGCGGC
This sequence comes from Planctomycetaceae bacterium, assembly GCA_947441435.1. Classification (GTDB taxonomy): domain Bacteria; phylum Planctomycetota; class Phycisphaerae; order Phycisphaerales; family SM1A02; genus F1-60-MAGs104. Next base: position 5,711 of record CANETX010000030.1, read on the forward strand.
CGTGATCCTCGGCGAAAGTGCAACTCCCACACGGCGGTGGCTCCTCCTCAATCCGGGAGCCAATCGCGACGACAAGCGGTGGAGCGCAGCACGATTCGCCGCCGCCGCACGCGCCATCGCGCAAGCAGCGCCGGCCACGCTGGCGCGCGACCGCATCGCGGTGACGGGTTCCCCCGGCGAGGCAGCGCTGTGTCGGGAGATCGCCCAACTCTCGGGCGCCATCGATCTCTGCGCGAAGGGGATCGCCCTCGGCACACTCAAGGGAGTGCTTGAGCGCACGGCACTCCTCCTCACCAACGACACCGGGCCGAGCCACATGGCGGCCGCACTCGCGACGCCGACGATCACGCTGTTCGGTCCGACCGATCAGCGGTGGACCCCCGGAGACGCGCCGCTGGAGCGGCGACTCATTGCAGAGCCATTCCTTACCGACGACGCTCTCGCGGATGAGTTCCCGAAGGCGTGCGCCATCGACCGCATCGCCGTCTCCGATGTCGTACACGCGGCGAGGGCGCTTCTCGCGCGATCCACGGAAGTGACCCGTGCGTAGGATCCCTTGGTGAGCGCGCCACTCTGGTTGGTCTGGATTCTCGCGGCCTTTGTGCTCGGGAGCATCCCATTCGGCCTCATCATCGGACGCGCGCACGGGATCGATGTCCGCGCGCATGGCTCGAAGAACATCGGCGCGACCAACGTGGGGCGAGTGCTCGGGCGCAAGTGGGGCTTTCTCTGCTTTGCGCTCGATGCACTCAAGGGTGCGACCCCAATCCTCTTGATCCTCGGGACGATGACTCCGTCTGCGTCCGATGAGGCGACGATCCGCAACGGACTTCTGCCGCTCGCAGGCGCCGCAGCGATCTTCGGACACCTCTACTCGCCGTGGGTCTCGTTCAAGGGAGGCAAGGGAGTCGCCACGAGTTTCGGCGCGCTCGTCTCGATGTGGCCGACGATGACCTTCGCCGCGCTCGGCGCGCTCGTGATCTGGCTCCTCATGATGAAGGCCTTTCGCTTTGTCTCCCTCGCCTCGATGTGCGCGGCGGGCGCGCTGCCGGTGCTCTTCGGTGCCCTCGCTGCGTGGCCATTCGACGATGGCGCGATCGCCCGGCTGACTGCCGCACTCCCCCTTCTCCTCGCAACCGTCGCGCTCGCCATCCTCGTCGTTGTCAAGCACCGCGCCAACATCGCACGCCTCCGGGCGGGGACGGAGCCCCGCGTGGGGGCATCGAAGCCGCCCCACTCCGCTACAGTGCGTTCATGACCGCGAACGCTGCCAGTCACGGCTACCGATCCGCGCTCGAAACGCGCAATGCCTCCGTACCCATGCGGGCGATCTGGAGCGATCACGCGCGCTTCGCCTCGTGGCGCCGCATCTGGATGGCGCTCGCGAAGGCCCAGATGGAACTTGGACTCGGTCCCACGGCGGCACAGGTCACGGCGATCGAGAAGGTGCTCGAGACGATCGACCTCGACTCAGCGGCGAAACACGAGCAGCGACTGCGCCACGATGTGATGGCCCACGTGCACACGCTCGGCGATCAGGCGCCTGAGGCGCGCGCGATCGTCCACCTCGGTGCCACGAGCCAGGATGTCGTGTGCAATTCCGATGCGCTCCTCCAGCGCGCGGCGCTCACGCTGACCGCCGGCCGAATCGCCAGAGTGATCGACCGCCTCGGCACGTTCGCCACGAAGTGGCGGGATCTCCCGTGCCTCGGGTTCACGCACTTCCAGCCCGCGCAACCCCTGACGGTAGGCCGCCGTGCTGCGCTGTGGGGACAGGAGTTCGTGATCGCCCTCGACGAGGTCGAGTCGCGCCTCGCGGGACTCAAGTTGCGTGGCCTCCGAGGAGCGACGGGGACGCAAGCGTCGTTCCTCACGCTCTGTGGCGGCGATCCGAAGAAGGTCGATCGCCTCGAGCGGCGATTTGCGGAACTCCTTGACTGGCCCAGTGACCGCCTGTGGACCCTGACCAGCCAGACCTATCCGCGGATGGCCGACGCGCAACTCCTCTCGTCGCTCGCCATCGGCGCGTGCGCCATCCACAAGGTCGCCAACGACGTTCGCCTCCTGTGCAATCTTCACGAACTCGATGAGCCTTGCGAGGCTGACCAGATCGGCTCAAGCGCCATGCCGTACAAGCGCAACCCGATGAGGTGCGAACGTGCGACGGGACTTGCGCGGTTCGTCATCTCGCTCGCCCACAACGGCTACGACACGGCGAGCACGCAGTGGCTTGAACGCACGCTCGACGATTCGGCTAATCGACGGCTCTCCATCCCCGAGGCATTCCTCGCCCTCGATGGTGCGCTCGAAGTCATGGCGAACGTTGCGGGCGGACTCGTTGTCTACCCCCACGCATGCGAAGCACGCTTGCGCGCGGAACTCCCGTTCCTGGCCACCGAGGAGATCATGCTCGCCGCCGTCGCGCGCGGCGCCGATCGTCAGGATGCTCACGAACGCATCCGAACTCACGCGCGCGCGGCCGCGCAGCGAGTCAAGGGAGAAGGCGCACCCAACGATCTCCTCGAACGGCTCAAGAGCGATCCGATGTTCGCGAAGGTCGATCTTGGGAGCGTCCTTGATGCCCGCCAATACATCGGTCGATGCGCCGAGCAGGTTGACACCTTTGTCGGCAGTGTCGTGGCGCCGATCCGCGCGCGATACTCGGCGGCACTCGTCGCCGACCCCGAACTCCGCGTCTAGGGCGGGAGGAGAGTCACGATGGCCATCCCGAGACTCCACATCAACGAGACGGCACTGCTAGTTGTCGACATTCAGGAGCGGCTCATCGCCACGATCCACGATCACGAGAACGTCGTGCGCAGGGCGGCGAGCCTCATTCGCGGCTGCGCGCTCCTCAAGATCCCGGTCATCGTGACCGAGCAGTATGTGAAGGGACTCGGCCACACCGTCGGCGAGATTGCCGACGCCCTGCCGCCGGGAACCAAGCCGTTTGAAAAGATGCAGTTCAGTTCGCTCACTCCCGGAGTCCTTGCCGAACTCGCAGATCGCAAGGTCCGGTCGCTGCTCGTCTGCGGAATCGAAGCTCACGTGTGCGTCTTGCAAACGGTGCTCGATGCGGCGGCCGCTGGCATCCAGCCATTCCATGCCACGGATGCCATCTCCGCGGGTCAGGCGGATCAGATTCCCCCTGCGATGAGAAGAATGGAACGCGCCGGCAGTGTTCCTACCGGCGCACTCTCAGCGCTCTATGAACTGATGCAAACCTGCGAGCACCCCGTTTTTCGCGAAATGCTCAGCGTTGCCAAGTCGATTGTCAGAACTGGGAACTAGGCTTTCGGTGGCGTATCGCGTGCCGAAAGAATCGCGATTCGCACTTCCTGAGCCGCAGAACGCACATCTTGCATTGCCTTTCGCGCTCGCGTTCCAGCTGCCCGATTGCCTCCAGCTGCCTTTTCGAGGTCTTCGCGGGCGCTCTGCACAGCCGCAATCAGCTTCTCGTACGATTGCATGATCATGGACGGATGCCTCCTTGTGGGTCGGATAGTACCAATCAGCCTCGTTTTGACGAAATAGGGGATCCTAGTGGCGTCAACACTCCTTTTCCCAATCGACGACATCGACCTCACGACGACAATTTGCGGCAAGACGGAAATCGACGGTTATTTGCCACAATCTGGCCACATGCGCATGCTCGACCGGATCATCTGGTTCAGCGAGAGCGGCACATCGTGTTTGGGCGACCGGAAGATTCGCCCTGACGAGTTTTGGGTGGCGGGACACATCCCGGGCAGGCCTCTCTTTCCTGGGGTCCTGATGATCGAAGCGGCCGCGCAACTGTCCAGTTGTGCCCACACGAGGCTGGGTCGGACGAAGGGGTTCCTCGGGTTCACACGCTGCGATGATGTCGCATTCCGCGGGATGATCGTCCCTGGAGACACCCTCCTGCTGCTCTCCCATGAGATCGAGTTCAACCGTCGCCGGTTCATCAGCAAGGCACAGGGGCTGGTGGGCGGCAAGCTCGTCTTCGAGGCGACCATCACCGGAATGGCCATATGAGCGCGGACGGGGCGGGACTTCCCCCGCTTCGCCTCACGCCGCTGTTCAAGCAAAGATCGTGGGGAGGTGGGAGTCTCCTCGGGTTGCTGGGGCTGCCCGACTCCGCCGCCGACGATCCGATCGGTGAAGCGTGGATTCTGTCCGACCTCAAGGGAACCGACCGCACGAGAGTCGACGGCGGAGCGTTCGAGGGGAGCGCACTTCGGGATCTCATCGCGAATCCTGATGTGCGATCGTCGCTGATGGGTCGCGCGACATCCGCGCCCGACGGCTCCTTCCCCCTGCTCATCAAGTTCCTCGATGCCCGGGAGAATCTGTCCGTTCAGACGCACCCGAGGGACCGCGTTGGCACGCAGGAGATTGCAACGGCGAAACATGAACTCTGGGTCGTGCTGCGCGCCGAGAAGGGTGCGCGTGTGTACCGAGGCTTTCGAGGGGAAGTCACCAAGGATGAAATCGCCCGCCGCGCCCGCGATGGATCGCTCCTTGACGTGCTTGTCTCGCACGAAGTGCACCGTGGCGATGCGATCTGGTTGCCAAGCGGCACCGTTCATGCGCTGGGTGCTGGACTCGTTGTTGCAGAGATCCAGACGCCGAGCGACACGACCTATCGCCTGTGGGACTGGAACCGCAACGACCCTGCGCGGCCATTGCACATCGAGCAAGCGGTCGAAGCCGCGGCGGTGGGTCCCGCGCAGGAGCTGCGCGAGATTCGTCATGTGGAGTTCGACGCACGCCCCGCAAGCGGCGCGGTCCGAGTCGAGGCTCTCCACAGCGCGAGCCACTTCGACGTCGACGTCATCACGGCCGGGGCCAATGCGTCATGGGAGATCGCCGATCGCGGCGTCCCGGTTGCGTGGACCGTGTTGGACGGTGGCGTGACGCTTACCGCGTTCGACTCGGAGATCCGCCGAGGATCGGCGTGCGTGATTCCGGCGGTGCACGGCACGCTGCGGGCAACGGTGCGCGGTCAGGGCGCCACGATCCTCCAGACCACCCCACGCTGACCCCCCCCATTTGCATCACCGGAGGCCTTCGGAAGGCTCCGTTTGATGCAAATCGAGGCCACGCAAGTTCGCCAAGGGGGCTAGCGACAACCTGACTCCCCATCGCGCGAAAAAGGGACGCACTTCAAGAACTCTCGCGGCGACGCATTAGCGTCCGCGCGTGATGACAAAAGCCAGGCTAAGCCCCCTTACGACACCACCGCGCCTCCTCGCGATCGCGACCGGCCAAGGTGGCGTCGTCACCCGCGAGCAAGTTCGCGCCACCAAGATCACGAACCGAGGCATCCGCAAGCGGCTTCAGTTAGGCATCTGGCATGAACTCCTCGGGTGCATCGTGCCAGCACCCGCAACGTACAAGTCATCGTCGGTCGCGTCGCGCAAGTCCTCTTCCGGCGTCGCTTCGACCGCGTGGTCCTACGACTCTGACAATGTTGGCAATCTCCCGACGATCCATGGAGTCTCGTTTCCGCTAGCGGTCTCGGAGGGCTGGGCCATGAAACTGCGAGTTGGCGGCAAGTCCGCGGTGATTTCAGGAATCACCGCCCTCCGACTCGACGGCCTTACGCCGCCACCCGAGTTGATGAACGGGAAGGCCGAGAAGATCGTCCTCGCCGAGCGCGGCTGCTTCCGGCGGATCGCGGGCGTATCGGTCCGTGCGCTGCAGCCCACACTTCAGCCTGTGCAAAGGCACTGGCAAGGGTTGCGATACCAAAGCGCTAGCGATGCCGTCATCGACATCATCCAGGAAGTGTCATACGAGCGCGCCATCGAGTGGTGCAACTGGGCGTTGTGGAAGAGGTTCCTCACCGTCCGTCAGATCCAGAAGGCAATCGAACTGAGGCCATCCTGCGGCCGCAAGGGGCTGCACCGCCTGCGTGCGGCTCTCAAGTACGCAAAGTCTGGGACGCGTTCTGAGGCCGAACTGATGCTCCGAAGACACCTCAAGAGATGGAAGATCAGGGAGTTTGTCTCGGATTACCCAGTTCAGCGCGCCGCAGACACACGCCCCTTCGCTCGCCTGGACTTCGCCTACCCGGCTGGTCGACTTGCGCTGGAAGTGGATGGGTATGCGTATCACAGTCCGCTCTCGGCCTTCCAACGAGATCGGGATCGGCAGAACGCCCTCGCCGGAATCGGTTGGAGCGTGCTCAGGTTCACTTGGTGCATGCTCAAGGAAGATCCCGAATACGTGCGCCGAACGATCCTTGCGGGACTCGCCATGTGCGCTCGACGAGCGGCGCAACGCCGTGAACTCGCCTTGAGCCCCCGGTGACCCCCCCATTTGCATCACACGAGGCCTTCGGAAGGCTCCGTTTGATGGAAACCGGGGGGGACGGCGCATGCGCCGCTCGCTATCATTCTCGACCCACCATGGCTACTACAGGAACCATTACCCAAGTCATCGGATCGACCTTCGACGCGCAGTTTGCCGAGGACTCGCTCCCCGAGATCTACAACGCGGTGAAGGTCGACTTCGACTTCCGAGGGGTCAAGACGACGATGCTCGGTGAGGTCGCGAAGCACCTCGGTGGCGGCGAAGTCCGCTGCGTCGCGCTCGCGTCGACCGACGGCGTCCGCCGCGGCGATGCCTGCGTGGACACGGGATCGTCGCTCAAAGTGCCTGTCGGCGAACCCGTGCTCGGCCGCGTGTTCAACCTGCTCGGCCAACCCGTCGATGAGCGCGGGCCGGTCGCCGCGACGACCTTCGCCCCAATCCACCGCGATCCGCCCAAGTTCGTCGATCTCAATCCCAAGACGGAAGTGCTCCCCACGGGCATCAAGGTCATCGACCTTCTCTGCCCGTTTGTGCGTGGAGGCAAGATCGGCCTCTTCGGCGGCGCAGGCGTCGGCAAGACGGTCGTCATCCAGGAGATGATCGCCCGTGTGGCCCGCAACTTCGGTGGCTACTCGGTGTTCGCCGGCGTCGGCGAGCGCACCCGCGAGGGCAACGATCTTTGGCTCGAAATGCAGGAAGCCGAGTACACCGACTCGAACGGCAAGAAGTGCCATGTGCTCGACAAGGTCGCGATGGTCTTCGGCCAGATGAACGAGCCGCCGGGGGCGCGCCTTCGCGTCGCCCTGAGCGCGCTCACCATGGCGGAGAACTTCCGCGACGAGTCCGGCAAGGAGACACTCTTCTTCGTCGACAATGTCTTCCGCTTCACGCAGGCGGGTTCCGAAGTGTCCGCGCTTCTCGGCCGCATGCCGAGCGCCGTCGGATATCAGCCGACTCTCTCAAGCGAGATGGGCCAACTCCAGGAGCGCATCACTTCGACCAACAAGGGCGCCATCACCTCGGTGCAGGCCATCTATGTGCCGGCCGACGATCTGACGGACCCCGCACCCGCAACGACCTTCAGCCACTTGGATGCGTTCATCGTGCTCGAGCGAAAAATCGCCGAGAAGGGCATCTATCCCGCCGTCGATCCCCTGGCATCGACGAGCCGCATTCTCGATCCGCAGGTCGTTGGCGAACGGCAGTACAAGGTCGCCCGGCGCGTGCAGGGAATCCTCCAGCGCTACAAGGATCTGCAGGACATCATCGCCATTCTCGGCGTCGATGAACTCTCCGAAGAAGACAAGCTGGCCGTCTCTCGCGCGCGCAAACTCGAGCGCTTCCTCTCGCAGCCCTTCTATGTCGGCGAAGTCTTCACCGGACTTCCCGGCGTCACGTGCTCACTTGAGGACACGATCGACAGTTTCGAGCGCATCTGCAACGGCGAAGGCGACGACCTTCCCGAGAGTGCGTTCATGTATGTCGGCAACCTTGAGGACGCGCGCAAGAAGGCTGCGAAGCTGGCGGCTTCCGTCTGAGCCTCGAGCCGACTGCATTCACTGATCCCACGCGGGACGCTGCCACCGGCTCACGCGACCCTCAGCATCGAAGTAGACCGCCCAGACTCTGTCTGACGCCGGCTGGTCCTTGAACATCGCGCCAGACGCAAACGTCGACAAGTTGTCGCCGTACTGCCAGAACGCCGGGACATTGACCGTGCCGTCGCGGCCACGCGCTGCCACCTGACGCGATGACGGTTCACCCAGCAGCGCCACGACCTCCACTTCCGTCATCCCCGTGTGCAACTGCGAGAACTTCTCGTCGGACGGGACTTGGCAGCCGCCGAGAATCAGCACCGCCGTCGCAAAACGCCATCGAGTCATCGACGCAGCCTAACCGCGCGCCGAGGCAAGGGCGCTCTGGGCGAGTTCCGGAGGCTGGGCTCGCGATCGGTGAGCCCAGCCGAGGATGTCTGAGCCCCAGAGCCCCTTGCCGATGGCGCGCGGGAGCCGCCATCGCCCCAGAGCCCCTTGTCGATGGCGCGCGGCTACGCCAAGGTGCGCCTACCGCTCGGAGGCAATCCGTTGCACAATGGACGGATGACTGAGGCAACGAAGATGGCCGTGGCGCAACTGATCAAGCGGCATGGCGAGGGGGAACGCCAGCGGATCGAGCGGGGCGTCTCCCAGTCCGTGCACCGCTGGTCCGCCGAGGACGGCGACGACGACTTGATGGTCAAGTTCTGCGTCGAGCGATTCGTTCCCGAGGGGCCAGACCTCGTCCGGCTTCTCAGTCGCCTCGAAGGGGCACTTGAGCAGATCAACGGCCATCTCTATGAGATGCACCGGACACTGCGCCGCCATGCCGACCTCGCTGGCGATGAGTTCCCATTCGTCGACGACCTTCTCGCGACGTTCGACCCTGCGCCGGATCTCACCGACCAGTTCTACCGACAGAAGCTCGCGTTCCTCGCGCTCCTGAACTTCGACCGCGACGATCTCGCGACGATGCTGCGCGACGGAGGGTCCTGGAGCCACGAGCGCTGGGCGAAATCCCGGATCGCGCAGTCCTTCGGCCCGCGCATCCCGAAGGAACTCTCACAGAAGGCGAGGATGATCGGCCATGCGTGCCAGCAGTGGGTCGCCAAGTTTCATGTCCCGGTCGGCCGACTCGTCGACAAGAGCGGCACGCGCTGGTACGCCGAGGATCGCGCGCTGCTTACGCACTGGCTGGTGCGCGAGGAGATCAAGGCGCAGTACCACACCGAACCCGGCCTCAACCGCCAGCGTGCGCTCGCGCATGTGCTCGGCCGCGCGATCGACGGGACGATCCCGAAGGCGATCATGGATCGCGCGGGCGCAGGGCTTGACACGGACCCGAGCGACTGGGATGCCGCGAAGAACACGCTCGGCGGCAAGGCGGTCGTCGACACCGACACCATGGGCCTTGCTCGCTACGAGCGGTGGATCGACCAGTTCAATCTCGCGCGCGAATTCGACGCGTATCACCCCGAACATCCGACGCTGATCGCCCGCAAGTTCGAACTGGCCCGCGAGATGCCCGAACTTGAAGTCGAGCGGCTCCTCGTCGAGCTGCTCGATCACCCGGTGCGCACAGAACTGGCTCAGTTCGTCGCAGCGAAGCTCGGTCGCCCACTCGAACCCTTCGACATCTATTTCGACGACATCGCCGAGGCGCGGCCGGGCACTGAACTCGACGACGCCGTCACCGCGCGCTTTCCCGACGAGAAGGCGTTCGAGCGCGCACTGCCGGAGGTCCTGCGCGAACTCGGGTACTCGGCCGACGACGCTGATTTCCTCGGCAGCAAGGTGCGCGTCGAGATCGCCAAGGGATCGGGCCACGCCATGCGCCCGCAACTCACGCAGTACGGCGCGTGGCTGCGCACGGGACGGTTGAAGGACAAGCTCGGCTGGGACGGTTTTGACACCGCGATGCACGAACTCGGCCACAACCTCGAGCAGCTCTGCTCGACCTACTTCGCGCCGCGACCCGCCCTGCGCAATGTCCCCAACACCGCGTGCACGGAGGCGTTCGCGTTTCTCTACCAATCGCTCGGAAAGCGAGTCCTCAAACTCGAATCTCCGGGCGGCGCGGGCCGCGCGTTCGCGACCGACACGATCCAGACGATGCTCGCCGCCTGCCAGATCGCGGGGCCGAGTCTCCTCGAACTGCACACCTGGCGATGGCTCTACGCGAACCCAGCGGCTACACCGGCGCAGCTGCGGGCCGAAGTGCTCGCGACCGCCGAGCGCCTTTGGGAGCGCTACTACGAACGCGACTTCGGCAAGGACCCCTACCGACTTCTCGGCGCGTACCAGCACATGATCACGTATCCCCTCTACCTCGCCGACTACACCATCGGCCATGTGATGAGCCACCAGATCCGCAGCCACATGCGCGGCAAGGATCTCGCAGGGGAGACGAAGCGCATCACGAGCCTCGGCAGGTTCACTCCCGACCTGTGGATGCGCAAGGCAGTCGGCGGCCCGGTCTCGGCGCGAGCGCTGTGTGACGACACTGCGGCAGCGCTCGCGCGAGCTTGACCGCCATTTCCAGTCATCTTGGTTGCATTTGATTGGATTTGACCATAGACTTCGGATATGGCACGAACATCACGCCATAGTCCAATCAAGCGCCTGTTGCATGAGGTCCCGCGCGGGACGCCCCTTTCCACCAAGGAACTGACTGCCCACGGCGTTGAGCCGAAACTGGCGTCGTACTACGCCAAGGTCGGCTGGCTCGTGCGCGTCGGTCACGGCGTCTACTCCCTGCCCGGCGACGAGATCTCGGCCCTTGGCGCCACGCGAGTTCTCGCCCGACAGGTCGAAGGTCTTCATGTCGGCGGCAAGTCCGCGCTGGCACTGCATGGGGTCCGGCACAATCTCACGACTCGACCCACGATGGTCCTGTGGGCCGACCACCGGTTCGCGCTTCCCGGCTGGTTCACCACACGGTTCCCCTCTCGCGCCGTCTTCGCACGACTCTTCGACTCGCTCGACGCCAAGTTCGCCCGCAGGACGCTGTCGACGCCTCCCGGAGTCGCCGAGCCGGTAGCCGTCTCAACCCCCGAACGGGCGGCGCTTGAGTTGCTCTACGAAGTAGGCACCCACGAGTCCCTCGACGAAGCAAGAAGTGTGTTCGAGGGCCTCACCAACATCCGCCTTGATGTCACGGGCCGACTCCTCGCCGCCTGCACCAGCGTCAAGGCGGTCAGGCTCTTCCTCACTTGGTCAAGAGAAACGGGCCTCTTGGATGTGGACGCGCTCCGGCGGCGTTACGATCTTCGCGTCGGCAGCGATTCGCGGTGGGTGAACCGCATGCCTGACGGGAGACTCCTGTTCTTGAAACCGTATGGATAGGGCCTACGCCGACACTCTCCGCCTCCTGCTCGCGATCGCGCCGGAGGTGTTCCGGAGCGGGGCGTTCGCCATGAAGGGCGGAACTGCACTCAATCTCTTTGTCCTTGATCTGCCCAGGGTCTCGGTGGACATCGATCTCGTCGATACGGACTGGATCGTTCCACGGGACGCAGCGCTGAAGGCGATCGCAGCCGAGTTGACCGCGATTGCAGGGCGACTCGAGAGGCTCGGGCTCTCGAGACGGCCCATAGCCACCCCCGGTGGTGAACAGAGCAAGTTGCTCATCGAGCGCGATGGCGCGCAGGTCAAGGTGGAGGTGAATCTCGTCTTTCGGGGGACACTCCGACCGGTGCAGCAACGATTGCTCAGCCCGCGCGCTGCGGAGATGTTCAGCGCAGAGCTCTCAGCGCCCACGCTTGTGCTCGACGAGCTCTACGGCAGCAAGCTGGTCGCTGCGCTCGATCGCCAGCATCCACGGGATCTCTTCGATGTCTGGCAGATGTACGAGACAAGCGGACTCACGGACGAGGCGATCGCCTGCTTGGTCCTGTACCTCGCCGGGCACAACCGGCCTTTGCACGAAGTGCTCTTTCCACGCACGAAGGCAATCGCACGAGAGTTCGAGGCGTCCTTCAAGGGAATGACGCGCGAGCCCGTCGAGCTGGCGACACTGGAAGCCACCCGCTCGCGCCTGCTCGCCGACATCCCGCGAAGGCTGACCGCCGACCAACGCACGTTTCTCATCGGGCTTGCGCGAGGGCAGCCCGACTGGTCACTCGCGGGATGTTCGCACGCGCACGAATTGCCTGCGATCCGCTGGCGTCTCCAGAACCTGGAGCAACTCCGGGCGAAGCGCCCCAGCGAGTTTGATCGCCAGGCCCAGGCTCTGGAGGACGCGCTCGCGCGAGCCTGACCCCCGCGTGCTCCGTCCTCCCGAGACCGGCCAAGCAGCGTGACGCGCCACCGACGGCCTTGGATTGGTCAACCATTCGAGAAAAACTCGAATAGACGACCAATTCCGGTGGAGGGGGCGCGAGGGGTACGGCGCGCGCGGGACGCGAGCGGTGGGCGAACCTACGGAGTCC
>CANETX010000031.1 GCA_947441435.1 Planctomycetaceae bacterium
GCAGCACTAGGACCTCCCACCATGTCGCTCCATCAACCCGCCGATGCGATGGTCTTTTTCGGCGCCACGGGAGACCTCGCGCACAAGAAGACATTCGATGCCCTGCAGGCGCTGATCCGCCGGGGCACCCTCAACGTCCCCATCATCGCTGTTGCCAAGAGCGGGATGACGCTTGAGCAGCTCCGTGAGCGCGCGCGCGACGGAATCACGAAGTTCGGCCGCGGCGTCCACGAACCATCTTTCACGCGGTTGTGTGAGTTGCTGCAGTATGTCGATGGGGACTACGCCGACCCCGCGACATTCCTGAGCGTGCGCTCCGCACTGGGCAGCGCCGCGAACCCCCTGCACTATCTCGCGATTCCCCCGTCACTCTTCGGCCCCGTCTCCAAGCACCTCGGCGACTCCGGCTGCGCCAAGGGAGCGCGCGTCGTGGTCGAGAAGCCATTTGGCCGCGACCGCGCGAGCGCGCAGGCGCTGAACGCGCTGCTCCACAGCGTCTTTGACGAGTCGCAGGTGTTCAGGATCGATCACTACCTCGGCAAGGAGGCGGTCCAGAACATCCTCTACTTCAGGTTCGCGAATGCGTTCCTCGAGCCGATCTGGAATCGCCACTATGTCCGGCAGATCCAGATCACAATGGCCGAGTCATTCGGAGTTGAAGGACGCGGATCGTTCTACGACGCCACGGGCACGCTGCGCGATGTCATCCAAAACCACCTCATGCAGGTGGTGAGTTTCCTGTGCATGGAGGCTCCGCAGTGGGACGACACGGAACGGACCCGCGATGAACAGGTCAAACTGTTTCGGGCCGTTCGCACGCTTCAGCCGTCGGAGATCGTCCGAGGGCAGTTCGAGGGCTATCGCTCTGAACCTGGTGTCGCGGCCGAGTCGCAGACCGAGACCTACGCCAGCATCCGCCTGGAGATCGACAACTGGCGGTGGTCTGGAGTCCCCATTTATCTGCGTGCGGGAAAGAACCTTCCTGTCACGGCGACCGAAGTGCGGGTCGAGTTTCACCGGCCGCCTCAAGTGGTGTTCCGCGAACCAGTCCCGCCGAGTCGCAACTTCGTCCGCTTCCAGATCAGCCCGCGAATCGAGATCGGCCTCAACGCCGAGGTGAAGGTCGACGGCCCCAAGATGGACGGCACGCAATTGGAACTGCTCGCCATTGATCAGCAGAACGACGAAATGACGCCGTATGAGCGACTTCTCGGCGACGCCTTGCGCGGCGACGGGACGCTCTTCGCGCGCGAAGACAGCGTCGACGAGTGCTGGCGCATCGTCGATGGGGTGCTCTCGGGCCATGGTGCGCCCGCTCCCTACGCACGGGGGACATGGGGACCAGACTCCGACAATGACTCTGCCGACCCTCCGGGCGGTTGGCATCCACCCCGCATTGCCCCCAAGACCTGACGACAGGCTCAGTGACGGGCGATCTTCCGCGCGACTGCGGTGCCGGTGATCGTTTCGGGCACCCCTTGCTGCAGCGGATGGACGAACGCGAGCACTCCAAGCGCGGGCGCGAGGAGCACGATCGCTTTGAGGGCGGCGCGTGCTGCCGAACGGGCAAGTCCCGCGCGCACGTCGGCGTGCGCCGATGGAGGAACGGAGTCGTTCGCAGCAGGCTCGGCCCGGATGATCCGCGCGCCGACGAGAAACTTCCCAGGTGTCGCGCGCGCGGCGATCTCGAAGAGCGCACACCAGCCGCCGGTCACCCCCAACATGAGAAGCGACGGAAGGCACCGCGAGAGTTCGGGTGTCCACGACGGCATGGCGAGCAGGCTCTCCAGCGGCGCGCCCGTCACGCCAAGCGCTACAACCACACCGGGAAGGAGATCGATCGCCAGAGCGATGCTTCGTCGCCCCATGGGAAGCGGCTCCCATCCAGTTGCCAGCGAACCCTTCGCCTCCACGGGGGGGCGGAGCACGAATCCAAGCAGCAGCAGAAGGATGGTCGCCCCACCAAGCAGCGGGAGATGGATCCACTCGACTGCGCGCACGATCTCCCCGGTGATGGCGATCGGTGGAGCAATGCTCCCGGTCAACGAATCGATCTTCGAAAGGGAAATCTCCCCCCCAGCGCTCGCACTCGCGAGGAGGAATTTCTCACCGAGCCCGACGACTGTCCACGGGCTCGCTTGAATTGGAATCGTCGCCAAGGACCGCGGACCGGATGGACTGATGTACGCAAGTTCGTGGAGCCCCCCCGCCACTCGCCGAAGCACCGCGTTGGAGGCCGCGCCGGGCACGACCATGGCGAATCCCTCGGCGCTCCCCGGGAAGAGGACTTGCTCCCACGGCGTACCGTCGGCGGATCCTTCTATAGAGGCTGTGAGATCCTTGCCCGCAATGCCAACGAGAGCGATGCGGCGATCTCCCTCGTGAAGCAGCGCGGCCAGGGTGCTCGATCCCCCAAGATTGCCGGGCAGCGGGACCTCGACCCACCGATCCGCTTGAAGTCGCAGCAGTGTGGGAGCGCCGCCTTCGATCCACCCCGCAAGGCCACGAGTGTCCGCCGCAATCTCGCCGAGCACGCCTGTGCTCCGGAGGCTCGGGAGCACATCGAGCCTGCCGGGCGGCGTGTCGAAGTACGTCCCAGTCGCCGGATTGCGTCGCGTGGTGAGGGAGAAGACTTCGTAAACAGGTGGCGATCCCGACGAAGGCATCACGACCCAGAGTTGGTCCAAAGATCCCGCAAGCGCGACGGGCACGACCCCGAGCACCGTGGCCTCGCGCACGACCCCCTCGGCCATTGTCGCGGCGTGGTGAAGGATGCGGCAGCGCCCCCCTTCGCCGAGTGCGAACCACGCATGGGTGCCGCTCGAGGCGGCGGGCAGTGTCGGAGGAAGTCCGACCGACTGCGCGGATGCCGGTACGAGCGTCCACAGCGCGACGGCTCCCGCCACGCTGAGGATCCCGCGCATCACTTGGTTTGATCCTCCACAATCTCCGGGCGCAGCGCCTTCTCGACATCGCTCCACCGGAAGAGTTGCGGGCGGACGCGATCCGCTCCGAATGTCGGCGATTCTGCCGCGAGCTTGAGTTCCGCATCGGGCCCCCCGTCGCGCTTGCGACGCGTTCCCTCCCACGCAGCGAACGTGACGCGCGTGGCAACAAGCGGCTGCACCTCCAATTGCCGCGAGCCGGGTTCGCGATCTCCACTGGGCCAGAGGAATTCGCTGAGTTCGCAGGTTGCCCGCACTTCCCCCACTTCATCCACCCACTCCGAGGCAACGCAGAGCAGTGATTCCCCGCGCGCAAAGATGCGCCGTCCCTTGAGGTCGAAACGCCAACTCCCCCGCGTTTCGTCCCACGAAATCGCGGTGACCTCGGACTCCGCGATCGGCGCGAGACCGAGCGCTTCGAACAGCCGCATCGGAGCCGCGATCGCCGCGAGTGAGTCAGTCGGTCCCGAGGCACGCTCCGATGAATCCGGCGAACTCTCCCAAGGCCGCAGGATCGCGCGCGACGGACGCTCCTTGGGAAACACCGTCCACCACTCGCCGTCGCCCCCACCGATCCAGAGGATCCGCTCACCGAGCTTGCTCACCCGGAGGCTCAGCGCGTTGGACGGTCGGGCCACGAGGTCGAAGTCGCCGTCGTCGAAGTGCGCGGAGTCATGGTCACGCCAACTGATTTCGGCGTGCCCACGGAGCGAGAGCGTCGAGACTGCGGCGAGTCGACGCTGCTGCGCGAGTGCGAGCGACTGCGCGGTAGGCGCGGGACCCTCCGGACGCGGTATCCGCTGGGTCTTCGCGCAGCCTCCGAGCAACAGCAGCCCGAGCGCAACCCCGAGGGCTTGAATTCGGCGTTCCATCACTCGCCGTCGGGACGAATCACGTCCGACAGCTGCTCAGCGAGATCGCCGAGCTCCTCATCCCGGATGCCGGGGTTCGCGATCCGAATCGACTGCGAACCTTCCTCCGCTCCACGTGGGCGGAAGAGCCACGACTCGACCCCGTCAAGTTGTTCGATCCCCTCGAGCCGCAGCGCCTTGCGCCGCAGCAGTGCCAGGGCGAGCACCCACCGAAACGCCTTGCGCCGAGCGTCGTCCTCGTTGTCCATCCTCTGAACCATCTCAAGCAGCGTCTCGTCATCGACGAAGATGTGACGCCGCTCACCTGGTTGCGGCGCGGTCGACTGCCAGAACGAGACGAGACCAGCAGGTCGCTCAGCGCTCCCCCATCCACCGATCGAGTAATCGAGTCGCGCGAGTGTCGGCTGCCCATCGTCGCCCACCCGATCGACGAGTGCAGCAACGAAAGACTCCGCCGGAGCGATCACGCTGCCGGTGGCGGCGCACACGCCTGAGAAGCGACCCAACTCGTAACTGCCGGCGATCCCTGCCATCTCCTCATCCTAGCAGCGTCAGTCGACAGCTTCGACGACCGCCCACTGTCGCTTGCCCCGTCGGACGAAGGCGAAGCGACCGTGCAGCAGCGACGAGGCCGTGATGCTCGCACCCAGTGATGTAGGTTCGCCGTTGACGGCGACCGCTCCCGCCTCCAGGAACTCCCGCGCCTCGCGCTTGCTCGACGCCAGCGCCAGACCCGGCATGGTCAGGAGATCAATGATGGATCGCCCCGCTCCCGCAAACTCGGCGCGAGCCATCCTGACTGAAGGCAGGTCGGCGGCCACATCCACCGCCGAGCGGACGTCCAACGAGCGAATGTCCCCAGAAAAGAGTGCCTTGGCGCACTCCTTCGCACGCTTCATCTCCGCATCCGAGTGCACCATCGAGGTCATCTCGTCGGCGAGCGCCCGCTGCGCGGGACGACCCGAGGGATCGCGCGCCTGCTCCGCCTCGAGTTCCTCGACTCGTGGCCGTGAGAGGAAGGTGAACCAGCGAAGGAACCGGAGCGCATCTGCATCGGTGGCATTGAGCCAGTACTGGTGGAATCGGTAGGGACTCGTCCGATGGGCGTTGAGATAGATCGCGCCCGACTCGGACTTCCCAATCTTGGTGCCATCGGCCTTGGTGACGAGTTGGTTGGTGATCCCGTACGCCTCGCCACCCTCGATGCGGCGAATGAGGTCGATCCCGGAACAGATGTTGCCCCACTGATCTGCCCCACCGAGTTGCACCGTGCACCCCGCGGTCTTGTAGAGATGGAGAAAGTCGTACGCCTGCAGGATCATGTAACTGAACTCGGTGTAGGAGATCCCCTGATCTCGCCCTTCGAGCCGCGTGGCCACCGAGTCGCGCGCCACCATCTGGTTCACCGAGAAGTGCTTGCCCACATCGCGCAGAAGTTCGACGTAGCCGAGCTTCATGAGCCACTCGGCGTTGTCGACGATGCTCGCGGCGTGTCGCCCCGAGAAGTCGAGGAGCCGCTCGAAGATCGGCCGCTGGCTGATGACGTTGGTGCGGACTTGGTCAAGGCCCAGAAGTTGGCGCTCCGCCGACTTGCCGCTGGGATCCCCAATCGACCCGGTCGCACCACCCATCACGACGAGCGGGCGGTGGCCGGACTGCTGCCACCTCGCAAGGATCGTGATCGGAAGCAGATTCCCGACGGTCAGGCTGTCGCTCGTGGGATCAAAACCGCAGTAGGCGACTCGGCCGTTGGTCGCCAAGTGTCCGGCAAGTTCCGGCGACGTCGTCTGGTGAAGAAGTCCGCGCCACGCGAGTTCGCTCAGAAAGGGGTGATCCATGGTTGCAGGAGGCTCGTCGGGGGCGAGAATAGACAACTGATGGGTGCTTGCGCGGATCGCAACCCTTCGCTATCCTGCGCGGCTCACAATTCAGACCGCAATGACTACTGAGTGCGCCGGATCTTGGCTGAGCCGGCACTGCCCCGCGTTGGGGCCGCTTCGGTAGGAGGTAACAGACATGGCCAAGAAGATCCAAAAACAGTTCAAGATCCTTGCTCCCGGAGGCAAGGCCACGCCGGCACCGCCCTTGGGCCCAGTGCTCGGCGCCAACGGCGTCAATCCCGGACAGTTCATCTCCAAGTTCAATGAAGCCACCCGCGAACTGAATGGACGCGTCGTGGGCTGCATCGTCACGGTCTATGCGGACCGCACGTTCGACCTGGAGATCAAGAGCTCACCCGCCTCGGTCCTGATCGCCACGGCGCTCAAGATCGAGAAGGGTTCGGGCAAGCCCAACACTGAGAAGGTCGGGGTGATCACCAAGGCGCAGTTGCGCAAGGTCGCCGAGGACAAGATGAAGGATCTCAACGCCAGCACCGTCGAGGCAGCGATGCGCGTGATTGCAGGAACGGCCCGATCGATGGGCGTGACGGTGGAGGCATAATCCATGGCAACGAAAGAAATCACACTCCTCGGCCACAGCAAGCGAGTCCGGGCCAACTTCGCGCTCAATACCAAGCGAGAGGCGCTTGCTCCTGCCGCTGCGATCAAGGAATTGCGCAAGTACAAGGCCGCGAAGTTCGACCAGACGGTCAACGTGGTTGTGCACCTGGGGATCGACCCCAAGGCCGCTGACCAGGCGATGCGCGGCGCGATCAGTTTCCCCAAGGGAGTCGGCAAGACCGCGAAGGTCATCTGCTTCTGCAACTCCGACAAGGCAGCGGCCGCCCGCGACGCGGGTGCGATCGAAGTCGGTGGCGAAGATCTCGTCGCCAAGATCGAAGGCGGTTGGAGCGACTTCGAAGTGGCGGTCGCGAGCCCCGACATGATGCGCATCGTCAGTCGTCTCGGAAAGGTGCTCGGTCCCAAGGGACTCATGCCGAGTCCCAAGGCGGGCACGGTCACCCCCGATGTCGCCACCGCGGTGCGCGAGTATGTCGCAGGCAAGGTCGAGTACCGCAACGACGACGCCGGGAACATCCACTGCATCATCGGAAAGATGTCCTTCTCGGACGAGGACCTCTCCTCGAACCTCGAGCACTTCATCGCCCTCATCCACAAGTCCAAGCCGGCCTCCTCCAAGGGGGTCTACGTCAAGAAGTGCGCCATCAGCGCGTCGATGTCACCGAGCGTGATCGTCAACGCCTGAGTCCGCTGTCAGTCCCCACGACACTCCCCACGAGCACCAACCATGAGCAAGCCCATCAAGAACATGATCGTCGACGAGTACCGCAAGCGGTTCGCGGAGATCGACGGCGCGGTTCTCATCGAAGTTTCCGGCATGGCGGCGACCGCCGACGCCAAGCTCCGCGCCCAGTTGCGCGGATCGAACGTCCGCGTGTCCATCGTCAAGAACACGCTTGCCAAGCGCGCGTTCCAAGGAACTCCGCTGGAACCGTTGACCCACGGCCTCAAGGGACCGCGCGCGGTTGTCTACGGAAAGACGAGCGTGGTGGCCATCGCCCGCGAACTCGTCCAGTCCGCGAAGAAGAATGACAAGCTCGGCCTGAGGGGCGCCTGCATCGACGGCACATGGTTCGACGGCGCCGAAGGGGTGACCCGTCTCAGCAAGTACCCGACGCGCGAGGAGGCGCAGGCGCAGGTCGTCGCGCTCGTGCTTTCCCCGGCGCGCAAGGTCGCCGGATCCATCGTTGCCCCCGGACGCAAGGTCCTCGGCATCGTCAAGGAGATTGAGAGCCGGCTCGAGAAGGGCGAAACGATCGCCCGAACGGCGGGATGACACGAACCACATGAACCGCGATCCACTGGTCCCCTCGGGGATGAAATGCCGTCTCGTGACGGCACCTATGGAAAGCACAGTGCACAGGAGTTTGAACCATGTCTGATACGAAAACGTTTGATGCCAAGGTCTCCGGACTCGGAGACTCGATCGCCTCGCTCACCCTCAAGGAGGCCGTCGATCTGGCTGAGTACATGAAAGTCACGTACGGGATCGAGCCCGCAGCCGGAGGCGCCGTCATGGTTGCCGCGGCCGCAGGCGATGCCGCCCCCGCCGCCGAGGCGCAGACCGAATTCACGGTCGTCCTCGAAGAGGCTGGCGCGACGAAGATCAACGTCGTCAAGGTCGTCCGCGAAGTCACCGGTCTCGGGCTCAAGGAGTCCAAGGACCTGGTGGACGGCGCCCCCAAGGCGATCAAGGAGAACATCTCCAAGGAAGACGCGGCCAAGCTCAAGGCATCCCTCGAGGCTGCCGGAGCCAAGGTCACGGTCAAGTAAGCGTTTCCTGACGAAATCACCCAGAACCCCCAGCCCCCCGGGCTGGGGGTTTTTGCGTTCACTCCGGCCACAGCAAATCGCGTACCCCCACTTGCGCAATCTGTCAAGGTTTGGCTACACTCCGGGGCTTGGCGCGCGCCCGAGCATCCGTCCGGAAACTTGCGAAACGAACCACGAAGCGACCTCCGTCGTCGCGCCTCGTGGCATCGGTCGTCGAAGGCGCATTGGGTTGGACTGAGACTTCAAAGAGGTGACCATGACCACACGAACTGTCCGTGACTATTCGAAGCGCGGAGACGCGATCGCCGTTCCCAACCTGACCCGTGTGCAGCAGGCTGCGTACGAGCGCTTCCTGCAGAAGGACCTCGAACCGGAGGCTCGCAAGACGCACTTCGGTTTGCAGTCGCTGCTCCGGGAGATCTTCCCGATCGAGAGTTACGACGGCCAGATGAAACTCGAGTTCCTCTCCTACTTCTTCGGAGAGCCGCAGCACACCGAGGCGGAGTGCCGTGAACTGCGCCTCACCTACGGGTACCCGTGGCGCGTGAAGATGCGGCTGACGCGCGAGTCGACCAGCGAAGTCCTGGAAGAGGACATCTACCTCGGCGACATTCCCATCATCCTCGGTGGCGGCGAGTTCGTCGTCAACGGATCCGAACGCGTCATCGTCAGCCAGCTGCACCGCTCGCCCGGCGTCGACTTCTCGATCGCCTCCAGCTTGGCGGATCGTCCGCTGCACAGCGCCCGGATCATTCCCGAGCGCGGCTCGTGGATCGAATTGGAAGTGACCAAGAAGGACGTGCTGGCGATGCGCATCGACCAGTCGACCAAACTCGCCGCGACGACCTTCCTGCGCGCGATGGACGAGAAGTTCTCCGATACCGAGAAGATCCTCGAGCTCTTCTACGACATCGAGGATGTGCGCGTCGAGAAGCTCAAGCCCGAGCATTACTCGGCCGAACTCATCATCGATCAGGACACCGGCGAGGAACTCTGCAAGGTGGGCGTTCCCTTCGGCGACAAGGTGCCGACCATCCAGGCGAGCGCCCTCAAGTCGGTCCGCGCCATCTGCAATCCGGGGGATCCGCTCATCCTCAATACGCTCGCCGAGGAGAAGCTCGACTTCCTCGCCGATGCCACGGAGTACGAGGCGGCGCTGCTTCGCCTCTACGCCCGCCTGCGTCCGGGGAATCCTCCCCAGATCGACAAGGCCCGCGATCTGTTCGCGGAGAAGTTCCTCGACCAGAACCGCTATCGCCTCGGTCGGGTCGGACGGTTCCGCGTCAACCGGAAATTCTCTGACGACGCGACCTACAAGCAGGTCGGCGAGAGTGCTCAGCACCTGCGCGCCGAGGATTTCCTGGCGGTCATCCGCTACATCGTCGAACTCCGTCGCCCGGCCGATCCCAATCGTCGTGCGCTGGCCCATGTCGACGACATCGACCATCTCGGAAACCGCCGCCTCCGCACCCTTGACGAACTCGCGACCGAGGAGATGCGCAAGGGGTTCCTGAAACTCAAGCGCACCGTCCAGGAGCGCATGAGCGTCAAGGATCCCACCGACAACTCCTACAAGATCGCCGACCTCGTCAACTCGAAGTCCATCTCCAGCGCGATCGAGTTCTTCTTCGGGCGCAGCGAGCTCTCGCAGGTGGTCGACCAGACGAACCCCCTGTCGATGCTCGTGCATGAGCGCCGCCTCTCGGCACTCGGTCCCGGCGGACTCAATAGGAAGCGCGCCGGCTTCGAGGTGCGCGACGTCCACATCTCGCACTACGGCCGCATCTGCCCGATTGAGACTCCTGAAGGAGCCAACATCGGCCTCATCGCCAGCCTCGGCATCTATTCGGGGGTCGATGACTACGGATTCCTGCTCACCCCCTACCGGGAGATCAAGGGACGCAAGTCGACGGGCAAGGCGATTTCGCTGCGCGCTGACGAGGAACTCAAGAGCGTCCTCGCCCCGAGTGAGTCGCTCTCCGCCGAGGGTGCGATCGCCGATGGCCAGCTGCTCGTCCGCAAGGCTGGCGACCTGGTCATCTGCGATGCGAGCGAGATCCAGTATGTCGACATCAGCCCCAAGCAGACCGTCGGCGTCTCCGCATCGCTGATTCCCTTCCTCGAGCATGACGACGCCAATCGCGCACTCATGGGCTCCAACATGCAGCGGCAGGCCGTTCCGCTCATCAAGGTCGATCCGCCGGTCGTTTCCACCGGCATGGAGAAGGTGGTCGGCCGCTCCAGCGGCATGATCGTCAAGGCCGAGCGCGCTGGCACGGTGACCTTCGTCGATGCACAGCGGGTCATCATCGACAATGCCGACGAGTACACGCTCAAGAAGTTCGTCGGCCTCAACGAGCGCACTTGCCAGAACCAGAAGCCCGTGGTCCGCATGGGCCAACGGGTCAAGGCGGGCGAGATCCTCGCCGACGGCGCGAGCACCTCGCAGGGCGAACTCGCCATCGGCAAGAACGTCCTCGTCGCATTCAACACTTTCGACGGCTACAACTTCGAAGATGCGATCGTGATTTCCGAGCGGCTCGTCAAGGACGATGCCTTCACCTCGATCCACATCGAGTCCTTCGACGTGGAAGTCCGCGAGACGAAACTCGGACGTCAGGAGTTCACGGCCGACATCCCAAACGTCTCGGAGCAGGTACTCGGAAACCTGGACGAGCATGGAGTGGTTCGTGTCGGCGCCCGCGTCGGCCCCGGCGACATCCTCGTCGGCAAGGTGAGCCCCAAGTCCAAGAGCGAACTCTCCCCTGAAGAGAAACTTCTCCACGCGATCTTCGGACGCGCCGGCGAAGATGTGAAGAACGACTCCCTCGAAGTCCCCGCTGGAACCGAGGGAGTGGTGATCGGCACCAAGCGGTTCAGCCGCCGCCAGCATCAGAACGATGAGCAGAAGAAGCAGCTCCGCAAGGACATCTCGACGTTCGAGCAATTGATGGACGGCAAGGCGATCGCGCTGTTCCGCGAGATGTGCGCGGAGATCAACCGCGTCACGGGAACCGAGATGGTGGACCCGTCGACCCGGCAGAAGGTCGGCTTCAGCGACATCCCGGACGTCATCCTCGAACAGGTCGAGGGGTTCAGCGAGAAGTGGATCAAGGGTTCAAAGGAGTCGCGCGAGCAGGCGCTCGTGGCGTACGGCCAGTTCTGGCCGCGCGTCCAGAAGCTCCTCCGCGAGAAGGAGCGCAAGGTCAGCCACATGAAGCGTGGCGACGAACTCCCCTCGGGCGTCCTGGAGATGGTCAAGGTGTACCTGGCGACCAAGCGCCAACTCTCGGTGGGAGACAAGATGGCAGGTCGCCACGGCAACAAGGGCGTCATTGCCCGAATCGTGCCGGAAGCGGACATGCCCTTCCTCGAGGATGGCACGCCTGTCGAGGTGCTCCTCAATCCGCTGGGCGTCCCGAGCCGAATGAACGTCGGACAGATACTTGAGACGCATCTGGGGTGGGCTGGCCGGGTCTTGGGTTTCCAGGCGGTCACCCCCGTGTTCGACGGGGCGACCGAAGCGGAAATCTTCGATGCGATCCGCCAAGCGAATGCGCATGTGAACGAGCGGGTCGCCTCCTTTGAATCGAGCGGCAAGTTGCCGGGCGATTCGCGGGAACTCCTGGCCCTCATGCCCGAAGACGGGAAGGTCCAGTTGTTCGACGGCCGCACCGGAGAGGCGTTCCACCAACGGACGACCGTGGGCTACATGTACCTGCTCAAGCTGCACCACCTCGTCGACGACAAGATCCATGCTCGCTCGACGGGCCCGTACAGCCTCATCACCCAGCAGCCGCTCGGTGGCAAGGCCCGCACGGGAGGCCAGCGATTCGGCGAGATGGAAGTGTGGGCGCTCGAGGCTTACGGTGCCGCCTACATCCTGCAGGAACTCCTCACCGTCAAGAGCGACGACATCGAGGGCCGGCAGAAGATCTACGAGTCGATGGTCAAGGGCAACAACACGCTGCAGGCGGGCATGCCCGTGGTCTTCGACGTGCTGTGCCAGGAGATCAAGGGCTTGTGTCTCAATATCCAGCTTGAGAAAGTTGGCGGCGAAGCAACCGAGCCTGTGCTTTAAGGCACAAGGCTCGGGTCTCGGTTTGGTGTGTGCGTGCGATTTGGAATCACGACTGAATACTTGAAGGAAACGTCATGATGAACACGATGGCAGAGAGCGTCTTCGACCGAGTGAACGACTACGGCTTGGTCCGGATCAACCTCGCGAGCCCCAACGACATCCGGAGCTGGAGCTTCGGCGAAGTCAAGAAGCCCGAGACGATCAACTACCGGACCTACCGCCCGGAGCGCGATGGCCTCTTCTGCGAACGGATCTTCGGCCCCGAGCGCGACTACGAGTGCGCCTGCGGCAAGTACAAGGGAACCAAGTACAAGGGGATCATCTGCGACCGCTGCGGCGTCAAAGTGACCCACTCGCGCGTGCGACGCAAGCGGATGGGCCACATCAACCTCGCTGCCCCCGCCGTGCACATCTGGTTCTTCAAGGCGCTGCCGAGCCGCCTCGGAACCCTCCTCGGGATGCGGACCGGCGACATCGAGAAGGTCGTCTACTTCCAGGACTACGTCGTCACCGATCCGGGTTCGACGGATCTCGAGTTCAAGCAGGTGCTCACCGACGACGAGTATCGCGAGCAGGCGGCGAAGCATCCGGGCAAGTTCACGGCGATGATGGGTGCGGAGGCGATTCGAGAACTCCTCTCCCCCGCCAAGCTCGACCTCCACGCCGTCTCCATCGAGATCCGCCAGGAGCTCGCCGACACCAAGTCCAAGCAGCGGGCCAAGGATCTCTCCAAGCGGCTCAAGCTTGTCGAGCAGATCCGCGGGTCGACCAACGATCCGCAGTGGATGGTGCTCGATGTCGTGCCGGTCATCCCCCCCGATCTCCGTCCGCTCGTCCTCCTCCAGAGCGGCAACTTCGCCACCAGCGATCTGAATGATCTCTATCGGCGCATCATCAACCGGAACAACCGTCTCAAGAAGCTGATGGACCTCAATGCCCCCGAGGTCATCATCCGCAATGAGAAGCGCATGCTCCAGCAGGCCGTCGATGCCTTGTTCGACAACGGCCGCTGCCGCCGCCCAGTGCTCGGTTCAAGCAACCGCCCCCTCAAGTCGATCACCGACATGATCAAGGGCAAGCAGGGTCGCTTCCGCGAGAACCTGCTCGGCAAGCGCGTCGACTATTCCGCGCGAAGCGTCATCGTCGTGGGTCCGGAGTTGAAGCTCTGGCAGTGCGGTCTTCCCAAGAAGATCGCCCTCGAGTTGTTCCAGCCCTTCATCATTCGGAAGCTCAAGGAACATGGGCTCGCCGACACGATCAAGAGCGCGAAGCGCATGCTCGAGCGCCGAGCTCCCGAGGTGTGGGACATCCTCGAGCAGGTCACGAAGAATCATCCCGTCCTCCTGAACCGCGCTCCGACCCTCCACCGCATGGGCATCCAGGCGTTCGAGCCGGTCCTCGTCGAGGGCAATGCGATCAAGGTCCATCCGCTCGTCTGTGCGGGCTACAACGCCGACTTCGACGGCGACCAGATGGCCGTCCATCTCCCGCTCTCGCTCGAAGCGCAGGTCGAGGCGCAGGTGCTCATGATGAGCACGCACAACATCTTCAGCCCAGCGAATGGCAATCCCATCGTCAGTCCTTCGCAGGACATCGTCATGGGCGTCTACTTCCTGACCGTTGCTCCGAGCGCCATCCCAGTCGATGCGGCAGCGGGACGGTCCAAGGTCCCCTCCTTCGGGACCGTGCACGAACTCCTCCTCGCGCTTGATCTGCGCAAGGTGGGGGTCCATGACTGGATCGACATCCGGCTCGAACGGTTCAACGAGGTCGTCAACGACCAAACCGACGCACCGAAGAAAGTCGCCGCGAACCATCGCGTTCGGACAACGGCCGGTCGCGTGATCTTCTCGGAGATCCTCGCGGATGGCATGCCCTTCTACAACTGCGCACTGGGCAAGAAGGGTTCGGCGCGGGTCATCGACGACACCTTCGCCCGCAAGGGGAAGGCGGCCACCATCGAGCTCCTCGATGCGCTCAAGGAGACCGGCTTCAAGGCCAGCACCACCAGCGGACTGTCGTTCGGCATCACCGATCTCCACATCCCCGAGAACAAGGAAAAGCTGATCACGGATACGCAGAAGAAGGTCGATCGCGCCCAAGTCTCCTATGAGGAAGGGCACATCACCGACGACGAGCGGCGCAACCGCGTCCTCGATGCCTGGGCGCAGTGCCGAGACGGACTGCAGAACATGCTGATCGAGACGCTGAAGACCGATCGGAAGGCGCAGTGGGCCGGGACGAAGGCGATCGCGGGCAACGTGGCCGGACTTCCCGGCAAGCCGAGCCCGACCGCGCGCTATCTCAATCCCGTCTACCTGTTCATGGACTCTGGCGCGCGAGGCAACAAGAGCCAGATGCAGCAGCTGGCCGGAATGCGCGGCCTCATGGCCAAGCCCAGCGGCGAGATCATCGAGACCCCCATCAAGTCCAACTTCCGCGAAGGACTCTCGGTCATCGAGTACTTCTCCTCGACCCACGGCGCGCGCAAGGGACTGGCCGACACGGCGCTCAAGACGGCCGACTCCGGATACCTCACTCGCAAGCTGTGCGATGTCGCCCAGAGCGTCGTCGTGCTCGAGCACGATTGCGGACAGACGAGCGGCATCGCCAAGGAAGCGATCTACAAGGGCGAAGAAGTCGACGTGCCGCTTCGGGATCTCATCCGAGGACGCACCAGTTGCGAGAACATCGTCGATCCCCGAACGGACCGCGCGATCGTCACCCGCAATGAAATCGTCACGGTCGAGAAGGCCAAGGAGATCGAGGCACTCGGAATCCGCACGGTCTTCGTGCGCAGCCCCCTCACCTGCCAGACGCCGCGTGGCATCTGCGCCACCTGCTACGGCATGGACATGTCGACCGGGCAACTGGTCGAGGAAGGCCTCGCCGTCGGCATCATCGCCGCCGAGTCCATCGGCGAGCCAGGCACCCAGCTGACGATGCGCACCTTCCATACCGGAGGCATCGCCGTGAGCGCGACCACTGAGAATCAGTGGAAGGCCACCCAGGCTGGAACTGTCCAATACTCCGACTGCGGTGAAGTGACCGTGAGAGTCAAGAGCGAACCCGTGCGCATCGCACTCCGCAAGACTGGTGAAGTGCGAGTGCTCGACGCCAAGGGGCGCGAACTTGAGAAGTACAAGGTGCCCTACGGCGCGACGCTCTTGGTCAATGCTGGAGAGCCCGTCAAGAAGGGACAGCCAGTCCTGGACTGGGACATCCACGTCGCCCCGATTCTCGCCGAGAAGTCCGGCAAGATCCGCTTCCGCGACATCGAGGATGGCGAGACCGTGCGCATCGAGCGCAAGGCCAACAAGGAAGAAATGGTCGTCATCGAGCACAAGGGCGAGAAGCACCCGCGCATCACCATTGAGGACGAAGCCGGCAACGTGCTCGACCTCCACCATCTTCCGGCCAAGGCCCACATCGAAGTCAAGGACGGGGCTCCGATCGAGGCTGGACAGCGCATCGCGTTCACCCCCAAGGGTGCCGCACGAAGCGCCGACATCGTCGGTGGTCTCCCGCGCGTCACGGAAATCTTCGAAGCACGCGTCCCCAAGGATCCCGCGGTTCTCGCGCGCATCTCGGGGCGGGTCGAACTGCTCCCCAACGAGCGTCGCGGCAAGATGACCATCCGCATCCATGCGGAAGGGGCGAAGGAAGAGCTCGTCGAAGACCACTACGCACTGCAGGGCAAGCGACTTCTCGTCCACACGGGCGATGTCATCGAAGCAGGCGACGCGCTGACCGAAGGTCCGCTCACCCCATCCGAGATCCTCGCGATCAAGGGAGAAGATGAGTTGTATCGGTACATGCTCACCGAGGTGCAGAACGTCTACCGCGCTCAGGGCGTGCCCATCAGCGACAAGCACATCGAAGTCGTGCTGCGCCAGATGCTCGGCAAGGTCCGCGTCGTCGAAGTCGGTGACACGGCTCTGTTGCCCAATGACGTGGTCGAGCGCTATGCGTTCCGGGAGGTCAACGACGATCTCGCGACCAAGCTCAAGATCGAGGACGCAGGCGGAACGACCTTGGTCAAGGGCACGCTTGTGGCCAAGGACGAGGTGAAGCAGGCGAACGCCGAGGCGGAACTCGCTGGGAAGCCAGGAGCCAAGACGAAGCGAGCCAAGCCCGCGCGTGCTCGGACCCTCCTCTTGGGCATCACCAAGGCATCGCTGCAGGCGGAGAGTTTCCTCTCCGGCGCAAGCTTCCAGGAAACCACCAAGGTGCTCACCGAGGCGGCCCTCCGAGGAGCCGTGGACACGCTGATCGGGCTCAAGGAGAACGTCCTGCTCGGTCATCTCATCCCAGCAGGCACGGGCTTCGAGACCTACACCAACATCGTCGTCGATCATCTTGTCAGCGAACCGGTGGGTCCTGACAGCGAAATGGCTGAACTTGAGGAAGCGGCGGTTGCGGCTGAAGCACTCGGCGCCGAGCGTGTGGGCAGCGCCCCCACGATCAAGGAATCCGCGACGCTCAGTGCCCCCGCAGCGGTCGGCTTCGACTCTGCAGAGGGTGCCGACGGCACCTCAAGCGACGAGGAGTAGCAGCACGCACGTGACCGACGCCGCTCGCGAGCCCTGGTACCAGGGAGGGCTGCGGTTCTCCTGCACGATGTGCGGCAACTGTTGCACGGGGGGGCCGGGTGCCGTCTGGTACACCCCGGCCGAGGCCACTGAAATGGCCGCATCGCTCGGGATGTCTGAGGCCGACTTCACGGCGACGTACACGCGCCAAGTCGGATCGCGACGATCGCTCAACGAGATCGAGACCCCTCACGGATTTGACTGCGTCTTTCTCGACCGCGAAACGCGTCCCGGGTCAGCGCTCTGCCGGCTCTACAAGGCGCGCCCTTCGCAGTGCCGCACCTGGCCCTTCTGGCCATCCAATCTCTCGTCGCGCCGCGCGTGGGAGTCGGCGAAAGCGGCAACCCCCTGCCCGGGAATGGGACAAGGGCCACTCATCAGCGTCGATCAGATCGGCATCCTGCGCGAGCGCGATCACGAAGACAACGGCACCGCTCCCTGGTGATCCGCGTGCTCCATCCCGCGACACCGCCGTCCGATGACACGATGGGATCCTGGGGACGCGCCGCAGCCCAACCGGCCATCTCCGAAGCACTCTTCGCGCTTCACGAGCACGCAGCCAACGTCGCGGCGCTGCATCGCCCGGTCTGCCTCTCGTCGGGTCGCTGCTGCCACTTCGCGGACCATGGCCACGTGCTTCTCGTCACCGGACTCGAGGCCGCGTGGGTCTATCAGCGGCTCGCCGTTCCCACCCCAACGGAAGAGACATCGAGGCCATCGGCGAAGGGCGTGTGCGCCCATCTCAAGGGAGGCCAGTGCGCCATCCACTCAATTCGCCCGCTGGGCTGCCGGGCGTACTTCTGCGACGCGGGCCAAGGGCCATGGCAGGCGACCCTTGCGGAATCCCTGCACAGCGCCGTGCGCCGACTCCACGACGAGTACTCCGTTGAATACCTGTGTGCCGAGTGGACATGGCTTGCCGCGGTCCTCGAAGGAGCGAACGAAAGAGGACTTCTGAAGGCGGGGCCCCTGCCGTAAGATTGGGACATGCGTGAATTTGAGTTGCGCGGCGACCTCAAGCGCGCCGAAGTCGAGGGCTACAAGTTCCCGCTGGGCATCGAGCCGGTGTCCTTGCCGGCACCGCATCAGGGATACACACTTGAGTACACGCCTGGGGAAGATGGCGATCCCGACACCTATGCGTTCCACATCGTCGTGAGCCATGACCGACTGAGGCCCATCCTGCGCGA
>CANETX010000032.1 GCA_947441435.1 Planctomycetaceae bacterium
CCGCACGGCCTCCTCTGGAAGCGCGCCGCCGCGAGACATGCCCGTGTCGACTTCAAGGTGCACCGGCAACGCACCGCCGCCGAGCGTCTCGGCGATCGCAGCGAGGTCCTGCGCGTGCGAGCGGCCATGCACGGTGAGATGGAGGCAGCGCTTCAGGAGCAGTCGATGGATCCCCCCGCCGATCTCGATCTCGCGCACCGGCATGAGGACGAGGATGGGCAGGCGATCTTCCGCTGCGGCGATGGCTTCGGCTTGCGCCAAGTTGTAGACCGCGAACATCGACACACCGCTGCGAGCGAGTTGCGTCGCGACAGCGGGAGCCCCGAGCCCGTAGCCGTCCGCCTTCACCACCGCGCAGAGATCGCACCCAGCGCCGATACGCGTGCGCAGCGCCGCAATGTTGCGGTCGATCGCCGACAAGTTGATGGTGATCGAACTGGTGCTGCGCATCCGTGCGCCTTCGAAGGGTCCAAGTTGTATCGGCACCTCGTCGCGGCTACCATGAGGGTTCGTGTCAACACAAGAAACGCCACCGGGCGACCGCCCAAGCCGGTCCCAGGAGATCTTCGCGGAGGACCAGACCTTTGAGGCTCTCGGCCTCTCCGAACCGATTCTCCGAGCGATTGCCGGGCGAGGATTTGTCCACCCGACTCGCATTCAGGCAGACCTCATCCCCATCGTCCTGCGCGGCAGCGACTGCCTCGGACAGGCCAAGACCGGGACGGGAAAGACCGCTGCCTTCGGACTTCCCGCACTTCACCTCCTCAGCAAGGACGATCCGCTCAGCGCGCTGATCTTGGTGCCCACTCGCGAACTCGCCATCCAAGTCTCCAAGGAGATTCACGACTTCGCGAAGTACACAGGACACCACGTCGTCCCCATCTATGGCGGCCAGCCGATCTCGACGCAAGTCCAAAAGCTTGAGCGACGGCCGACGATTGTCGTGGGTACGCCAGGGCGCGTGATGGATCTGCACGAGCGCCGGATCCTCCCCTACACGAACGTCAAGTACGCAGTCCTCGACGAGGTCGATCGGATGCTCGACATCGGGTTCCGCGAGGACATCCGACGGATCCTCGGCTCGCTCAAGCAGCATCCGCAGACAGTCTTTGTTTCGGCGACGATTTCCCCGGAGATCGAGAAGCTCGCTCGGCAGTACCTGACCAATCCCGAGAAGATCGTGACGACCGCGAAGAGCCTCACGGTCTCGCAGGTTCGGCAGTCGTATTTCAGCGTCGAGCACTGGGACAAGAGGCCGCTGCTGCTCCATCTCCTGAAGAAGGAAGCGCCCGCACTCACGGTCGTCTTCTGCCGGATGAAGCGGACCGTCGACGATGTCGCCAACTACCTCGCCAAGCACGGCATCGATGCCCACACCATGCACGGCGACATGTATCAGACCAAGCGGGACAAGGTGATGGGCAAGTTGCGCGAGGGTGGGCTGTCCGTCCTCGTGGCGAGCGATCTTGCCGCACGCGGACTCGATGTCGATGACATCTCGCATGTCATCAATTACGACCTCCCCGAGGATCCTGAGGTCTACGTTCACCGGATTGGGCGCACTGCGCGCGCCGGTCGCGAGGGCATCGCGTGGGCGTTCGTCTGTCCGGATCAGGGGGAACTCCTGACCGCGATCGAGAGCCTCGCCAACATCGAGATCCCCAAGTCCCACTACGACGACTTCGTTCCAGGACCGGTGCCGGGCGACATCTCTGCCCGACGCGAACTCGAAACCCAGCGCAAGGCGGCGTCCATGGAGTCGAAGTCCCGCGACATCCTCGCCTCCAAGCCCGACCCGGCCGATGCCGCCAAGTTCCCGGGCGGACTCGTGCCCACCGGCCCACCGCCGAAGCGGCTTGGCGGACGCCTCAACACCCGCCGCCGGTAGATCCGTCACGCGTGAGCACTCCCGCGTGGCATCCCTCTGAGGAAGTGCGCGCCGCGCTCGATGGTGGCCTTCCCATCGTCGCCCTCGAATCGAGCGTCGTGACGAATGGACTCCCTCGTGAGCGACGTGCGCTCGGCGCGGTCTCGAAGTTCTCTCCCGAATTCGATGACTCGGTTCCGGTCAATCTCGCGCTCGCCCAAGCAGCGGAAGCGACCGTTCGGCGCCACGGGGCGGTTCCTGCGACCATCGCACTTCTCGACGGACGGGTGCATGTCGGCCTTGACGCACGCGACCTCGAACGACTCGCCAGCGACCACGCGTCGGAGAAAGTCTCGCTGCGCGATCTCGGGCCGCTGATGGCGAGCGCGAAATCCGGAGGCACGACAGTCGCTGCAACGACGGCGATCGCCGCACTCGCCGGAATCCGCGTGTTCTCGACCGGTGGCATCGGCGGCGTGCACCGGGGCTGGACTTCGACGCTGGACATCTCTGCTGACCTTCACGCGATCTCGGCACATCCGGTGATGGTTGTCAGTTCGGGAGCGAAGGCAATCCTCGACCTTGAGGCGACGCTCGAAGCGATCGAAACGCTCGGGATTCCCGCCATCGGCCTCGGAACAGGCCATCTCCCGCGCTTCACGGTGGAGTCGAGTGAGCGCCTCCCCCTTCCGCACCGAGTCGATTCGGCGCCCGACGCCGCAGCGGTCGCGCTCGCCCACTGGCGAATTCGCCCGAGCGCAGGGCTCCTGCTGTTCAATCCCTGTCCTTCCACCTTCGCGACTCCGGCACGAGATGCAGAGCCGAGGATTGCTGCCGCGCTCGCCGAAGCTGCCAAGCAAGGGATCCGCGGCGCGGCCACGACGCCGTTCCTCCTCTCGCATCTCGCGGAGTGTGAGTCGGGTGGCGCGACCCTGTGTGCCAACCTCGCGCTCCTCCTCGCCAATGCACATCAGGCCGCCCTCGTCGCATCGGCGCTCGCGGTCTCCCGGGCGCGCTGAGATACTCCTTGACATGCGAGAGCCCCCCTGCTCTACTTTGTCTGTCGACGTGAAGGACAGTCAGTCCCGCGCGACACACACATGAGCACCGTGCGCGGGATCCTTGAATGGGTCCCCGGCCCAGAGGGTCGAGTCAGACAGTTCAGCAACGGGTTGGTCGATTCTCCCGACGACCCGGTTGTCTCACAAGCGATGGCGAACACGCTCCCGCTGCGGCCCTGTGCGGACATCCTCGTGGAGGTCAATTCCGTCGAGTTCAAGAGCCGCCGGGGAAATCGTGCCACCAGGAATGTCGTCGAGCGAGTTCTGGAGATCGAGGGTCTCGCCCCCGACCAGTTTGCCGCCCGCAAGCCATTCGCGGAACTCACGGCGCTCGATCCAAGTCCGCGCATTTCGCTCGAGTACCCAGGGTGTCCGCCAGCCTGCCGCCTCATCGATCTCTTCTGCCCCATCGGGTACGGGACGCGCGGACTCATCGTCTCCCCCCCCAAGGCCGGCAAGACGATCCTCCTGCAGAATCTCGCCTTCGGGATCAAGCACAACCATCCGGAGATCGAGCTCGTGGCGCTCCTGATCGACGAGCGGCCCGAGGAAGTCACCGACTTCAAGCGCAACGTCCCCGCGCATGTGCTCGCGTCGAGCAACGATCAGGATGTCGACCGCCACACCGCGCTCGGAATCCTGGCGATCGAACGTGCGCGACGGATGGTCGAGGCAGGGCGCGATGTCGTCGTCCTTCTCGACTCGATCACGCGGCTCGGACGGGCCTTCAACAACTCGCGCAAGTACGGTTCGGGAGGGCGGACGATGTCCGGCGGACTCGACTCGCGAGCCCTCGAAGTCCCCAAGCAGCTCTTCGGGGCGGCGCGCAAGGCGGAAGAAGGTGGCTCGCTCACGATCATCGCCAGTTGTCTCGTCGACACCGGCAGCCGGGCCGACCAAATCATCTTCGAAGAGTTCAAGGGAACGGGCAACATGGAACTCATCCTCGATCGTTCCATCGCCGAGAAGCGGCTCTTTCCGGCGATCAACCTCGCGGCGAGCGGAACGCGGAAGGAACATCTCCTGCTCAGCGAGCGCGAACTCAAGACAGTGACGGCACTTCGGCGGCGGCTGCTCGCCATGCCTCCGCATGTGCAGATCGAGCAACTCCTCGCCGCTCTCAAGCGGTTCCCGACCAACGAACACCTTGTGAGCAGTTGAACTCCGGGTCCGGTCGAGGATCCCGTGAGTTGGCTTGCGGTAGCCTCGGGGAATGAACACTCCAGCAGTCAAGACCGGATTCTTCCTCGGGAGCGGACTGCTGCTCATCGCGGCCATCGGCCTGGTGCTCGCGAATCTCGATGTCTTCGCCAAGACCACCCCGTACACCATCTCGTTCACGATCAAGGACGGGATCCTGGGGCTGAGCAAGGGATCCAGTGTGTGCGTGGGCGGACTTGTGCGCGGCTCTGTCACTTCCATCGTCCCGGTGCTCGATGCCAACGGCCAGCTGTCATCGATCGATGTCAACATCTCGATCGACTCGTCCGTCACGCTCCACAAAGATGCGGTGGCGCTGCGGATGATGCCGCTTCTCGGGTCGACCGCGTGGCTCAATTTCACGTCGCTCGGCAGCGGTCCCGATGCCCTCCAGGCCCATGACACGATCGACGCCGTCACTTCCAGCGGACTCCTCGCGACGATCGTCGGCCCCGCGAACGCCACCAAGACGGACCTGATGATCGACGACTTCGTGACGTTTGCCGATTTCCTCGCGACTGTGCCGCAGGAGTACAAGGATCGCGTTGTCCCAATGTTGGAAAACGCCCAGACGATCGTCGGTGAGTTCCGCACCGACTACACCGACTGGCGTGTGAAGATCGCGGGGGCGCTCAGTTCAGCGCAGGATTCGATGGTCAAGCTCGATGTGGTGATGGGCGATACCCAGCAACTCCTGGCCCGCAACTCCCCCAAGATCGACACAGCGATCGCCAACATCGACAGTGCGCTGCTCGTCGGCAAGGACGCGCTCGTCCACGTCAACCAGGAGACGCTTCCCCTCTTGGATGGCGCGCTCCGCAAGGCGGAGGCCGCCGTCGACAGCATCGACAAGTCGATGGAGATCATCCACACGCTGCTCCTCGAGCGAACTCCCGACATCTCTGAGATGCTTTCGAACATCCGCACCGCGGCCGGCCAACTCAAGCTCGCGAGCCTTGAGATCCGCCGCAGTCCATGGAAGCTGCTCTACCAGCCGGGGACCGATCAGGTCGCCCATGAGAATCTCTATGACGCTGCCCGCAGTTTCGCCATGGCTGCGGGGGATCTGCGCGCGGCGGGCGATGCCCTTCGCCTTGTGATCGAACGAGATCCGGGGCGCTACGAGTCGGACATCAAGTTCCGCGAGGCTGTGCAGTCACAAGTGCTCGACGCGCTCGACAAGTACCAGCGGGCGCAGACGCAACTCAACGACGTGCTGATGGGAGATGCCCCCGCAGGCACGGCTCCGGGGAAGTGATCGATGGCCAGACCGCGCGCCAACCATGCCGAGATTCGGATGGGAGCGTTCACGCTGTGCGGCATCGTCGCCCTCGTCGTCGCAATCTTGGGGGGACCCATGCTCTTCTCTGAGGAGACGTTCATCGTGCATGTGGAGTTCCCATTTTCGACCGGGGTCTCGGGACTCAAGCCGGGTTCTCCCGTCTATCTCGGTGGACTGCAGGTGGGCCATGTGAATCGTCTCGAACTGCGAGCCCCGGATGCCGACGGCGTGGAGGTGGTCGATGCGGAGTTGGCCATGCTGCCCACGCTCCGGGTCCCACGGACGGCGACCATACAGATTGCGCGGTCGCTGACGAGCAACAAGACCACACTCGTCATCGCCCTACCACGCGAAACTGATTCGGCGCATCTGGGCAAGGGTGACACCCTCGAGCTTTCCCCCCTGAGCAGCCCACTTGAGACCCTGCTGGGAACCTCGCGCGCCCACGCAGTGGAGGCTGCGGTCTCCCGGCTCCAGGCGAAGCCGTTCGCGGTCGATTACCGGGATCTCACCGAACGGTTCTCAACGCTCGCGGATCAAACGCGCCTGGCCGCCGCCGAGGTCCGTGCCGACTGGACCACATGGTCCCCGCAGATGCAGGCGATCACCGCCGCGAGAGACTCTGCGACGAACAAGTTGCACGCGCTCACGGGGCTCTTTGGCGAGGGACAGCCACTCGATGCCACGCGACTCAGCGTGGTGCTCGAGCGCGCCAAGGCCAATTGGGACACTTCGAGCGAACTGCTCTCGACGATTCGCACGCGCGTCGATGACCAGGTGATCCCCCCACTGACCGACCTCATCGACCGGATCAAGCGGAGCATCGCGATCATGGAGGAGGACGTCGCGCGGATCGGCGCCATCTCGACCGACACAGCCGACGCGATCGATAGATCGCGCGCCGATCTGGCCCTTGCCGGAGATCAGATCCGCCGGATCATGAGCGAAGTCACGCTGATGCCGTGGACACTTCTGGGAGGCGTGCTCGAAGACAAGGGCGAGGCGGCGCAGTTCCAGAAGTTCGCTCGCGAAATCGTGCGCAGCGCCGCAGAACTCCACATGGCGGTGATCATGGCGCAGACGCTCCTTGAGACCGACCCGCAGCTGGCCCATCGCCACCCGGAACTCGTCGCGCTCCTGAAGAAGTGGATCGACGAGGCCTCCGCCGAGCACGAGGCTGCGGGGACGATGCTGCTCAACCAGTTGATCGGCCCGCCAACTCCATGACGCCGCGGATCGTCATCGACGATCCCCTCGACCCGCGCATCCACTCCTTCCGGGGAGTGCGTGATGCGGATCTCCGAGGTCGCGATGGGCTTTTCTGCGTGGAGAGCCCGCGGATCCTCCGGCGATTCCTGCACGCCCTGGAATGCTCCGACTCGTCTGCGCCCATGACACCTCGCCTGGCGCTGCACTCGGTCTTCACGACCGCCGCGATCGCCGACTCGCTCGAGCCGCTGCTCGAACGGGTCATCGAGCGCTCGCCCCACGAAGTGCCTGTCTACTGCGCGGAAGAGTCGCTGCTCACGGCCATCAGCGGCTATGGAATGCACAAGGGGGCGATGGCGCTCGGGATCCGCGGCGCGCTGGCTTCCGTTGACGACCTCGTCGCTGCGATGGGACCGAGCGACCACATGGTCATCCCGTGCGGAGTGGTCCTCACCGACAACATCGGCGCGATCTTCCGCAACGCCGGGAGCCTTGGAGGCTCTGGAGTCCTCCTCGCAGCCGGATGCTCCGATCCACTCCATCGCAAGTCGATTCGGATTGGCGCGGGACGGACCTTCAGTGTTCCATGGGCGGTGTCGGGATCGTGGCCGACGGACCTCAAGCGATTGCGCGAGGAATTCGGCTTCGCGGTCCTCGCTGCGGAAGATGCGCCAGGGGCCATTCCGCTAGACGCTCTCGCTGACTGCCCGACGCTGGCCCGTTCTCGCCGGGTGGCAATCGTCCTGGGGGCGGAGGGAGCCGGGCTCTCGACAGAGACGATGGACCTCTGCGATGCGGTCTGCGCCATTCCGATGCGCGAGCCCGGAGGGCTCGTCGAGGCTCACGATCGTCCGAGCCTCAATGTCGCGGTGGCGTCAGCTCTCCTCTTGCATGGAGTTCGTCGCGCCTGCGGCCATTCCCGCTCCCCGGGTACCTGACGCTTCGACGGGACGATCGCTCACGCGCTCGATCTTCGCTCCGAGCTGACGGAGGATCTCTTCCATCCGCTGATAGCCGCGGTCGAGGTGATAGACGCGATTGACGACCGTCTCTCCCTCCGCAGCGAGCCCGGCGAGGACGAGACTCGCGGACGCGCGCAAATCGTTGGCCATCACTTCGGCGCCGACGAGTCGCGACCCGCCCGTGACGACGACGGTTGGTCCATGCCTCAATAGCTGCGCTCCCATCCGCGAGAGTTCGGCGACATGCATGAACCGCTCCGGGTAGATCTTCTCGGTGATGACCGAGTTGCCAGCGGCATTGCACAGGAGCGCCATGAACTGCGCCTGCAAGTCGGTGGGGAATCCGGGATGCGGCTGCGTCGTGATGACCGTTGGTCGCAGCGTGCGGTCGCTCGTGACGCGCACCGTGCAGCAGGCATCGTCGGCATCGGGAGTGATCTTGTGGACGTGGACGCCGATGAGCGCCAGCCGATCAACGACGGCGAGCAACGAGTCCAGCGGGAAGTCGTCGATGACGATCTCCCCATTGGTGATGGCTGCCGCGATGGCATAGGTCGCCGCGACAATTCGGTCGGGCATGACCTTGTGGGTCGTGCCGGTGAGTTCCTCCACACCCTCGATGGTGATGCGTGGGCCTCCCGCACCCGTGATCTTCGCCCCCATCGAATTGAGGAGATTGGCGAGGTCGGCGATCTCGGGTTCGCAGGCGGCGCTCTCGATGACCGTGCGCCCGCGAGCCAGAGTCGCGGCGCTCATCACATTTGCCGTCCCGAGCACGGTGGAACCGAAGGGACCGCCAAGGAAGATGGTCGCCCCCTTGAGGCGGTCGGCCGAGGCATGGATGTTGCCGTTCTTGAGTTCAATCTTGGCCCCGAGCTTCTCAAGGCCGCGAAGGTGGAGATCGACCGGCCGATCGCCGAACGCGCAGCCGCCGGGCATCGAGACGATGGCCTTCTTGCGCCGGGCGAGCATCGGACCAAGGACGCAGATCGACGCGCGCATCACGCGCACGTTCTCGTAGGGGGCCTCGATGCAGTTGGGATCGGTGGTCTGCATGACGACACGGTCATCCCCAAGATGCGACGCAACCCCGAGTTTCTCGAGGAGGTCGCGCATGCTCTTGATGTCGCGCAGGCTGGCGACGTTGGTGAGCGTCACTTCGCCATCGGTGAGGAGCGATGTGGCCATGAGCGGCAACGCCGCGTTCTTCGCCCCCTCGACCCGAATGCGTCCTGACAATCGCTGACCGCCCGTGATCACAAAACGATCCATGCGATGCTCCTTGACTGCGCGTGCCGGGAGATGCCCCGCCCTGTGGACGCACGTCGTGTCCACACGGCAGCACCGGCGCGCGCCGCGCGAGCCAGCCTCTCGTATGTCGACTGTTCCGTCGGGCGCAGGCGAAAAATCAACGTGATTCCACCGGGGCATTAGGATGCCCCCCTTCCATGGTGGAACACCCCAACGATCCCAGGCTCCCGAACGCGAAAATGCATGTGGTGATGCCGGGTTCGCCGGTGCTTGCCACGATCCACTCGAGCGACTCGTGCATGCGCGGGAAGTCAGCGAGTTTCGTCCGCCACATCGGCGTCGACATCGGTGGAACGCCGCTCGAAGGAACTTTTCTCGCCGGACAGTCCTTCGGCGTCATTCCTCCGGGGGTCGATCCGAAGGGTCGCCCTCACAAGGTGAGGCTCTATTCCATCGCGAGCCCCGCCTACGGTGACGATGGGTTCGGCCGGGTCATCTCCACGACCTGCAAGCGGACGATCGAGGAGGGCAAGGACGACTACGCGCCGGAGCGGGCGGATGGCCATGCGCTCCTCTTGGGAGTCTGCAGCAACTGGCTCTGCGATCAGTCGTTGGGAACCCCGGTTCATGTCTCGGGGCCCAACGGGAAGCGCTTCGTGCTTCCCGTCGACCACAACGCGAACGACTACATCTTTGTCGCGACGGGGACGGGAATCGCGCCGTTCCGTGGAATGCTCCACGAGTTGTTGGTCGGCCCACCGGAGGGATCACCGTGGCGGGCCGACTGGCGCGGGCCTTCCACGAGCACGATCCACCTGATCATGGGGACGCCGTATTCGACGGACCTCCTGTACGACGCGTGGTTCAGGGAACTGGCCGCTCGCCATCGCAACTTCCACTACCACACGGTGATCAGCAGAGAGCCGCTGCCCAAGCCTGGCCATGGGCCGCACGCGCACCACTACTTCGAGTCGCGGCTCGACGTCTTCAAGCCGCTCCTTGAGTCGCCGCGGACACTGATCTATCTCTGTGGGCTGGCCGGGATGCAGGTCGGGATCTTCCAGGCGCTCGCAAAGGCGGAACTCGGTCAGGGCTACCTCACGGTGCACGAGGAACTCGCGGGATCCGCTCCGGCGGCGTGGACGGTGGAGCAGATCAAGCGACGGGTCCGCCCAACACATCGCTGCATGCTTGAGGTCTACTGAGTCGACGGTCCGCAGCTGGCATTTCCCAAAGAAATGGCGGGATTCCGGTCCCCTCTCCCCCTCTCGGAGCCATACTAGGATTGAAGCCCCGATGGAGCACGACGAGAACAACGAGTGGCTGGCAGCGCAGGCTCGGGTTGACCGCGCGCGCGGACTCTTCCAGTCGGGCAAGCTCGAAGAAGCGGCAACAGAGATCCGACGGGCGCTCGCGACAGACCCCGAGCGAGGCGACTGGCATCACAATCTCGCAGTAACGCTCGACGCGCTCGGTCGCCACGCCGAGGCCATGGCCTCCTACGAGCGGGCGCTCGAGCTGGTCCCAAACCACGCCCATGCGCTCATTGGCGCGGCGCAGGGGTCCTTGAGGTCCGGAAAGCCCGACGCGTGCATCAAGTACTGCGAGCGCGCGGTGCGAATCGACTCATCGATGGAGCCTGCGTACTCACTGCGGATCATGGCACTCGGGATGCAGCGCAAGCATGAGGACGCCGAGTCGGTCTACTTCCTCGCGCAGCAGTACCTGAAGGAGATGCCTCTCTGTCTCGCGGAGATGGCGACGGTGCTCGCCAACCAGGGAAAGTACGACCGGGCGATCTGGTGCTATCGAGAGTCGATCGCGCAGAGTCCCAAGTTGTCGACGGTGAAGACGCGTTTGGGAATCGTGCTGCTCAAGTCGGGCCAGCCCGAGACCGCTCATCAGGTCCTGTTGCAGGCCTTCCGCGAACAGCCGGGGGACTCAGCGACGATGCTGGCGCTCGGGACGACGTTGGAGGCGCTCGGGCGAACGGCGGAAGCGCAAGAGAAGTACCACCACATCATCGAGCTTGAGCCGGCGAATTCCATCGCGCACATCCGGTTGGGCGATCTCGCCCTGCGCGCGGGACGGCTCGAAGAGGCGCGTGCGGCGTACACCTTGGTGGTGAGCCTCGGCGTGCGGGATGTGCCGATTCGCCTCCGCCTCGTCGAGGTGCTGGCGCGGCTCGGCATGCGCTCGGAAGCGAAGCGCCATCTGGAAGAACTCTTCCTCAGGCGCAGCGAATCGACGGAGCCCACGTTCACCGATGCATCGATCCCATTCGGGGCCGCGGGCGCTGCCCTCGACTGCGGAACGCCCGAGGTGGCGGTTCGACTGCTGCGGACCGCAGCCGCCACCCATCCCAAGGACATCAGGGTCCTGCGCCGACTCGCACGCGCGGCCTTCGAGTGCGGAGATCGCAAGTTGGCGCAGCAGTCCGCGCGGCGCGCCCTTCGACTCAATCGCCACTGCCCCGAGACGCTGCACAACGTCGCCCTCGACGCGCTGCGTCACGGTGAACTGCACCGCGCGGCGGCGGCAATCCGTCGTGGCCTCCTTCACGCGCCGAGCGATGAGGGACTGCGCAAGTTGCGATTGCAAGTCATCGCCGCCGGCGCGGTCGAAGTCGCACGCACGGTGCGGACCCGGATTGCGACGATCGCTGGCCGAATCAGGTGGCTGCGTTGGTGAAGGGAAGCAGCGCGAGGAATCGCGCGCGCTTCACTGCTCCGACGAGCATCGACTGATCCCCTGCCGACAAGTCAAGTCGACGACGCGAGAGGAGCTTGCCGTTCTGCGTCATGGCGCGGCGCAACTCGTCGACCTGCTTGTAGTCGATGAAAAGGCGGCCCTTGGCGTCCTTTTGACGGCGGAAGGTGGGAGGAGGAGGCGCTTGGAACTGGGACATGGTGTGGTCTTTCGAAACGGGCCCTTCGCCATGGACCCCCGAAGGGGGCCCTCGGAACATCCGAGAGCAGCGAGCTTCGTAGGCTACACGATCTCGTCAGGCAGGCAATCCCATGCGAACGCTGATCCTCTCGGACATCCATCTTGGGCTTCCTGAGCCGTTTCCGGGGCGATTGGGCCGATCTCCGGCAACCCTGTCCCCCCTCTTGGAAGCGGCCGACCGGGTCGTGCTCAACGGCGATGCCGCCGACACTCAGCATCCGAGCCATCGAGCGCAGGGAATCGAACTGCTCGAGCAACTGGCTGCGTTAGCGACGCGCAAAGGCGTGGATCTCATCCGCATCAGCGGAAACCACGATGTCGAAGAGACGGCGCTCACCCACATAGAACTTGCGCGGGGAAAAATCCTCGTGACCCACGGCCATGCGTTCAGCGCGTCAATGCTTCCCTGGGTGCCGGCGTCGGGGGCGATGAACCGGGTCTTCGCCGAAGCGCTTGGGCGGAATCCTCCGACGGTCGAGGGGGCGGTGCGCGCGGCGAATGATGCCGCTCTCGTGCAGTGGTCGGATGAGCGCTCGGTGGACGAGCCGACGGCGCTCCTGGCGATCGGCTTGCGTCCGACGCGCGTCCTGAGCGTGCTCGCGTGGTGGCGCAAGTATCCGCGAGATGCCGCGCGGTTCGCCCAGCGGTATGCGCCGAGCGCACAGTTTGTCGTCTGCGGCCACTCGCACCGGGCGGGAGCGTGGTCCATTGCCACTGACGGCGGCGCGCGGCGCTGGATTCTCAACACTGGATCGTTCAGTTTCCCGTCACGACCCCACGCGGTGATCGTCACCGAGGAGGATGGTGGCGCGGGCACTTCACTCGAGATGCGGCGGATTGTCCAGAGGCGCGGCGGCTACACGCTCGCGGAGGAGAGCCGCGCGAGTTCCTGGCGTATCCACTGACCGGCGCGTTCGACGGCGCCGCGGTCGATGCCGGTGGTGAAACCAGCCCGTTCGATCGAAC
This sequence comes from Planctomycetaceae bacterium, assembly GCA_947441435.1. Lineage (GTDB taxonomy): Bacteria > Planctomycetota > Phycisphaerae > Phycisphaerales > SM1A02 > F1-60-MAGs104. Next base: position 12,748 of record CANETX010000032.1, read on the forward strand.
CCAGCAGCGCTTCTGTGGCTACGTTGCCGGGGGCGCCTTGGGCATAGGGGCATCCGCCGAGTCCGCCTGCGCTCGCGTCGAACGAGCGCACGCCGATGGCGAGCGCACGCTCCGCGCAGGCAATCGCCCGCCCTTGAGTGTCGTGAAGATGAAGTGTCGACGCCCCCGGGGCGACGACTCCGGCGAGTCCCTCGTAGAGACGTTCGATGTCGTCGGAAGATGCGGCACCGATCGTGTCGCCAAGGTCGATCTCATCGACGCCGAGTTCGAGGAGACGCTCGGCGACGCGGCGCACCGCGCGGGGTTCGACTGGCCCGTCGATCGGGCACCGGATCACGCAGCTGATGTAGCCGCGCACGGGGAGGCCGGCCGCACGCGCGCGCGGGATGAGCGATGCGAATCGTGCGAGGACCGCGTCGATGGATCCATTGGTGTTCGCCCGGCTGAATCCCTCAGTGGCGGCGGCGAAGACGGCAATCTTGTCGACCCGGGCTTCGAGAGCGGCGTCGAGGCCGCGTTCGTTGGGTACGAGTGCACTGAATGTCGTCCCGGGGGGGCGCCCGATGGCCCGCATGACATCCGCGGCATCGCCGAGTTGCGGGACCCACGCGGCACTCACGAAACTGGTCGCCTCGATCTCGGGGAATCCTGCGGCGGCGAGCCGATCGATGAACTCGACCTTGGTGGCGGTCGGCACGCGCGTGGACTCGTTCTGGAGACCGTCGCGTGGAGCGACTTCCGTGACTCGCACGAGTCTCGCAGCGGCGCCGTCGGCACTCACTGACGCTCCTCGCCGCGGCCTCGTGTCGCTTCGGCGCGCCGCTCGTCTCGGGAGGCGCGTACGAAGAGCCACGCCGCATACGCGATCACGCCAAGCGTCATCACTGCGGCGGCGACGAAGAGAATGACATCCGGAGTCCAGCTCCACTCTGCCGCGACCGCGCTCTCAATGGAGGGAGGAGCGGCTTGCGCGAGTGGAATCATGGTGCGGTCGGTCCTGCGACTTGAGCCCCTTTGGCATCGTCGTCGCCGACACTGGCCAGCGCGGACTGAACGCGCGCGGCGTGACGGGTTCCGCCGGCCTCGATCCACACTCGCGTCTCTGGTGTGGCGTGTTGAAGCCTGAGCGTTGCGAAGCCGATCACAGCGCCACTGAGCATCGGGCTCACGGTGCTGCTCGTGACTTGGCCAATTGGGGCAGCGCCCGCAGTCACGATCTCGTCCGCGAACACACCTGCTCCCTCACAGGGAAGCGCGTCGCTCTCCATCCGGAAGGCGCGCACGATCTGCTTCGGCTTGCCGAGACTCTGCATGCGCGCGACGACTTCCTGCCCGAGATAGCACCCCTTCGTGAAGGAGACGCGCGAGTCAAGGATGCCGCTCTCGTGGGGAAGGCTCGTCGAACCGAAGTCGATCTCGTAGAGCGGCGTGCCCCCTTCGATCCGTGCCGTATTGAACGCGAACCACCCGCAGGGGCGCGCGCGCCGTCGACCGCCCCCCGTGAGGTCGTGCTGACTGAGAAGCGCTTGCCAGACCTGCTCGGCAGCCGCGCGATCGACGAAGAGTTCGACTCCCACGACGCCGCAGCGGTCGCGGCGGACGAGGGTGACGCTGCAGCCGGCGATCGTGGCGCTCGCGCAGGCGAGCGCTGCGGAAAGACGCGTGACGACGCTCTCGTCGACGCCTGCCCCGGAGAGCAGCGCGAGTGCCTCCGGCCCATGGATCGCGAGGCGGTAGACCGAGTCGCTCGCGTCGGTGATGATCACCTCCTCGCTGAAGACGAATGTCGTGAGCGCCGCCGCCGTCGTGGCTGCGACGGAGGCCGCGCAGTCGACCAGTACTCGATCGCCCACTTCGCACAAGAGGAGATCGGCTTCGATCCGACCCTTGCGGTTGAGCCAGAATGCCTCAGCGGCAACCCCCGTCGCGAGGCCCTTCAAGTCCTGCGTGAGCATGCGCTGGAGGAAGTCGCGTCGGAGGGCTCCCCCAATCGAAAGCACACCGCGTTGTGGCTGATCGCACAGCGCTGCTCCAGAGCGAATCGCCGCGTACTCCGCCTCGAATGCATCGATGACGGCCGGAATCTCCGTTGTTTTCCCCCAGGGAATCCACGAGAGTTCGGGCGCAAGCGGCGCCGCATCCCCCCGCGACGCATCGATCCGCGCGGCGCGACGCGCCGACTCCTGCTGCGCATACGCCTCGTGGCACGCTCGCAGAACCGACGCGGTTCGGAAGACCTCCTGAGCCATCGAGCGATCATAGACTCGCGGAATGAACTACGACTTGCTCAAGCGGCTCTGCGAGACGGCGGGAGTCCCCGGACGCGAGGAGCGCGTGCGCGCGCTCGCGCAGAAGGAGATCAAGGGACTCTTCGACTCGACGCGCGTCGATCCGATGGGGTCGCTCGTCGCGACAAGGAAGCCGACGCGCGCGCGCAAGGGTGAGCGTGCGACCCGCGTGCTCGTCGCCGCACACATGGATGAGATCGGCTTTTATGTCCGGCACATCGACGAACAGGGATTCCTCTGGATCAACCCGGCGGGCGGGTTCGATCCGCGCAATCTGTTCTCGCGGCGAGTCGTCGTGGTCACCGAACACGGCGATTTCAAGGGCGTTCTCAATCCGGGCGGCAAGCCGATCCACATCTCTAGCGAGGCGGAGCGCACCAAGGTGCCGGGGACGGAGGAGTTCTTCATCGACTTGGGGCGCGATGCCGCCGAGGTCCGGAAGAAGGTCCAGATCGGCGACTTCGTTGTGATGGACGAGCCCTTCATCGAGACGCCACTCAAGGTCGTGTCCAAGGCTCTCGACAACCGCATGGCGATGTACACGGCCATCGAGGCGGTGCGGAAACTCTCCAAGTCGCGCAGCGGACACGCGGCCGAAATCGTCGTCGCCTTCACGGTGCAGGAGGAAGTCGGCCTGCGCGGTGCGCAGGTCGCGGCGAACGCGTGCGCGGCGGACATCGGCATCGGCCTTGACGTCAATCTCGCCTGTGACACTCCGGGGATTCCCGACAATCAGCGAGTCTCCAAGCAAGGCTTGGGAGTCGCAGTGATGATCCAAGACTCGTCGATGATCTCAGACGCTGAACTCGTTCGTCAGACCTGCGCACTCGCGCGGCGACACAAGATCGACCACCAGCGTGCGGTGCTGCCACGCGGCGGCCAAGACGCAGGAGCAATCCAGCGTTCAGGAACTGGCGCGCGCTGCATCGCACTCGGGCCAGGCACGCGCTACATCCACACGGTCACCGAAATGGTCGACAAGTCAGACCTCAACGCGACCGTCGAACTCCTCGCTGCGCTCCTCGCCGACCTCTGACGGGTCTCCCCCGAAAGTGTGGCGAAACGTCCCTTCAAGGGCGGTTTGGCCACACAATCGCGCTGGGTTTGGGTGTCGGCACGGTGAACACTGATGTCGTCCCGGTCAGACCGCCGACGGGCACGCAATCGAGCATCCAACCACGCTTGTTGCTTAGCGCCTTGCGCAACGCCTCGCCGTCGATCGTAAGTTCAACTTCGCCGCTTGGAAGACCCTTCGTGATGAACGAAGTTGGAGTCTCGATCGCCCACTCTCCAGAAGGCAACTGCTTGGCTGGGTACTCGGGATGGACCGGGTCAGTGCAAAGCATGGGATCCGAAAATGTGATCCATGGACGGTAGGGCTCGGAGAGTTGGATCGTGGCACCCTCAACCTCCCGCAGCCTCGCGGCATGAGGCGCGGTGCTGCAGAAGGTGAAGCAGATTGCACGCGCCACAAGTTCGGCAGTCTCCCGCGAGTTGGCGACGATCCGTGCGTTGATATGTAGAGACCAGCAGCCATGTTCGCGAGTTGCCCGGATTCTGTCGCAGGACAACGCTTCGACTGTGGCCTTGCCCTGTCTCTCTGGATCGGACCAGTCTGGTTGTGGCTGCGGCTCTGAAAACGGTGGCGGCGGGGCTTGGCATGCGCCCGTCAACAGGCATGTCGCTGCCAAGATCCAGCGAAATGGTAGTCGGCGGAATCTGGAGAGTCGTTCACATCCCATAGCCATGTGAGTTCCCATCTGGGCATGGTCCTGTCACATCGTTGACACAGTTTGGGACCAGCATCCCGCCAGTACAGCATCCATTATCGATGAGGTGATCGCAGCATCGCTCACAGCGAACACCATTGTTCTGCCAGTGCATCGCGGCACCATCACACGCCCGCCCGCAACAGTTGCGAATGGACGCGGTGCCGCACCTGACCTTCCCCCGTACTTCAGACCACATTGTATGACAGTTTTCCCACTTCGCAAAGACTTAGCGTAGGAATGCGTGACACCGCAGTGTTTGGCCTAGGTTCTGTCTGACGGATCGAGGAGCCTCAGGTATCGCTGAATGAAGGCCAATCGCACGAACGCCATGAAACTTGCGGCGAGCTTGTCGAAGCGAGTGCCGACGCGCCTGCACTCCTTGAGCCATCCGACGCAGCGCTCGACGACGC
>CANETX010000033.1 GCA_947441435.1 Planctomycetaceae bacterium
GGGAACTCTTGCGCAAGCGCTCATTCGCAACGCACAGCCAGGCGCGACGAGTCGTCAGTGAATACATCGACCAGTTCTTCAATCCAATCAGGAGGCATTCAACCAACGGATATTTCAGCCCAATCGAGTTCGAACTTCGCTGGCAATCACGTCAACTCACGGTATAGTCAATGTGTCCACAAAACTCAGGCAAGCTCAGACCGTCGATGGAACCTTCAAGTCCGGCGGCATGAGCCTTGGCGCTGCCTTCGTTGGAGCTCACTACGGCGCTGAGCCCCAATGGCGACCTCGCCACTGATGTCAACAACTTCCTCACCTTCGGCGTGAATGTGTATGCGGGTGCGAATGTCAAGTGGACGACCCAGTTCGGTCTCTCCCTTGGCGATGTCGGCAATGGCATCAACCTCTATGGCGCTGGCTACAAGGCCGACAACAACACCAACGCAACCGATCAGTTCAACATCATTACGCAGTTCCAGTTGGTGTTCTAGGCTGAAACCTCGGTGGCTCTTGCTGTTCGGCAACCGCTTCATCAGAGACTGCTTGAGTCGTGCCGAGAGGCAAAATGCACTAGAGTGCCACGTCCCCCGCGTCGCGTGAAGGCAGTGTTCGAAACCCGGCAAGCCTGGAGAGGTCGGTCAGGAAGTTGCTCAGTACCAAATCAGACAACATGGCAGTGCTCGAGTCGGATTCGTCGATTGATTGTGGCGAGGCTCCTGAATCGGCGACTGCCGCGACGACGGACTCCCCACTCACCCGAACGCAGATGCACTTGGCGATGCTGGCTGCGGTCACGCTCCCTCCGTTGGGAGTGATGTGGGCGATGTATCTCCTGTGGGGTGGGTGGTTTGACTGGTCCGGTCTGGTCGCGCTGGTCGTGATGTACATCGCGACTGGGTTGGGTGTGACGATTGGCTATCACAGGCTCTTCGCGCACAAGGCATTCGTCACCACCACCCCGATCAGTGTGTTCTTGATGATCCTGGGCGGAATGTCGGCGCAGGGTCCACTCATTTGGTGGGTCGGGACGCATCGCCGTCATCACCGACACTCCGACCAGGAAGAGGATCCGCATTCGCCACACGCCCACCGTGCTCGCGGGGTCATCGGGTGGACGAAGGGATTTCTTCACGCACATGTCGGATGGCTCTTCACGAGCACCAGAGAGAGCAATCATCAGTATGTGCCGGATCTGCTCGGCAATCCGACGATCATGAGAATCAATCGATTGTTCCCACTCTGGGTGGCCGCAGGTCTCGTGCTTCCCGGCATCGTGTGCGGACTTGTCACGATGACTTGGACTGGTGCAGCCCTTGGCGTGTTGTGGGGCGGACTGATCCGCATGTTCCTGTTGCATCACTCCACATGGAGCATCAACTCGGTCTGTCATGTCTGGGGATGGCGCGATTATCGATCGGACGATCACAGCCGAAACAACCCGGTGATGGGGATTCTCTCTTTCGGTGAAGGGTGGCACAACAATCACCATGCATTCCCCACCAGTGCACGGCACGGGTTGAAGTGGTGGCAATTGGATGTCAGTTGGCTGGTGATTCGCTCATTGCAAGCGTGTGGACTCGCCACGCATGTCCGGCTGCCGACCGAGTCCCGCATGAAGGCCCGTCGACGCGGGCGTCCCCTTCGAAACGTAGTCAATCAGTGACATAGGGCGACAACGCTGCCTGCACAGCGCCACAAATCGCCAAAGCGGGCAAAGGGACTCGAACCCTCGACATTGAGTTCTAGACCTGCTGGCCGAAGTCGCTGCTGGACCCAGGCTTCACCGGCAGGGTGCCATCTGTCGTCGTCATTGACAGGTCACGCGGACATGTCGAAAAAAGTCTAAATGTTCGACACATACTGTGGACGTGTCGAAGCGCTCAACCTAGCCTGCGGCTATGGACTCCGGTCGGAATTCTGCCAGACGCCGTTGGGCATGGCGGGCCAATGTGCCGTTCAACGCGCTGCCGCCGTTGCCGCCCACGGCAGACTTGGAAACGAGAGCCATCCTCAAGGCCTGTATCACTGCGCGGGCAGCCTTGGCAGAGTTGAAGCAAGCCGCGGAACTCATACCGAACCAGGCTGTGCTCATCAACACGTTGCCGCTGCTCGAAGCGCAGGCCAGTTCAGAGATCGAAAACATTGTCACGACGACCGACCGGCTGTTTCAGTTTCGTGAGGCGGATGGCTCGGCGGATGCCTCGACCAAGGAGGCGCTTCGGTACAGCCGTGCGTTGCTCGACGGCTACCAGTCGTTGAAGAGGCGCCCGCTGGCGACGCGCACAGCCGAGGAAGTGTGCAGTTGGATCAAAGGGAAGTCGATGCGGGTGCGAAAGCTTCCGGGCACGGCGCTGGTTCGGGCGGACGGGAAGATTGTCTATACGCCGCCCGTGGGCGAGGCGTTGCTGCGAGATCTGTTGGCGAACTGGGAACGATTCCTGCATGAAGCGCCGGATATTGACCCGCTCATACGCATGGCGGTGGCGCATTATCAGTTTGAAGCAATTCACCCGTTCGCAGACGGCAACGGCCGCACGGGGCGTGTGTTGAACAGTCTGTATTTCATCGAACAGGGTTTGCTCACGCTGCCGATCCTCTACCTGAGCCGCTACATCATCAAGCACAAGAGCGAGTATTACCGATTGTTGGGCGACGTGACGCGGAGGGGGGCGTGGGAGAGTTGGGTCCTGTTCATGCTCAAAGGCGTGGAGGAAACGGCGAGTTGGACGGTGGCCAAGATTGAAGCGATTCGAAGGCTCCAAGCACACACTGCCGAGCATGTGCGCAACGCCGCGCCGAAGGTCTACAGCCACGAGCTCGTGAACATTGTCTTTGAACTGCCCTATTGCCGCATCCAGAACCTGACGGCGCGTGGGGTCGCCGGGCGCCAGACAGCGTCGGTGTACCTGAAGGAATTGGTACGAATCGGTGTGTTGAAGGAGAGGGCGGTTGGACGTGAAAAACTCTTCGTCCACTCCAACTTCCTCAACTTGCTCGCCCGCGAATCCAATGTCAGTGCGCCATACAAGTGAGTGGCGCGGGATCCATCGGCTCTCGCGCTTGAAACGCCAATCGCCAAAGCGGGCAAAGGGACTCGAACCCTCGACATTCAGCTTGGGAAGCTGACGCTCTACCAACTGAGCTACGCCCGCAGGGCCTTCAATCATAGCGGATGCTGCGGCTGGTGGTTCGGGGCGCTGCACTTGGGCATCGAGCGAGAGCACGGGAGCCAGAGCGAGGGCTGGTGCCACCGATCACCAAGGCAATCGCAAGCGATGGCCAGTGGCCTTGCTTTACCGAGCCTTCCGCGTCTCGTCGCTGCTCGCCATTGGAGCGTTGCTGCCTGTGGCGGTGGTGTTCCTCGCCGACATGTTCACACGAAGAGACCCGAGGCCGGAGCAGTCGGAGGCCGAACTCATGGCTGAGCGCTCCAGACATCGCGAGATGCTTGCAGTTCGGAGTGCGGCGTCCCGGCTCCACATGGTTGAGGCGGTCGCCGAGCGTCAAGAGACTGATCCAGGCGCCACCGTTGGTGTGCTCGTGCTCTCCGGCGGAGGGGATCGTGGAGCGTTCGGAGCCGGGTTCCTTCTCGGCTGGGGCTCGGTGAACGATCCGACGATGGCGAGGCCGGAGTTTGAGAGAGTCACGGGGGTCAGCACCGGTGCGTTCATCGCTCCGTTCGCATTTCTGGGATCTGACGCGGACTACCAGCGGATCGACCGGCTATACCGCGGACTCCACACCGCTGCCCCGACATGGCGCGGAGCCCTGTTCTTTCTCCCCAATCATTCGAGCCTTGCTGAGATGGGAGGAGTCGAGTCCATGGTCAAGGAGACATTCGACCTCGGCCTCGCCCAGCGGATCGCTGATGCTGCCGCTACCGGGAGGAGGCTCCTCATTCAAGCCACGGACCTTGACGATGGCTCCAAGTGGATGTTTGAACTCCCCGATGCTGCGCAATCTGCACTGGAAACGGGCGACCCCGCACCAATGCACGACATCCTGCTGGCTTCGGCGGCCCTGCCGGGAATGTTTCCCTCGCGAGAGATCGACGGCGCCCTGTATGCAGATGGCATCCTCATCGGGAACATCGCGTACGGCGGGAGTACCAAGCGCCGGGACACATTCGGCGGGACCTATCGCGCGATGTACCCCAACAAACCCATCCCCACTCTGCGGTACTGGGTGATCATCAACACATACGCCCACGCGCTCCCACGCACTGTCCAACCAATCTGGCCTTCCACGCTCTCACGCGGTGTCGAGATCATGACGAGCGAAGCGACGATGACTGCACTGCGGCACCTATACGCCTTGGCGGAGCTCTCTGAATTGCGTGGCGACGGGCGGATCGAAGTCCGATGGGTCGCGATTCCCCAGTCTTGGAGGCCACCGGTGGGCGGTTACTTCGTCAACGAGAGCATGAACGCCCTGGCCGACGAGGGAATGCGACTCGGGGCTGATCCTCAGTCGTGGAAACTGCTGCCGCCTTGAGTGTGGGGGGCGCGCGGCAAGGACGAGGAGTGAGGCGAGCGCGCCCAGTAGAGCGGGGTACCCTCCGCTGCGTGGGATCCTTGTTCACCGTGGTCGAATCGAGTTCCGCGTCGACGATCGTCGCGTTCGTGGGAATGCTGGATGCCGCCGCGATGGAGTCGACCTCCGGTGCGGTGAACGCAGCGCTCGACGGAATCCGCACGCCGCTGATCGTCGACCTTTCCGGAGTCACCTTCATCAGTTCCTGCGCGATGGGGATTCTGATGCAACGGGCCATGAAGTTGGCAGCCGATGGACTTGGGACGGCGCTCATCACCCGCCCGGGCGCCATTGATCACGCCATTCGCGCGGCGAAACTCGACGCGGTGATCCATGTGACCGACTCGCTCTCCGTGGCCAGGGAATTGGCTGCGAAGCCGCCCAAGGGTCAAGTCCGTCGGCGGTGACTGATGGGGACGCCGTCGAACCGCGTGAATCGTCTGACGCTCTCGGTCACGGGAATGCACTGCGCGGGTTGCGCCGCGAGCGCCCGTCGCGCGCTCACCATGGTGCCCGGAGTCCTCGAGGCATCGGTGGATTTCGCAAGTACGGTCGCAGTTGTCGAAGGGAACTCGTTCGAGAGCGCGGCAGTCGAGGCTGCGATCCGCAGCGCGGGGTTCGAGCCGGTCCAGTCCTCGCGCGCGTCGGCGGCGAGCGGCGAAGCCGACCCGCTCACACAACTTGTCGAGATGCAAGAGTCGGCCCGTCGCGCGCTTGGCGAACGCGAGCGCCGTTGGCGTAAAGGAGCCGTGGTCGGCGGCGCGCTCTGGATCGTGCTCGAATCGCTGCACTGGTCTGCGGGCCATAGCCATCGTGCCGCGTGGCTTGAGTGGTCGATGTTCGCGGGCGCAACGATTGCGCTCATAGTCGCAGGGGGCGCGTTCTACTCAAGTGCTTGGCGCGCGCTTCGGCACCGGACTTCGAACATGGACACGCTTGTCGCGCTCGGCGTGTCCGCGGCGTACGCGCTGAGCGTCTGGAATCTGTGGTCGCCACCCGGCAGCGCCGAGGGACACGCAGCAACACCCCTCTACTTCGCAGAGGCGACGGCGCTCCTTGCGATCGTCAGTCTCGGTCACTTCATTGAGGTGCGCGGGTCCGCGCGCGCCGCGACCGCCGTCGAAGACCTTCTCAAATTGCAGCCGAGCGAGGTCGAAGTCGTAGGAGCAGGGGGAGCGAGCGAATCGCTCCCGCTCGATCGCGTCGCACCGGGGATGGTCATTCGCGTGCGTCCCGGAGGGATCATCGGAGTCGACGGCAAGGTGATCGCCGGACAGGCATCGGTCGACGAACGCTCGCTGACAGGCGAGCCGCTGCCGCAAATGCGCGCCGTCGGCGATCGCGTCTCCGGTGGCACCGTCGCGCTCGATGGTGAACTGAAGATCGAAGTGCTTGCGAGCGGCGCGAACTCGGCACTCGGGCGAATCGCGACGATGGTCCACGAGGCGCTCCTCTCCCAACCACCGATCCAGCGGATCGCCGACCGTGTCTGCGCCTACTTCGTGCCGACCGTGCTTGCGATTGCTGCGGCGACGCTCCTTCTGTGGCTGCGCGTCTCCGGCCTCAATGACGCCGTCGTCAACGCGGTGACCGTGCTCGTCATCTCCTGCCCGTGCGCGCTCGGCATCGCCACACCGCTCGCGATGGCGGTGGGACTCTCCGAGGCGAGCCGATCGGGGATCCATCTTCGGCGGGCGCGCGCGCTGGAAGCAGCCTCCCGTGTCACGCGAGTCGTCTTCGACAAGACGGGGACGCTCACGCTGGGAGCGCCGACCCTTGACCGCGTCGATCCCGTCGGGGGGCAATTCACGCGTGCCCAAGTACTGCGACTTGCGGCGGCCGTCGAGGGCCCGAGCGAACATCCCATCGGCCGAGCTGTAGTCGACGCCGCGAAGCGCGAAGGGATTGCACTGCCTCCCGTCGAAGAGTTCCGCGCGACCGCCGGAGTCGGCGTTGAGGGCCGTGTCGATGGCCGTCATGTCCGCGTCGTCCGCGATGCCTACGCGTCTGCGCGCGTTGAAGTCGACGGTGCCGTCATCGCATTCATCACTGTCACCGACGAGTTGCGGCCGGAATCCCGCGATGCCGTCGCCGCCCTCCACGCACGCGGCCTCACTGTCGGCATCCTCACCGGTGATCGCCGTGACCCCGCGCACGCGATCGCCCGCGCCCTGGGCATCTCCGCCTCGGAGGTCCTCGCCGACGAGACCCCCGAGTCGAAGGCTCGCACCATCGATCGTCTCGGCGGGACCAACTGCCTGATGGTCGGCGACGGGATCAACGATGCCGCGTCGCTCGCCCGCGCCGGAGTCGGGATCGCGATGGGTTCGGGGACCGCACTCGCAGCGGCGAGCGCCGATGCGGTCCTCTTGCGCGACGATCCGCGTGCGGTCGCGGATCTTGTCGACATCGCGCGTGCGACACTCCGCTGCGTCCGCCAGAATCTCTTCCTTGCATTCGTCTACAACGCCGCCGCGATCCCGCTGGCCGCACTTGGCCTTCTTGGACAGCACGGTCCCCTCGTCGCAGCCATCGCCATGGGGGCCTCGGATCTCTGCGTCGTCGGCAACGCGCTCCGGCTCAAGTGGTCGCTGAGGCGCCGACCCGGAGCGCGAAGTTCGGGTACACCATCGCGCAACTCCTGAGGGACTCTCCATGCACACTGCACGAACTTCAATCTTCCTCTCGCTGCTCGCCGCGTCATGCCTCGTCGCGACGGGTCCGTCGGGCTGCGCTCCCAAGGCTCGCACCATGGGCTCGCTCCCGTGTGCGGGCGAGATCCACGCCAACCCCGTAGACGCGCAGCGCGATCTCAAGGCCCGCGTCGCTGCGCAACCGAGGAACTCCGACGCGCTCCTCTGCCTCGCGTACTCACAGATCGCACTGAAGCAGTACGCAGAAGCGATCGCCACAACGAATCTGGCGTTCGCCCTCGACCAGCGCAATGCTCTCGCGATCCGCATGCGCGCCTTCGCCAAGTATCGCAGCGGCGACTTCAATCAGGCGATCGCGGACGCGCAACTCGCGAACCTCATCGCTCCGTGCGGCGAGAACTCCGAGATCATCGGCAAGTCCTACATGCGCCTGAAGCACTATTCGCCCGCCGCGAGCGCGTTCGCCCGGTGGGCCGAGGAGGCCGACTCGACCGAGGCGCTGTGCTGGCGGGCAGCCGCGCTCTGGGAGTCGGGCGATCAGGCAGGGGCGCTCAAGGGATGGGAGCAGGCGGAACTCGCCGCGCCCAAGGATCCCGAACCGTTCATCTGGAAGACTGGATTCCTCTACATCGCAGGCGATCATGCGGGAGCGATGGGCGCTGCGCAGCGCGCGGTCGCGCTCGCCCCCGACTCCGCGCAGGCGCTCGGCACGCTCGCGCGCGTGCAGCACTGGCAAGGGGACTTGAGGGGTGCCGCTGCAACCGTCGAGCGACTCGCGAAGTCGAACCCGGCCGCGGCACAGCACCTCGCTGAGGCGCTGCGCACCACGCAGCCAGCCGGCAAGTCCTAGCGCTTCCGCGTGAAGTAGTACGAGGTCGTCACGCCGATGTCGACTTGATTCTGCGTGACCGCAATGAGTTCCCACCGAGCCATCCCCATCCAGTTGACGAGCATCATGTCGTCGATGGGCACTCCCGATGGGAATGTCACGTCAGACGCGGTGGCCTGGATGGCGGCAGCGACGCCGGCGAGCTGATCCGCGGCGTCCTTGGACACGAGAGCGGTGAGCGCCGTGGTCGGCGTGTTGAGCCAGACGGTTGTGCCGCTGCCTCCGACGGTGAACACGAGGCGGCCGCACTCGAAACTCGATGACGACTGAAGCGTCGTCGCACCTGCGATGACGAGGGCACTGGCCACGAGGGCGAGAGCCCACGGGAACTTGAGTGGTTTCATGGAATTACTGTACCGTTCGCCACCCATGGCGCGCTTCCTTGGTTCGTGGACGCGGCACGCTCGAGGCGCCGCCGTTCTGGTGGCAGCGCTCGGGTACTTCGTCGACATCTTCGATCTCATCCTCTTCGCACTCGTGCGGGTGGACAGCCTCAAGTCGCTCGGTGTGGCTGCCGCCGATACGAAAAACGTGGGGATTTGGCTCGACAACTACCTGCAGTCGACGGGGCTCGTCCTGGGCGGCATCGTGTGGGGGATCGTCGGCGATCGCAGGGGTCGCCTCACGGTCCTCTTCGGTTCGATCTTCGTCTACTCGGCGGCGAACATCGCCAATGCCTTCATCGCCGACGTCCCCAACGAGGGATTCGGCGCGCTGCTCCACATGATCGGGGCGGGGACCGCGCTGTCGCAGTACGCCATCCTCCGCTTCGTCGCCGGCTTCGGCCTCGCAGGCGAACTTGGGGCAGGCATCACACTCGTCAGCGAACTGGTCTCGAAGGAGCGCCGCGGGCTCGCCACGACGCTCGTCGCGACCGTCGGCATCTGCGGCGCGCTCGCGGCGTTCGCCGTCACGCAGTGGTGCGCGTGGCGCACGGCGTTCCTCATCGGCGGGTGCATGGGGATCGCGCTCCTCATCCTGCGCGTGGGTGTCGTCGAGAGCGGCATGTTCGCCTCCGTGCGCAAGGCGCACGGGGCGACCTGCGGCGCGTTCTGGCTCCTCTTCTATCCGCGGGATCGTCTGCGCCGCTATCTCGCCATCATCCTGTGCGCTGTGCCGATCTGGTACTTCGTAGGAATCCTCGTCAAGTACTGCGATGCGATCGGCGCAAGCATGGGGATGCCGGAAGGCGCGCGACCGACGCCGGGTCCGGCGATCTTCTGGGCATACATCGGACTCGCGGTCGGTGATCTCCTGAGCGGACTCCTGAGTCAGTGGATGCGTTCGCGCCGACGGGCGCTCCTCATCTTCCACGCGCTCTGCGCGGTGGCGCTTGTCCTCTACTTCGTCGTCGCGCCGAAGTCCCTGACCGCCTTCTACGTCGTCGTCGCGTTCGGCGGTCTTGCGACGGGGTACTGGGCGGTCTTCGTGACGACCGCCGCCGAACTCTTCGGCACCAACCTGCGGGCGTGCGCGACCACGAGCGCGCCCAACATGGTTCGCTGGTCGATGGCGGGATGCGCGTTCTTCTGGCTGACGCTCGAAGGAGTGCTCGGTCACACCCCCGACGCCGCGTGGCAGGCCGCTGCGATCCTCGGTGCAATCCTCGTTCCGGTCGCAGCGATCGCGAGCTTCTCGCTGCCGGAGACCTACGGTCGGGATCTCGACTTCATCGAGAAGTGATCCCACGCGACGGCCGGGTTTCGTACCCTTGCCCCTCATGCGCACGGTGCACGCCCTTATGTCTTCGGTCCTCGACTATGCAGGGCTCTATCCACCGGCGCAGCACGACGCGAAGACGACGGTGGATCTCTTCCGGCAAGTCCACGACTCAAAGCGGCAGTGGATGCTCGGCCGTCTCATCTGGCCAGCCGCGAAGTTGGATGAGTTGTCGGCACTCGCGGTGGGTCACGCGCCGCTGGCCACTGCTCCCGAGACCCTGGGAGCGTGGGCGATCTCCTGCGTTGTGTCTCCTGCGGGGTCTCCTGAAGCGCGGGCGGACTTCGAACGAATCGGGGAGTTCAACGCTCGCCATGAGCGAGAGGGTGAACCCGCCATGCGCATCGATGCGATCGAGATGAAGGGGGAGTCGGCGGCATCCATCGAGCGCGGCCTCGCCGACATCCAGGATGACCTGTTCCCGTACTTCGAGATTCCACTCGACGCCGATCCGCGCGGCCTCATTGCGGCGCTCGTCGGCGAAGAAGCGGGGGTCAAGTTCCGCACCGGCGGGACGACTCCGGAAGCCCACCCCGCTGCAGGCGATCTCGCGCGGGCGATTGTCGCGTGCGCCGATGCGGGGGTTCCGTTCAAGGCGACTGCCGGCCTGCACCGCGCCCTCTGCCACTTCAATCATGCCGCGGGAGCGCGGCAGCTGGGATTCCTCAATGTCTTCATCGGCGCTGCGCTCGCTTACGAAAAGCGAGTCGATGTCGAGGGACTCACGGAGTTCCTCAACATCGAATCGATCGAGGACCTGAACTTCAGCGAGAGCGCCATCTCGTGGCAGTCTGCGCGTGTCTCCATCAATGAGATCACCGAGACGCGAGGACGATTCGCGCACTCCTTCGGTTCCTGCTCCTTCGACGAGCCGTGGCAGGATCTGGTGGCGATGGAGATGGTGCGAGCCGTCATTGCCGGGGATCCTGCGTGAGCGAAGCAAGCGGCGGATCGTGGATCGACACCGGAGCGGACGGCGAACTCGGGTTCGGCCTCGACAATCTCCCCATGGGAGTCGTTGCGCTCGAAGGGCGCGGCGAACGCATCGGCGTGCGGGTTGGCTCCTGCGTGATGGACTGCCGCGCAGTCGTCGAGGCGGGACTCTTTGCTCGCCTCGACTCTCGAATCCGAGACTCGCTCACGCGGACCACGCTCAATGGATTCATGGCCTTGGGGCAGGATGCGTGGCGCGAGATGCGTGGCGAGTGCCGGCGACTTCTCTCGGCCGCGACGCCGGACCTGCGCGACCACGCGATCCGCAATGCGGCGATGATCCCGCAGTGGGGAGCGTCGCTGCGGCTTCCCTGCGAGATCCCGGACTACACGGACTTCTACGCCTCGGTCCATCACGCAACGAATGTGGGCAGCATGTTTCGCCCGGACCAGCCGCTGCTTCCCAATTGGAAGCACCTCCCCATCGGCTACCACGGTCGGGCGAGTTCGATCGTCGCGACCGGGACCCCAGTGAGACGGCCCAAGGGGCAGACGGTGGCACAGGACGCCGGCCCCCCGACCTTCGGCCCCGCGAAACTCATGGACTACGAGATGGAAGTCGGCGCGCTCATGGGGACTGGCAATCCGCTCGGCGAACCGATCTCGGTCTCGAGGGCGCTCGACCATGTCTTCGGCCTCGTGCTGCTCAATGACTGGAGCGCGCGTGATGTGCAGAAGTGGGAGTACCAGCCGCTGGGACCGTTCCTCGCCAAGAATTTCGCATCGTCGTTGTCGGGCTGGGTCGTCTCGCTCGACGCGCTTGCGCCGTATGCGGTTCCCGTTCCCGCGCGTCCCGCCGGGGATCCCGAGCCGCTCCCCTACTTGCGTCACGAGGGGGACCGTCTCTTCGATGTCCAGCTGGAAGTCTCGATCGCAAGCACATCGATGCGCTCGGCCGGAACTCCTGCAACCCGCATCAGCCTCGTGAGTTTCAAGGAGATGTACTGGTCGATCGCGCAGATGGTTGCCCACCACACCAGCGGCGGCTGCAACTTGCGCGCGGGCGATCTCCTCGCAAGTGGCACCGTCTCAGGACCGACCCCGGAGTCGCGCGGATGCCTCCTCGAACGAACGTGGCGAGGGACGCAGCCGATCACGCTCGGCGATGGCACCGAAAGGAAATTCCTTCAGGATGGCGATGAAGTCATCATGCGCGCGTGGTGCGAGGCACCGGGGAAGCCTCGGATCGCTTTCGGCGAGTGTCGCGGCATCGTGATGCCCGCGATCGTCTAGCTCCGCGCTCAGCGTGGAGCGGGCGGCGTCGGCGCGGCTGGCGGTGTCGCAGGCGGCGTCGGCGCATTGCGCACTGCAGCGCTGTTGCGAACCCGGAGATGGGTCATGAGGCTCCGTCGGTCGAGTGGAATCTTCACGCCGGGCTTGATCTTGAGCGCATCGTTCGTTCCCGCCGGAGTCTCGATGGCGAACTGCGCGCCGGGCCCGCTGAGGTACCGCTTGAGCCGTCCCTCATATTCGTACTGCGACTCCTTCTCTCCGCGCGGCGCTTCCTTCTTCATCGTGTAAATCGTGAGGACTGTGCCATCGGGAGCGAGATAGGCGATGTCCATGTCGATGAGGCAGTCGATCATCCAGAAACTCCGGTCGTTGCCTGCCGAGAACACGAAGATCATCCCAGTCATCGGGGGAATCTCGTTGCGCTTGCCGAGTCCCTTGGCGATGTCCTTCTCGTTGGCCGCGACTTCGAGCGCGAACTCCGTCCCTTGGATCTTCACGTTCTCGATCGGCAGTCCGCTCTGGGCGGTCGCGCCGGGTGCTGCCGTGCCTTGACTCGACTTGGCTCCCTCATCCACGGATCGGTTGGCGGCGTACGCGAGCCCTCCCATCACGACGATGACGACGAGCAGGAGTCCGAGGCGGGTGGCGGTGGCGCGGGTCATGGTTACTCCCAAGTATTGACATTGCCGGACTTCCCGGTCCCATTGGCGCTCGCCGACTGCTCCCAACTCAGGGGGTACTTCGGATCGTCGAGTTCGAGCGCCGCTTTCGTCGCATAGAGCGGCCGGAATGTGTCGCACATCACGGCAAGTTCATCGGTCTTCGTCGCGCCGATCGAAGACTCCACCGTCCCCGGATGCGGCCCATGCGGAATCCCCTGAGGGTGCAGCGTCAGCGAGGCGCTCTCGATTCCCTTGCGCGCCTTGTAGTTCCCCTCGACGTAGTAGAGGACCTCATCGGAGTCGAGATTCGAGTGGTTGTAGGGGACGACGATCGCCTGCGGGTGGAAGTCAAGGAGTCGCGGGCAGAACGAGCAGATCACGAAGTTGTGACCCTCAAAGGTTTGGTGGGTCGGCGGCGGCATGTGGTGCTTGCCGACGATGGGACTGAAGTCGTCGATGTTGAAGATGTACGGGTAGTAGCAGCCGTCCCAGCCCACCACATCGAGCGGGTGATAGGAGTACTGATACGAGTGCACGAAACCCCTCGTCTTGATCCTGACCTCGAAGGAGCCAGCCTCGTCGTAGGTCAGGGGCAGCGTGGGGATGCGAAGGTCGCGCTCGCAATAGGGCGCGTGCTCGAGAAACTGCGACGACTTCTTGGAGAGATAGCGAGGCGGCGCCAAGATGTGGGATCCGTTGACCGACTCGATGAGGAGGAACCGCGGCGCGGGATCTCCCGCTTTCGCCGCGTCAAAGACCATCCGGTAAGTGATCCCCTTGGGGATGAGGATGTAGTCCTTGGGGCGGAACGCCAGCGTCCCGAACGCGGTGAAGACCGTTCCCGAACCGTGATGGATGAAGATGCACTCGTCGCCTGTTCCGCTCTTGAAGTGGTAGTTCATCGGCTCCGCCGGAACGCACACGGACATCTCGACATCGTCGTTGCCGAAAAGGACAGTGCGGCCCGTCACCGGGTCTCCCTTGGGAAGCATGGGAGCGCTGCGGACATGCCGCATTCGCATGACTTCGCGTTCGACATACTCGGGGCGACACGCGTAGATGGGCTTCCACCCGGTCACCTGAGTCGGCGGGTGAATGTGGTAGAGCGTCGAAGTCGGGCCGACAAATCCCTCGGTCCCGAAGACCTCTTCGCTGTAGAGCTTGCCGTCTGGCCTGCGGAACTGGATATGCCGCTTCGGTGGGATCGCGCCGAGTTTCGTGTAGAACGCCATGCGATCCGTAGTGTACTTAGCCCGTGATGACCGATCCGTCTCCCCATCTTCCCGACTCCCCTCCGCACGCCGAGCCCGTGGCTGTCGCTCCCGCACTGCTCCATGATGGCGGCGAGTGGTTCGTCCTCGACAAGCCGCGAGGGTGGCACTGCGTCGAATCGGCGCGATCGCAGGGGGGACCGTGTGTTGCGACGTGGCTCGCGCAGCGCGAGCCGGCACTTGCCGCGCTCCCAGAACTTGGTCTCGTCCATCGGCTCGACCGCTCGACGAGTGGATGCCTCCTTGTTGCGCGAAGCGCCGAGGTGCAGACGGACCTTCGCGAAGCCATGTCGGTCGCCACCGGACCATGGGCCGCGCGAAAGGACTATCTCGCGCTCGTTGCCCGCGGACTCGAATCGAAGGGCGCGTTCGATCTCTACTTCTCCGGTCGGCACAAGAGTTCGGCGAAGGTCACTGCGCGGCCGCATGGAGCGAGCGGCGATCGCGGACGTTGCGCGTGGCAAGTCGTGAGGCCCGCGGCGAAATCCGCACGCAAGGGGGCTCCTTCAGGCTTCGACCTCGTCGAGATCGAACTCATTGGGCCCGGGCGCAGGCATCAGATCCGATCGGGATTTGCGTTCCTCGGGCATCCACTCGCAGGGGATGCACTCTATGAAGGCAAGGTCGTCGACTGCGCAGGCGACGGCGCTGCGCTGCATGCCTATCGGCTAAAGGTTGCCGGCCAAACGATCGAGGCGCCCCGGCCCGAGTGGGCGATCAGTCGTTCACAGCGTTAGGGTTCGACGGATCCGTCGGATCGACAGGGGGCGCTGGCGGTTCCACCGCTGCCGGCTCCACCGCTGCCGGTTCAAGGGGGTCAACCTCGGCCGGTTCAACGGGCGCAGCATCGGCAGGTGCGGGTTCAACATCGGCGGGTGCGGGTTCCTCGGTCACTTCTGCCGGCGGCGCAGGAGCCGGGCGCGGATCAATCCAGATAGGCAGATCGCTCGCCACGCGGACCGCATCGTCGGGAATCGCCACCAAGAGAAGTTGATGAGCCTTCCCGGACTGATCGCCGTCGTTCCAGAACGGAAGGGCGAGCCTCCCGCCGCAGCGGAGGTCGTCCATCAAGAGCACTCCGCTGCCGACGAACACGCCGTCATCGTCAGCGCAGTCGAAGAAGCCGTTGAGACCGAATCGGACGGACTCCTCGCGTCCCTTCGAGATCCACGCTTCCTGTCTCAGCAGGGATGTCTCGAGGGGAGAGACCATGCCAAGTTCGAATTGCAGCGGCTCGTCGTCGATCGTTACGGTGATCGAGGTCTGCGGGCTGTTCCACTCGCATCCGATGTCGCCCCACTCGACTCCCTCGACTTCCAACGCGACCCCCGGATGTTCGGTGACTTCGAGGAGGCGTGCGACCTGTACGGCCATCGGTGCCGTGCCGCCCCGCAGGCGCGCAGGATCGAGGTACCGGCTCGCCGCCGCCGCGAGTTCCGCGTGCGGAGAGTGGGCGAGGCGCCGGACATCGTCGTACAAGCTGCGGTCCTCTTCAAGGGATGCCAGCTGCCAAGTCGCCTCGGCTTCGGCAGCGAAGTCCGGGGCAAGCGCCGCCACATCGGCGCTGTCGAGCGCTCCTCGCAGCATCTGCGCGAGCGCTGCAAACTGGCCACTGGCGACGGCTGCGTCGCGCATCGCGCTCATCGTGTCGCTGGCACGGTCCGCGAACGATCCGCGCATCTCTGCAAGACGGCTCGCTTGGTCGGGGGTCTCGGCAGCGGCGCTGACGATGGCCTGCGCCGCCGCCGCGAGATTGCCAGAAGCGATCCCATCGTCTGCGGCAACTGCCGCGGCCTCGAACACCGCGGCTCGTGCATTCGACTCCTCAAGGAGCCGCAACTCTTCTTGAAGGGCGGCCGTTCGGAGACCGATCCGAGCGAGAAGATCCTCGGCGGCGGCGAGAACGCGCGGGTTGTCGCTCTCGGGACTGTCAGTGGTGAGGCGCTCGGCGAACTCGGCCATCGCGTCCAGCGATCGGATCAGGTCGAGCTCATCCCGGCGGCTTGCGACCCAGGCGAGCGCCTCATCGCGGTCAGCGAGGGCGTCGGCCACGGCTGATGCCGCGTCGGCAGCGGTGGCGGCCGCAGTGCGCGGTGCATCGAAGCGAGCGTCATCGGGGAGTTCGAGTGCCGCGAGTCGGTCGCGCATTGCGGTCATCGCTGCGAGCGAGCCATCCTCGAGGCTGAAGGCGGTGATCTCGCCGAGTGTGGCGTCGAGTTCCCGCTGGATCTCGTCACGGCTCTCAAGAAATTGCCGCACCGACTCGGCCTGCTCGCGAATGCGCCCCATGGCGGCTTCAAGTTCGGGAGGATTGCGGTCGATGGGCATTGGCGCATCAAGCGCCTCGGCAGAAATCGCCAGCACCTCCAACGTCGCCGCCGCCCGCAATTCGTCGAGGAGTTCCTGCCACTGGGCAAGCGTCGCGTTCTGGGCGTCGAGGAGCGCGTTCGAGTTGCTCTCGAACTCTCCGATGACTGCGGTGCGCGCCTCGGGGTCGAATCCGCCGGCACCCGCATTCGGTTCCGTCGCCTCCGAGAATGTGTCGGATGCCGCGGTCACGCCGGGAATGGTGCGAGACTCGTCGGCGAGCGCCGAGCGTGCGGCCTCTGAAGTCTCCTTCCACCAGATGCGGTTCTTCGCGCGAGCGGCGGCATCGCTGGCGAGTTCAGTCGTCTCCGCCTGCATCGCCTCGATGCGTTCGGCGTCGATGATCCGGACGACAACCCGGTCCCACCAGGGCGAGTCGACGAGCTCCGCGACACGCACCTTCAAGGCGCTGGCCTTCGCCGCCTCGCCAGCGTCATCTGTCCGGCTGCTCGAAGCGGTCGCTGTATCGCGCGCGGCGAGGACATCCTTGACGAGGGTCTCGAGCGCTTCGCGATCCTGCATGTACGCCCAACCGAGCCAGCCGAGCGCGCCGACGAAGAGAACGGTGCACGCGAGCAACACCCTGAGCCCTGTTCGGCTGCGCTTCGTCGCGGCGGGAACAGATGCCACCGCGACGGCGGGCTCCTCCGCCGCTTCCTCGATGGCCGCTTCCTCCATGCCCAGCGTGCCCCCCATGTCCGCCGGTTCCTCGGGCAGAGATTCGAGTACGGGACTCTCACCGAGGTCGGCAAACGGATCTTCCGACTCGGGACGATTGTCAGGGGTGGGGCCGCTCACAGGTTTCCGCGCCGCTCCTGCTCAGACTCGAGCGCCTCGAAGAGCGCCTTGAAGTTGCCC